>JBBRUD010000007.1:0-68982 GCA_038248065.1 Desulfovibrionales bacterium | reverse complement strand
GCCCCCCGGACCCCCCATATAGCTACACGTACGCGTACGCTACTATAGGGGGGGCCTGGGGGTGCCCTGCACCCCCAGCGGGGGTCCAGGGGGCCGCGCCCCCTGGGTCTTATGTCCTACGCCGCCAGGGTGCGTGGGCGCAGGCGGGCGTGTTCGACGTCATCGAGGAGTTGCGCCGGATCGGTGACGCTCCAGGAATTCACCGGCGAAGAAAGCTCGCGCAGCAGAGCTTCCAGATAGAGCGGATCGTGCAAAGTACCGCTGATGCCATAAAATGGCAGCAGCAGCGAAAATGCGCGGAGAGTGAATTGCCGCAATGGAGTGATAAGCGCGCCGATGCGCAAAACCGGGCTCAAGCCATTGCCATCTGGAAGGCCGGATTGGCCATTGGAGCCGGTGACGAAGAATTGACGGCAGGCCATGAAGCGCAAAGGATAGACCGTACAGGCGTCTTGCAGAGCAAACGGACACCCGGCCGAAGGGATTTGGCCGGACGGCTCGCCAAGGCGCGACAGGACATCCCGGCGCACGTCGTCTGCTGCGTTACGGTTCAGATGCCACAACGCGCCGGCAAGTTCCACGGCGGTTACGGAGACATTGCGCTGGTGACAGGCCGTTCCGCAGGATTTCGTGTGTCCCGGACCGCAGCCGGTTTCCTGCCCGCGCAAGGCGGATTCCTGACGCAAGGCCAACCGAGTGCCGCCATCCACCAGGGCGTGGGCTTTGATAAGGCGGGGAATCCATTGAAGAGGCCGGGGATTCCGACCGAGTCCGGTGCTCATGTCTGCTCTCCTGCTGTTGCGCTGCCTGTACGACAGTACTTCAAGCAAGAGCCGTTCCACCGCTCACGCCACAGTTCCGGCGGGCGCGGGAAGGGAGGCTCTCCCCGCGCCTCGGTTCATGCTACCACTTCAGCACATAATACCGCAGATACAAATACACCGACGAAAGGGCGACGGTCAAAAACATCACCGGCACTCCGTACTTCATGAAGCGCAGGAAGGTGATCTTGTGCCCGGCTTTCTCGCTCATGCCCACCACGATGACGTTGGCTGATGCGCCTATGGCCGTGCCGTTTCCGCCCAGGCAGGCACCCAGGGCCAGAGCCCACCACACCGGCATCATGGTGGGATGCTGCATCAGTTCAAATCCCTTGAGGCCGCTGGAAGGGCCGAGCACTTTTTCGGCCATATCCACCAGCAAGGGATTCATGGTGGCCACGAAGGGTATGTTGTCGACAATTGCCGAGGAGATAGCCGAAAACCAGACCATGACCATGGCCAGAGTGAACATGCTCTCCGGCGTGGGGCCGGTCAGGGCGATCATCTTGCTTGAAAGCAACTCGATGAAGCCTACCTTCACTGTGCCGCCGATAATAATGAACAGGCCGATGAAGAAGAAGATGGTGGACCACTCCACTTCCGCAAGGGCGTGGTGCGGGTCCTCGCCGGTAATGAGCAGCAGCAACGACGCGCCTGCCAGGGCAACCGTGGCCGGTTCGTAGTGGAATACGCCGTGGAACATGAAGCCCAGGATGGTCAGCGCCATGACGGTACCGGACTTCTTGAGCAGAGCCGAATCTTTGATGAGCACTTTTTCATCCATGCCCATGATACGTTTTTTCAGTTCCTCGCGCACGTGAAGGCGTTTGGCGAACACCATTTTCCACATGACCATCCACACGGCCATGATAATGATGATCGCCGGGGTGAGGTGGTAGATGAAGGCCATGAAATCAAGCCCGGCCTTGGAGGCGATCATGATGTTGGGCGGGTCGCCGATCAGCGTTGCGGTGCCGCCGATGTTGGAGGCCAATGCCTCGGTAATCAGAAAAGGCACGGGGTCCACTTCCAGTTCTTTGGCGATGAGCAGGGTAACCGGGGCCAGAAGCAGCACTGTAGTGACGTTATCAAGCAGGGCCGAGGCGACGGCGGTGACCAGCGAGAAGATCACCATCACCTGGAAGGGTTCTCCCTTGGCCACCTTGGCGGCTTTGATGGCCACATATTGAAAAACGCCGGATTTGGTCATGATATTGACCATGATCATCATGGAGATGAGCAGGAAGATGACGTTCCAATCCACGCCCAGGTCAATGTTATGCAGGGCGTCGTGCTGGGTGAGAACTTTGGTGAGCAGCGTCAGCGCCGCTCCGAACATGGCCACTTTGGTCTTGTGAATCTTTTCCGAGACAATGACCGCATAGGCGGTGAAGAAAATTCCGACGGCTATCCAGAACATCTGTGAAACTCCGTTTTATTCGCTTTCGTGAACAGGGGCAAACAAGTCTATCAGCTTGGATAGAACGGCCTTGCGGGTGACCTCGCCGACCACGTGCCCGTTGGCGTCCACCACGCTCAGGGCGTTTACGGCCTTTTCCTTGAGCAGGGCCTCAGCCTCCAGAAAGTGCCCGTCTTCGGAAAGCGTCACATAGTCCTCGACCATGAGGTCCTTGGCGGTGAGTTCCTTGTTGTCATCCAATATCCGCCTCGCGAACTCCTCGTCGAAGGCCATGGCCTTGGCAAGGTTGGAATCAAGATAGAACGGGAGCATCACCTTGAGCACGTCGTAACTGGAAATAACACCGAGAAGCTTGCCCTGCGGATCAACAACGTGCAGCAGGCGCGACGGCATGCCCCGCATGGTCCAGAGCACGTCTATGAAAACTTCATCAGGGCTGGTCGTGGCGATCCTGGTGTTCATAATGGATGCGATTTTCATGCAGCTGTCCTTGGTTTTGTCTTTCCATACGAGCGAAGAACGCCATAGCCGCCACTGAGGGTGGTTACGGCCGCCTGTCGGAAACTGTCATAAGCAGGTCGTGTCCGTCATGGGAAATTTTCACGTCAACCGGCAGGCCGTCGGATATTTCGCCGTCAATTTCGTACCAGACACTTTTCCTGCCCCGCACACGACGCACAGCCGCGGAGGAGGGATGGAAGGACGGCATCCACTCGAACAGCCGCTTGCGTACTTCCTGAGGCAATTCGCCGCAGCCTTCCGCACAACCTGACCCGGTGATCTCCCCATCGCCGTGGACAACCAGAACAACCTCGCCGCCATCCGGCATGGATCCGGCGATGTGATACCGAACAGTGCTTGCGCCGTCCATTTCCACATGCACCGTGCGGATGGAAATACCTTGAGCCTTACGGCGGACAACCTGATGCACCCGCAACGGCATGTCACATGGAGCCAACGCACCCTCTTCGGCCTCAGGGGGCGGCGCTGCTGACGCGATGATCACTCGCAACAAGATCACAAGAATCAGACAGAACAGCAACTCCATCGACGCACCTCGTTTCCGGCCGAAAACGCGCAGCCCAACCGAAAGGTCGCCTCCCAGTACGAAAAGCGAAATGGAGCGGACGGGGCTCACCCGCCCGCTCCGTTTCAAGCCATTGGCCAATTATTTCGGCAATGCCCAACTGGGAATGACCGAAAGGTCGATGCCCCAGGCCCAGGGCATGAGGTAATACACAACCAGAGTAATCTGGATGATGCCCAGAATGTTAAGCCATAAGCCTGTTCGCGCCATCTGCCGGATGGTCACCGCCCCGGAGCCGAACACAACGGCGTTGGGAGGCGTGGCCACAGGCAGCATGAAGGCGTAGGAGCAGGCAATACAGGCCGCAACGATGGTACCGTAAGGATGCACGTGAATGCCCACGGCGATGGCGCCCATCACCGGTATCATCAAGGTGGCCACGGCCGTGTTGGAGGTCACCTCGGTAAGGAAGATGTTCAGGGCGACAACAGCGGCAATGATGTAAATGAGGTGCATGCCTTCCAGGCCCACGAGCAGGCCGGCGATGTACTTGGTGAGCCCGGTCTCCTGGAAACCACCGGCCAGGCACAGGCCGCCGCCGAAGAGCAGGATGACGTCCCAGGGAATCTTCACAGCAGTCTTCCAATCGAGAAGGAACACGCCATTTTTCATGTCCGACGGTATAATGAAGAGCAGCAGCGCACCGGTCATGGCGATGGACGCATCGGAGACACCCTTGAATATCGGCCAGTGGACAAGCCCGAGCAATATCCACAACGTGGCGACAAGCCCGAAGACGGTGATGATAAGTCTTTCTTCTTTCTTCATGGGCCCGAGTTTGGCGATCTCGGCTTGGATAAGAGCCTCACCCTTGCCCTGCAGAATATCGCCCTTGACCCTGAAGAGCACCTTGGTGATGAGCAGCCAGGTGATGATCAGGAAGGTGGCGGCCAAGGGTAAGCCCACTTTCATCCAATCCAGGAAGGTGATGGTCTGTCCGTAGAGTTTGTCGATCTGGGCCACCATGATGGTGTTGGGTGGCGTGCCGATGATGGTGGCCAGGCCGCCGATGGAGGCGGCATAGGCCAGTGAGAGCATGAGCCCGATGGCGAAGGGGTTCTTGTGGAGATCCTTCTCGCCGGTGATATCCGCGCAGGCTTTGATGACTGCCAGACCGATGGGCATCATCATCACCGTGGTCGCCGTATTGGAAACCCACATGGAGAGGAAGGCCGTGGCCACCATGAAACCCAAAATGATGCGCGACGGACTTGTGCCCACCATTCGGATGGTGTGCATGGCAATGCGATAGTGCAGGTTCCACCGCTCCATGCACACGGCGATGAAGAATCCCCCCATGAACAGGTAAATAAGGTGGTTTGCGTAAGGAAGCGTCGCTTTAGCACTTGGCATGATATGGAGGAAAGGAAACAGAACGATGGGCAGCATGGCGGTGGCGGGAATGGGAATGGCCTCGGTTATCCACCATGTGGCCATCAGCGCGGTAACGGCTGCACAGTACAAGGCTGGTTGTGTCATGCCCTTGGGCAAGGGCAGCAAGCAGATTGCGATAAACAACACAGGTCCCAGAAACAAACCGATCCGTTTCAATCTGTCGAACATCGTTTCCTCCTCTTGGCGTTTTCCGTCATATGGAGTCATCGCTTGCCATCGGCGCGGGGAATTCCTGGCGTCGTATGGAACTTTTTGGGGACACCTCCTTTCGCACTATGGTTGAATATTGAAGACACACAGCCCAACTGAGCGTGCCCGGGCAAGACAGTTCCGCCATGTTCAAAAGCTTAGAAAGCCTTGACTTTTCAGACCAGTCTCTTTTTAGTAGGGAAAGTTGAATGAGAAGTAACATGCTTATAATATAACGGACGGTTTCTAATGGATGACGAGATTCAGCCTCTGATTCTTGAAATGGTGCAAAACTGCACGCACCCCATCAAGACCATCGCGGAGATGATCGGCAAGCCCTATTCTACATTGATGCGGGAACTCGATCCTGGAGACCGGAAGGCGAAGCTTGGCGTAGAATTGCTTCTTCCATTGATGAAAACCTGCAACTCCATAACGCCTTTGCGGCACATGGCCGGGGCCATGGGATACCGCGTGGCGTCGCTGCGCGACATCAGCCCGGACAAACCGACATTCCATGAGGAATTGCTCGACACCTACCAGGCCCTGGTGGATTATCACCGGGCCATGATGGACGGTCAGCCCGTGGAGGTTGTGGCGGAAAGCAGAGAGGTGCTTATCAGGCAACTCAAGGAAGACTTTGTGGCTTTCATGAAGCGCAACAAAGAGATGGGGTGAGTGGCTAGGTTCCGGTACGGTTGCTCTGCCGTTCCAACGTCGCCAGGCGATCTTCAAGGCCCTCCAGCCTGTTCACCAGGTCATCCCTGTCGGTCGAGCTGTTTGAACGATGGGCTACCGTCTCGGCAATGACGTTGTCGCGAATGAGCACCTTTTCACAGAAAATCTTGATGAGGGTGGCCAGGTAACACCGCCCCATTTCCGTCAGGTGCAGGTTGGAACTGCCCCAGGTGCGCCCCTGACAGAAGATGGGCAATTAGCTTAAAGAATGTTTGCCGCCAGACAGGAGATTGACCCCGTCCGCACGGAGGCGTAGGAAATATTTTTTTAGCAGTCACCATTGCGAGCCTCCATGGATTTCCCCGCAGACACCGCACGCCTCATCCCTACAAGCGCCCCGGACGGCAGCCGCAGAGTGGCCTTGACGGGCAAGCTCGACGCAGTAGGCGTTGCCGCCCTCTGGACTCAAGCCGTCCAACTGGCCGGAGACTCCAAGGGGAAGCTCCTGGTGGATGCCTCGGGCGTTAAGGACTGCGACGGCGCGGGCATGGCCCTGCTGCTGGAGATGCGCCGTCTGGCCGAAGCGGCCGGCTGCACCTATCAGCTCGACGGCCTCCAGGAACGTTTCGCGAGCCTGTACAGCCAGTTCTCCCCGGAGGACATCGTCCCCTCCGATGCCGGTATCCCCAAACCCAGCCTGCCAGAAGAAGTTGGGCGCAAGGTCTGGATCCTGTGCGACGACATCGTCACACTGGTAGCCTTCGTGGGCGAATTCTCCCTGGCGGTCGTCAGGGCTCTGGCCAATCCGCGCCGGGTGCGCTGGAAAGACGCCCTCCATGTGGCCGAGACCGCCGGAGCCAACGCCCTGCCCATCATCGTGCTCATCGGGTTTCTCATGGGCCTGATCATGAGCTTCCAGTCGGCCATCCCCTTGCGCCAGTTCGGCGCGGAAATTTTTGTAGCCAACCTGCTGGGCCTTTCGCTTCTGCGCGAACTCGGACCGCTGGTGACAGCCATCATCCTGGCCGGACGTTCAGGCTCGGCCTTTGCCGCTGAAATCGGCACCATGACCGTCAACGAGGAAATCAACGCCCTGATGACCATGGGGCTCAACCCCGTGCGTTTCCTGGTGGTCACCCGGGTGCTGGCCGCCATGGCCATGACCCCGCTTTTGACCATGTTTTTCAATGTCGCGGGGTTGATTGGCGGGGCGCTGGTCATGGGCTCGCTGGGCTATCCCCTGGTGAGCTTTGTCAACCAGGTGCACAAGTCCATCACCATGGGGGACCTGCTCGGCGGGCTGTTCAAATCCTGCGTCTTCGGGCTTCTGGTGTGCGCCATCGGCTGCCAGCGCGGCCTGCGCGCCCGCGGCGGCGCCAGCGCCGTGGGCGACGCCACCACCAGCGCGGTGGTCTCGGGCATCATCCTCATAGCCGTCTGCGACGGCGTATTCGCCGTGGCCTTTTACGTGCTGGGCTGGTGAACCATGGCCGATATCATAATTGACGTCCGCGAACTCACCGTCGGCTACGGTGAAACCGTCATCCTCGAAAAGGTTTCCTTCACCGTGCGCCGGGGCGAAGCCTTTGTCATCCTGGGCGGTTCAGGCTGTGGCAAGAGCACGCTGCTCAAGAGCATGATCGGGCTTACTCCGCCCAGGCACGGTTCCGTGCTGATAAACGGCCAGGATATCGTCAACGCCCGTGGCCGCAAGCGCAAAGACATCCTGCGGGGGTTCGGCGTGATGTTCCAATCCGGGGCGTTATTCGGCTCCATGACCCTGCTGGAGAATCTCACCTTGTCCCTTGAGGAGTACACCCCGCTGCCCAAGGCGGCCCGGGAGGCCGTGGCCCGCATGAAGCTTAAACTGGTGGGGCTGTCCGGGTCGGAGCGCAAACTTCCTTCGGAACTCTCCGGGGGCATGCAGAAACGCGCCGCAATCGCCAGAGCCATGGTCCTGGACCCTGCGATCCTCTTTCTGGACGAACCCCAGGCAGGCCTCGACCCGATCACTTCCGCCGAACTCGATGAACTTATCTTGACCCTCTCCAAGAAGCTGGGCATCACCTTTGTCATCGTCACTCACGAGCTGCCGAGCATCTTCGCCGTGGCCGACCGGGTGATCATGCTCGATGGCCGGACGCGCGGTATCATTGCCGAGGGCACACCCGCCGAACTTCGCGACCATTCCGGCAACCCCTTTGTCCGTCAATTCTTCAACCGTGAGGCGGAGCAAACCCCATGAGCGCCCGCAGAGACTATTTCAAACTCGGCCTTTTCGTGTTGGGCGCAACCGCGCTCATCATTCTGGCCTTGATTTTTCTGGGCCTTGGCTCATTGCGCAAGGACAAAGTGATGGTTGAGACCTATTTCGACGAATCCGTCCAGGGTCTGGATGTAGGTTCGCCCCTGAAATTCAAGGGCGTCAAGATAGGCAGCGTGGAGCGCGTGCGCTTCGTGTTCAACAAATACCACGGCATACACGACGTGCCCTTCCGCTACGTGCTGGTGGAGATGGCCCTTGACCCCGGCTCGGCCCTGGATTTCGATCAAGGCAACATGACCGACGTGATCGACCGCGAAGTGGCCCGGGGCCTGCGGGTGCGCATCGCTCCCCAGGGCCTCACCGGTACCGGCTATCTGGAAATGGATTATATGGACCCCCGGAGAAACCGCCCCCTGCCCATCGAATGGACACCCGAGTTCTACTACGTGCCCTCCGCGCCCAGCACCATCGCCCGGTTGGAAGAAACCTTTGAGGTGTTTTCCAAAACCCTGCGCAAGATCGAGGAAGCCGGAGTGGACAAGGCCGTACAAAACCTGAACACCCTGCTCGAAGTAGCCCGCAAGGCTGTCGAGGACGCCAACGTGGCGGATATGAGCGGCAGCATCATCGGCTTGTTGAACGATCTGCGCAAAACCAACGAGTCCCTGAAAAGCATCACCGGCAGCAAGGAAACCAAGCAGGCCCTGAAAGACCTGACCGAAGCCCTGGCCAACCTGAAGGTCTCCTCCGCCTCCCTGCCCGCCACCATTGAACAGCTCCGCAAGCTGCTCAAGGATTCCAACGCCCTGCTGGGCAGCCAGCGCGACGAGGTGCAGAGCATCCTCCAACAGAGCAGGCAGACCTTCGAGAATCTGAACGAATTGACGGGCGAAGCCAAACGCAACCCCTCCAGCCTGCTCTTCGGCGGCCCGCCCTCCAAAACGAACCCGGAGAAAAAATAATGCGGCGCGCACCTCTTCTTCTCGTCCTCACGTTCTTTCTGACGGCCGGATGCGCCCAGACGTTTTCCCGTCCGGCTCCAGACAAACGGCTGTACGCCCTGACCGCAAACCGTCCGGCAGTTCAGGCCCAGACCCGGGACAAAACCGTGCTCAAGGTGCGCCCCTTGCAGATTTCTCCGGCCTACCAGAACAAGGAACTGGTCTACCGCGTGGGCGATGTGGAAGTGGAATCGGATTACTATAACACCTTTTTCGTCCAGCCCGCCCTGGCCCTCACCCAGCAGACCACCCAATGGATCGAGCGGGCGGGCCTCTTCGGCAACGTGGTGGATTCCACCAGCCAGATGCAGGACACCCATCTGCTGGAAGGCATGGTCAACGCCCTGTACGGCGATTTCCGGGACAAGGGCCACCCCAAGGCGGTGCTGGAGATGCAGTTCTTCCTGCTGAGAAACAAGGAGGATAAATACGCGGTGGTCTTCCAGAAAACCTACGCCCAGGCCGTGCCCTTCTCCACGGATTTCAAGAACGCCAAGGGCTTGGCCGAAGCCTACAACACCGCCCTGGCGGCCATCCTCACCGAGTTGGAAGCGGATTTGCGGGCGGCGCGGTAGCCCATTGACACCCACGAGCTAATGGCCGCCAGCCCTGCCGACACGTTGTCAACCAGCGCTGGCGGGGCTCTGCGGGCAAAGGGAGCATCAGCCCCTCAGGTCCAGAATTCAAGCACCCGCTCCAGACTCTCCCTGGGTTTGAGCACCGTGGCAACACCCTTCTCTACGCCCAACACCACAGGCATCTGCCTGCTGTTGTAGCGCGACCACATGCCCAAGGTGTAGGCTCCGGCATCCAGGATGAGAATCCAGTCGCCAGGGGCCACCTCTGGCAGAAGGCGGGCCTTGGCCAGAAAATCCCCGGAAAAACACAGTGGCCCGGCCACATGCCAGGGGGCCTGCGGCCCTGTTTTGAGGGTGCCGTCGGGATGGGCGGCCCGCAGTTCGTGGTGCCAGTTTTCTGGAAGGTAGCAGGGGCGCAGAAACATGTCCGCGCCCAGGTGGATGATGGCGGTGCGATGGCCGGATTGTTCCTTGACGTATTCCACCCGGCTGGCGGCAAACCCCGCGTTGGCGAACATCCAGCGCCCGAATTCTGTCGCCAGGGCAAGGTCCGGGGCGAAAAGCTCCGGGCAGTCCCGCTTGAGGGCTTGGACGTATTGGGCCATTGTTGGCACGCTCCCCGACGCCTCTTCAGGGCCGTAATTCACAGGCATGCCGCCGCCGATATCCAGGCGCTGTATCCGCGCCTCCCCTATGGTGGTGTGGATCTCCCGACGCAGGTCAAGGACCACGCGGGCGGCGCGCACCAGCATGTCCAACGGGCACCCCTGGCTGCCCACGTGCAGATGCAGGCCCGTCAGCCAGGGATGCCCGGCAAAGGCTTTCACGATTTCCCGCCTTTGCTCCAGGGGCACGCCGAACTTGGAATATTCCCCGGCCACGCTGGTGGAAGCGATGGCCCCGATCCCAACCTGCGGGTTGACGCGCAGGCCGATGCATCCCTTGGGCGGACGCCCGGCCAACAGAGCGTCCACTCTGGCCATTTCCTGAAAATTATCGATATTCACCGTGACACCCAGTTCCAGGGCCAGGCGGAGTTCGTCGAGGGTCTTGCAGGGGGAATCGAAGACGATACGCTCCGGCGGACAGTCCGAAGCCAGGGCCAGATGCAATTCCGGCAGGGAGGCGGCCTCCAGCCCTGCGCCCTGCCGCACCAGGCGGGCAAGCAGTGCGGGCAGCGGCGCGGCCTTCACGGCCACCGCGTGCAGGGCAGAGGCGGGAAACAAGGCCGCCAGCTCGTCCAGGCGTGCGTCCAGGGCATCAAGGTCGTAAACAAGGCAGGCGGTATCCGCATCCGTCAGCAGGCTACGGACAAGTGCCTGAGCCAAGACACTAAAACATGCCCTTGCAGCGTCACTTCCCACCACAGGCGGCTCCACCCGCACTATAAGTGATTCCAAACGGGCACTGCACCTTTGGCCGCCGGAGGCTCTGTGCTGCAAATCTGCACGGGCAATGCACCCGCACGTGGAGAGAGACCTTACCCCACCGGAGCCTCATTGCAGCGTTTCCACCTCGAAGGAAAAGGACTTCGCCTCGAAAAGGTGGACGCAGGCGTCCACGATATCCGGGTCGTAGAGCCTTCCCCGGTTTTTCTTGATTTCTTCCAAAGCCCGTTCCAGCCCCAGGGCGGCGCGGTAAGGCCTATGGGAACTCATGGCCTCCACCACGTCGGCTACGGAAAGTATCTTGGCTTCCAGCATCAACTGGCCGTTGGAGAGTCCGTTGGGATACCCCGACCCGTTGAGGCGCTCATGGTGCTGCAAGACCATATCCGCCACCGGCCAGGGAAAGGGAATGTTCTTGAGAATCTCATACCCCACCTCGGAGTGGGTTTTGATCAGCCCGAACTCGATATTGGTCAACAGGGCAGGCTTGGCCAGAATCTCGGCCGGAATATAGATTTTTCCCAGGTCGTGGAGCAAACCGCCCACGCGCAGCCCCTCCAGGCGTTCCTCATCAAAGCCCAGATGCCGGGCGATGGCGCAGGCCAGAGTGGAGACACGCTGCTGATGTCCGGCGGTGTAGGGATCGCGTTTTTCCGAGGTGACGGCCAGAGCTTCCACCGTGGCCTCCAGGGTGCGCCGCAGGTTGGAGACATATTCGTGAATAGCCTCCTCATTGCGCAACCTGTCGGAAATATCACGGAATACCAGCACGTTGCCCATGTCCACACCCCTATCGTCAATAATGGGGGAGACATTCTTCTCAATGGGCACGCTGCGACCATCGAGGGTATGCAGCAGCGTGGAACAGACAGGAGCCTGGCCAAGCATCGCGGTCGGGCACTGCCGCTCTTCACGAAAAATATCGTCCAGAGAAAGGCCCTGGGCTTTTTCCAGGCCGCATCCCAGCAGCTTCTCGGCCACGGGGTTCAGGAATTGCACCACCCCGGCGGCGTCCGTGGTCACAACAGCTTCGCCCAGACTGCGCAGGGTGGTGGACAGCCAGCGCTCCGACATCACCAGTTTGGCATCGGTCTCGAACTTGTAGATCGCCATTTCAATGGTGGTCGAAAGCTCGCGGTCTTCAAAAGGCTTGATGATGTACCCGAAGGGACTGGTCACCTTGGCGCGCTGCAAGGTTTCGCTGTCGGCATAGGCGGTCAGGTAGACCACGGGGATGCCGAACCGGTCCTTGATAATTCCCGCCGCTTCAATGCCGTCCATGCCGCCTTCGAGCATGATATCCATGAGAATCAGGTCGGGACGCGCTTCTCCGGCCAGAGCCACAGCTTTCTCACCGCTGGAGGCCAGACCGGCCACATGGTAGCCTAAATGTTTCAGGCGGTTGACGATATCCAAGGCCACAATGGCCTCATCTTCCACCACCATGATCCTGCGTTTTTCCATTTTACCATTCCTCTCAAGGCGAAGAACCGCGTCATGGCGGCAAGGTTACAACGGCATATCATGTCAGCAAACGTCTTAGAGCATCGTCCAACTTGGGATGCTCGAACATGAAGCCCAGTTCCAGAAGTCTTTTGGGAAAAGGACGGCATCCCGACAGCAGCATCTCCTGAGCCATATCACCCAGAATCAGGCGCAAAGCCAGGGCCGGTACAGCTGGCCCGCAGGGACGTTTGAGAGCGCTGGCCAAGGCCCGGCAGAACTCAGCATTGGAAACGCTTTGCGGGGCCGTCAGGTTGAACGGCCCCTGCGCCGCCGGATTCTCCAGCAAAAATTGAATTGCTCTGACCTCGTCCTCCAGGTGCACCCAGGGAAAACCCTGCTGGCCGGAGCCGAAGGGGCTGCCCAGAAACCATCGAAACGGCGTGACCATACGGGACAAAATACCGCCGTTCTTCCCAAGCACCAGCCCGGTGCGAATGACCGCCCGGCGCACGCCCATGGCTTCCACAGCGGCGGTGGAGGCCTCCCAGCGTGTGGCCACATGGGCCAGAAACCCCTGCCCTGCCGGAGCGGATTCATCCAGGGGAGCGTCCCCAGTGTCGCCGTAATAGCCCACAGCCGAGGCCTGTACCAGCACCTGGGGTTTTACCCGCGCCAGGGAAACCGCTTCCAGCATGGCCCTTCCGGCTCCGAGCCTGCTTTCAAGGATGCGTTCCTTGCGCCCGGCGCTCCAACGACCGCCCGCCACATCCTCGCCCGCAAGATTCACCAGAGCGTACGCGCCGTCGGCCAGATGCCCCCAGCCCTTTGCGCTCTGGCCGTCCCACTGCTGCATGGCGGCCACCGGGCCGTCGGGAGCCCCGGACGCAAGCCGGGAGGGGCCGCGCGACAGGATGGTCACCTGACACCCTTTGGCCAGCAGGGCGCGGCTCAAGGCTCTGCCTATGAAACCGCTTCCCCCGGCAATAACGATACGCCTGTTGACATCCGGCATGTTTGCCCTGCCTTTTTGAGGCTATTCATGTTTAGAGGCTAGGACCCGACAAGGTCAATAGGCGAAGTCGAGCTGATATCTGCCTGCGGGCACGGCATCGAAATTCCAGAAAAAGAGTGTTCCCTTCACCCAGGTGGGCACATTCTGGCGCAACAGGCGGATTTCAAGGACCAGGGCGTAGCCGTTGCCCCTGGAGAGCATGTTCCAGGCACCCAGATCCATGGCCAACTCACTCCAGGCTTCTTTCATCACCAGGGAGGCGTTGCGCCCCCGGTATCTCTCCTGTCGCTTGGCGGGAAGAACGATATCATAGGAACCGCCACCAGGGGCAGCAGAGAGGGTACTTTTGAGTTCAGCCTTGGCCACTTCGTGGTTCCAGGCGTACTCGCGTTTGAGCGAAAGCGTGGCCCGGCAGTCGAGCAGCAGGGATTGATCCTCGGCCAGAGCGTCGCGAACTGCGTCCATATCCTTGATATCCACGCCGAAGCGCACCTTGATGCGGCCTTCCTGATTATCCACCACAAGATTGGACAGCGCGATGGACTGGGCCGCCACAGGACGGGCCATACCTGAAAGTATGACGAGGAAGAGAAATATAACGGCATGACGGTGCATTATTGTTCCGGGCGGAAAAAGAGCGCAGAATGTTCCTTATTTCCTCATACCTCAGGAGGCTCGCTTTGACAACCGGCAATACACCGGTTAGCAAGTCCTTCGCCATGAAACGCATCAAACTCGTCTTTGTCGGGGAGGTGAAAGCCCCCCACTACGCCCAGGCAAGCCGCCATTACCTCGACGCCCTGGAGCGTGCCTGCAAGGTAGAACACGTCCTGTGCCGCGACGGACGGGAAAACAAGGACCCTGCCATGCGCTGCCGCAAGGAAGGGCAGGCGCTTCTTGCGGCCCTTGGCCCAAAAGACTGGGTGATCGGCCTGGACGAGGGTGGCAAGACCTGGAATTCCAAAACCCTGGCCGCGCGCCTTAACCGCTTGTTTGAAGATCCAGGCCGCGCGCCCTGCTTCGTGGTGGGCGGCCCCTTTGGGTTCAGCCCAGAAATCACGGCCCGCTTCGACGAGCGGTTGAGCCTCGGACCTTACACCCTGCCTCACGAGCTTGCCAGGGTGGTGCTGCTGGAGCAGCTTTTCCGCTCCACATGCATTCTCTCGGGCCATCCGTACCATCACGAATAATTTAGCACGAATACTTTGGGAGGCCCCTCTCATGCCCATGTTTGACACTGCCTACCTGGAAAAACTGGACGCTTATTTCGATTCCGGCGACCTGGAGCAGGATTTCGAATTCGCCGACGAGGAAAAGCGTGGCCGCATCCTGGACTTTCTGGAACGCCTGATGGACTTGTCCGACAAGGCCGATCAGCTGGCAACCAGGTTGATCTTCAAGGATTCCGAACTCTTCGAGATGCTCGGCGCAAACACCCAGAAATAGCCGGTCTTGCCACGGCTGGGATAGGCCCTGGCGGCAACCAGGCTGTAGCCTTCCGGCGGCAGCCCGTCAGGTTCGGCATCGTTGGCAAAGACGACCGCCAGTCCGGTAAAGTCCGGCACTACGACTTTCGCGCTTACTGTTTTGACCCTCTCGGCGTCCAGGCTGGCGGCGTTGCCGATGGCCGCCCCTGCGGCTCCCACGCTAGCAGCTCCTGGGCTGGCGGCTCCTGGGCTGGCAGCTCCCATGCTAGCGGCATCCGGGCTGGAAGCGTCCGAGTTGGCGGAAGCGCAACCCTGCGGCGCGGCCCGCCAGAACCCTCTGGCGGTTTCAAGAAAATCGCGCCAGGGCTGGAAGGCGCGCGACAGACAAATATCGGCGCTCTGCCCGCCCAGAGCGTCGGCCCGGCCCTCGAACACCTTCGTGCCGGGCAGGCGCAGTTCGGCCAGGCACTGGCGCAGGAATCCCGCCCGTTTGGCGCGAGGTTCAATAAGCAGGTACTCCCCCGCTCCCCAGAACAGCCGCAGCGGTACGCCGGGAATCCCGGCTCCCGCCCCGAAATCAAACGTTGCCGGTTGCGGCGGCAGATCAAGCCCGGCCAGCAGATCCGCCAAATGCCAGCTGTCGGAAACCAGGCACTCAAGCATCTCGGGCCAGCGGGCGGGGCCTACCAGGTTCATTTTGCGGTTCCAGGTCTGCAAAAGCCCGAGATAGGCCGCCAGGCCGTCCGCCTGATTACTGGTGAGTTCCTTGCCCAGGCGGCTTGCGGCCTGAACGACGTCGCGCGAAGAAGGATTGCCTTGCTGCATGGCCGGGGTTATGCCGCATGGGCCGGGCGCAGTCAAAGACAGGCGTTGCACTTTGCCCCACGATGCTCTACCAATCGCGCCGAAACATCGCAATGCAACAAGGAGCCTCCCCGCGTGAGCACCAGCGCTTCCCCTCTGGCGATCCTCTTCCCTGGACAGGGTTCTCAAGAAAACGGCATGGGCCGCGACCTGGCCGAATCGTCCCCCCAGGCCATGGACCTCTGGCAACTGGCCGAAAAAGCCAGCGGCCTGCCCCTGCGCGAAATCTACTGGGATGGCGACCAGGCCGCCCAGGCCGATACCCGCCACTTGCAGCCCGCCATGACTGTGGTCAACCTGAACCTCTGGCTGGCCCTCAAGAACAAACTTTCGCCCATGGCCGCTGCCGGGCATAGCCTTGGCGAATACGCCGCCCTGGCCGCCGCCGGAGCGCTGCCCATACAGCAGGTGCTCGAACTGGTGAGCCTGCGCGGCAAGCTGATGGCCGAGGCCGGAGGCACCGGAGGCTCCATGGCCGCCGTGCTCAAGGTCTCGCTGCCCGACGTGGAGGCTATGGTGGCCCGCGCCGCCGAGGTTACCGGCGGCGTGCTGCTGGTGGCCAACTACAACACCCCGGGCCAGTACGTCATTTCCGGTCGGAAAGACGCCGTGGACCAGGCCGCCGGGATGTGCAAGGAGCTTAAGGGCCGGGCCATCATGCTGGCCGTGAGCGGAGCCTTCCATTCCCCCCTGATGGCCGAGGCCGCCGCCGAAATGGCCAAGCCCCTCAAAAAGGCCGACTGGAAAACCCCGTCCATGCCGGTATATATGAACGTCTCCGGCGCGCCCACAACCGACCCGGTGGCCATGCTCGACCTGCTCACCCGGCAGATGACCTCCTCGGTGCGCTGGATCGACATCATGGGCAACCTTTATAAGGACGGTGTTCGCACCTTCCTGGAGGTCGGCCCCAAGGGCGTGCTCTCCAAGATGGTCAAACCCAACCTCGAAGGCCTGCCCGACCTCAAGGATGACTGGCAAACCCTCAACGTGGCCACTGCGGAAGCGGCCTCGGCGTTGGTGCTTTAGCCATGCGCGCCCTCACCCATCTGCAGGGTCTTCTGGCGGCCGCCCTTGAAAAACGCGGTCTTCCCTGGCCGGACAAAGCCACCATCGAGCCCCCCAAAGACAAAAAATTCGGCGACATGGCCTGCAACGTGGCCATGCTTGCCGCGCCCAAGCTGTCCATGAAGCCCCGGGATCTGGCTTTGGAACTGCAAGCCGAACTTCTGGCTGCGGACCCGGGCCTCTCCGCCGTGGACGTGGCCGGCCCCGGCTTCCTGAACGTCACCTTTGCCCCGGCCTTCTGGCAAAGCACCGTAACCGAAATTCTCCAGGCCCCCCAAAGCTACGGCCGCTTCAATCTGGGACAGGGCCGCAAGGTGCAGGTGGAGTTCGTCTCTGCCAACCCCACCGGGCCGCTGCACATCGGCCACGGACGCGGTGCCGCCGTGGGCGACGCTCTGGCCCGTCAGCTTCGGGCCATGGGCTACGACGTCAGCACAGAATACTACATCAACGACGCCGGGCGGCAGATGCGCCTGCTTGGCTTGTCCATCTGGGTGCGCTGCCAGGAAACCCTCGGCATTGCCATCGACTACCCCGAAGACTGGTACAAGGGCGAATACATCACCGATCTGGCCAAAGAGGTCATCGCGCTCCACGGCGAGGCCCTCACGGCCATGGCCCCGGAAAAAGCCACTGATTTGTGCTACGAGTACGGCATGCGCTCCATTCTTGAGGGCATCAAGCAGGATCTGGCCGATTTCCGCGTGGAACATCAGGTGTGGTTCTCGGAAAAATCCCTGGTGGCCTCGGGCGCGGTGCAAAAAACCTTGGACAGCCTGAAATCGCGGGAGCTGGCCTTTGAAAAGGACGGCGCGTTGTGGATGGGCACGGCCCAGTTCGGCGACGACAAAGACCGCGTGCTGCGCAAGTCCTCCGGCGAACTCACCTATTTCGCCTCGGATATCGCCTATCACGCCGACAAGTACGCCCGCGGCTTCGAGACCGTGGTCGACATCTGGGGCGCGGACCATCACGGCTACGTCCCCCGCATGAAGGCCGCCGTTACGGCATTGGGGCGCGATCCCGAAGACCTCAAGGTCATCCTGGTGCAACTGGTCAACCTGCTGCGCGGGGGCGAGCAGATCGCCATGTCCACCAGGGCCGGGCAGTTCGAGACCCTGCACGACGTCTGCGCCGAAGTGGGGGTGGACGCCGCCCGGTTCATGTTCCTGTCGCGCAAATCCGACAGCCACCTGGATTTCGACCTGGATCTTGTAAAACAGCAGACCATGGACAACCCTGTCTATTATGTGCAGTACGCGGTGGCCCGCGTATGTTCGCTGTTCGCCAAGGCACAGGAACGCGGCATCGCCGTGCCACAGGCCTCGCCGCACTTGCTGGCGGCCCTCGATACGCCGGAAGACCTGGACCTCCTGCGCTTTTTGGAGCAGTATCCAGACACCTTGGCCTCGGCCGCACACTCCATGAGCCCCCATGTAGTCAGTTTCTATCTGCGCGAACTGGCCGGGCTGCTGCACCGCTATTACAGCAAACACCAGGTACTGGCCGCAACGGACGCGACGGTCATGCAAGGCAGAATGCTTCTGCTTGCCGCCGTGGCCGAAGTGGTTAAAAACGGGCTGGACCTCCTGGGCGTCTCCGCCCCGGAGAAAATGTAGCCGGAGAAACGGATGAAGGTAGTAGACCGCTTCAACGTGAGCAAAAGCCCCGAAGGGCCGCGCAAATTCACATTCGAATTCACCGGCCCCGGCCTGATCTCCATTGTGGTGGTTACCATCCTCGGCATCGTCTGGGTGTTCATTCTGGGCGTCCTCATGGGCCGAGGCTACAAGCCCGAGACCGCCGTGCCCCAGCTTGGGCAGATCATGCCCTCCGCTTCCGCCCCCGCACAGCCGGAGGGGGGTGAACAGCCCACTGCGCTTAAGCCCGAAGAACTCCACTTCATGGACAGCCTCCAAGGCAAGAAAAGCCCCGAGCCTGCTCCGGCCGAGTCCACGAACAGACCTGTGACCAGCACCGAGAACACTACCCCGGTCGCCCCCATCACCACCTCTGTGTTGGAAAAAAGCCCGGCTCCGCTGCCCAAGGGCAAGGTGGCCATAGCCCCGGCCCAGCCGGACAAGAAAACTGCTGCCGCCGAGCGGCAGCGTGAAGCCGCTGTCCTCAAAGAGAACGCGGCAGCGAAGGATAAATCCTCCAAAGAGGCCGCACGGGAAAAAGCCAAGGATTCTAAAGAGAAGGCTAAAGAAACCGCCAAGGACAAGGCCAAGGACGACGCTGCCAAGGAAAAGACCGCCAAAGATAAATCCGCCAAAGAGCAGGTGGCGCGGGATACTGCCGCAGCCAAAGAAAAAGCCGCCAGGGACGCCAAGGCGGCCAAGGAAAAAGCCTCTCCCAAAGGCGAGCCCCGTTTCCGGGTGACCTACCAGGTTGCGGCCTTCGACGACAAGAAGCAGGCGCAGATCGAGGCGGACCATCTGACCAAGAAGGGCCTGAACGCCTCACCCACGGAGACCAAGGTCGACGGCAAGACCATTTTCCGTGTACTTGTTCGGGCAGTTGGCACCGAAGCTGAGATCAAGTCCAGCCTGGAAAAAGCCGGTACAAAAAGCCCTATACTTCGCTACAAAAAACCCTTATGAGTCTCTTCCCCCGCGAGCCGGGGAGGCTCTCCCACGGAGGACGACCCATGTTTGGACAACCATTTGTCCCGACCAAAGCCTTTTTTACCAGAGGCATTGGCCGCCACAAGAATAAGCTGCAATCCTTTGAGCTGGCTCTGCGCGACGCCGGTATCGAAAAACTGAACCTGGTGTACGTCTCCAGCATCTATCCGCCCAACTGTCATCTGGCCACCGTGGAAGAGGGCGTCGCCCTGCTCAACCCCGGCCAGATAACCTTCTGCGTCATGGCCCGCAACGCCACCGACGAAAAGGGCCGTTTGGTCGGCTCCGCAGTGGGCATGGCCTTCCCCGCCAGCAAAGACCACTACGGATACATCTCCGAGCACACCAGCTTCGGCAAGGACGAAAAGGAAATCGGCGACTTCGCCGAAGACCTGGCCTCCACCATGCTGGCCACCACTCTGGGTATCGATTTCGACCCCGAAACCGCCTACGACGAACGCCGCGAAATCTACCTGATGAGCGGCAAGATCATCGAATCCACCTCGCTTCCCAGCGTTACCCAGGGCGTAAGCGGCATGTGGAGCACCACCATCTCCGCCGTGGTGTTTCTGCCGTAGCGTTCCTGCAAACTCGTCAATAAAACCCCGCTTCCGCGGGGTTTTTTTTGACTGCGCCCACCGGCCCCCCACAAGCGCGCTACACGGCATCGCGTAGCTATACGGGGGGTTCGGGGGGTCATTGGCCCCCCGGCCGCCGGAGGCCCGGTTGCCCCCCGCCGCCCTTTCCGGTATTCCCCGCCCATGACAGCCAAGGAACGCGCTCCCATTATTTTTTCGCGGCTGCGCGCCCGCTATCCGGTGACGCCTCCGGCACTCGACCATACCAACGCTTGGGAACTGCTGGTGGCCACGGTGCTGGCCGCCCAATGCACCGACGCGCGGGTGAACATGGTCACGCCGGGACTTTTCGCCCGCTGGCCAGGCCCGGCGGAATTGACCGGGGCCTCGCAGGAAGAACTGGAAGAGGTCATCCGCTCCACAGGATTCTACCATAACAAGGCCAAGAACCTGCTTGGCGCGGCCCGGCGGGTAATGGACGTCTACGGCGGGCAGCCGCCCAGGACCATGGCCGAGCTGACCACCCTGCCCGGCGTGGCCCGCAAGACCGCCAACATCGTGCTCTTCAACGCATATGGCGTAAACGAAGGGCTGGCCGTGGACACCCACGTCAAGCGCCTCTCCTATCGGCTGGGACTCACGGATTCCGACAACCCGGTGAAGATCGAACAGGACCTCATGCCCCTGTTCCCCCAGGAACAATGGGGCGAGATCAACCATATGCTGGTCTACCACGGCCGCGACACCTGCATGGCCAGGAAGCCCCTCTGCAACGCCTGCGTCCTGGAGCCCTGCTGCCCCAAACGCGCAATACCCAAGAAGTGATAATGCCCACTCCCGGAAATTTCTCCCTGCTGACCACCGACGGCCCGGCCCGCCGCGCCCAATTGACCACGGCTCACGGCATAGTCGAAACCCCGGCGTTCATGCCCGTGGGGACGCTCGGCACGGTGAAGGCCCTGTGTCCGCGTGACCTGCACGAGGCCAAGGCCCAGATTATTCTGGGCAACACCTACCACCTGTACCTGCGGCCGGGAGACGACCTGGTCGCCCGCCACGGCGGGTTGCACGCCTTCATGGGCTGGGACAAGCCCATCCTCACGGATTCCGGCGGCTTTCAGGTGTTTTCCCTTTCCAGCCTGCGCAAAATCACCGATGAGGGCGTGGAATTCCGCTCCCACCTGGACGGCTCGGCCCACTTGTTCACCCCGGAAAAGGTGCTGGACATCCAGCGCAACCTGGGCTCGGACATCATGATGGTGCTCGACGAATGCGTGCCCTACGGCGCGGACGCCGAGTATACGGAAAAATCCCTGGCCCTGACCACGGCCTGGGCCAAGCGCTCCCGCGAGAACCACGCGCCGGGGCGGGGCGGACAGCTGCTTTTCGGCATCGTCCAGGGCGGCTTCCATAAGGATCTGCGCGCACGGAGCGCTGAGGAGATCTGCGCCCTGGGTTTTGAAGGCCACGCCATCGGCGGCCTCTCCGTGGGTGAAGGCACAGCGGAGATGTACGAACTTATCGCATCCACAACCCCGCTGCTGCCTGCGGAAAAACCGCGCTACCTCATGGGAGTAGGCAAACCCCTCGACATCCTGGAGGGCATTGCCAACGGCATCGACATGTTCGACTGCGTGCTCCCTACCCGCAACGCCCGCAACGGCACCCTCTACACCAGCCAGGGCAAGGTGAACATCAAGCGTGCCGAGTACAAGGACGACGGCTCTCCCCTGGACCCCTGCTGCTCCTGCTACACCTGCCGCACCTTCAGCCGGGCCTACCTGCGCCATCTGTTCATCGCCCAGGAACTGCTGTCCTACCGTTTGAACACCATCCACAACGTGCATTTCTTCCTGGAGCTGGCACGCGGGGCGCGCGAAGCCATTGAAACCGGCTCCTTTGCGGCCTACCAGGCCCGCTATCAGGCCGCCTATGGAGAATCGCCATGAAACGTCCCCGCGTGAGAACCGTGCTGGCCGTGCTGGAGCATCTGATCGTCGCTGCCGTGCTGGTGGGGCTTGGCCTGCTGCTCACAGCCGGGCAATGGCTTCAGACGACGGACTCGCCGGTGCGGGCCGACGCACTGGTGGTGCTGGGCGGAAACTTCAGCCGCCCAGCCTACGCTGCCGAACTCTACCAACTGGGCATGGTCGAAAAAGTGTTCATCAGCCGGGTATACCGCACCAAGAGCGAACGGGTGCTCGACCAGAACCTCATTGACTACCCGCGCCAGGAAGAAGTCTACAAGGCCGTGCTGCGCAAGAAGGGCGTCCCGGCCAACGCCATCGAATACTACGGAAACGAACTGCTCTCCACTTCCCAGGAGGCTGAAACTCTGGCCGCTCAAATCAGCGCCAAGCCGGGAACGTTGCTGGTGGTCACTTCGCCCTACCATGTGCTCCGGGCGCGCATGGTGTTCAAGGACTCCTTTCCAGAGTGGGACGTGCGGGTAGTGTCCACGCCCCTGGAATCCTTCCCCACTGCCTGGTGGACCGACCAGGAAGCTGCCCGGCAGGTGCTCCTGGAGCTTCCCAAAATCGCCTTCTATCTGCTGGGCGGCAAATTCCGCTCGAATCTCTCATCACAGTAAACCCAGGCGCCTTTCGCGCCTTATCCCGCAAGGAGACTGCCATGCCCCACGTCTGCATCCATATGCGCACGGGAAGATCCTCCCCGGAAAAGAAGGCTCTTCTTGACGCCGTGCACGCCTCCCTGGTGGAGAACTTCAAGATTCCGGCTCAAGACCGTTTTCTACGAGTGTTGGAATACGCGCCGGAGGACTTCGAAGTGCCCCCGGCCCGCTCCGGGGCCTTCGTGCTCATCGAGATTTCCGCCTTTGCCGGACGCAGCCTGGAGGCCAAGCGCGGCCTCTATAAAGGGATCATCACCCGGCTGTGCGCCCTGGGCGTGGACCCCCTGGACGCAATGATAATCCTTAACGAACCGCATCGGGACAACTGGGGCATTCGCGGGGGCTTTCCGGCCAGCGAAGTGGACCTTGGCTACAGCGTGGATGTCTAGGATGCAGACTGGACGCAAGACCGCCGTCGTCACCGGAGGAAACAAGGGTATCGGCCTGGAAACCACCAGGTTGCTGTTGGAGCGCGGCTTCGATGTGGCCGTGGTGGCCCGCGATTTCTCCAGCTTCCCCCTGGCCGGAGAAAGTGGCATCCGCCAGATAGCCTTCGACTTGTCCGAAGTGGAGAAAATCCCGGCCCTGGTGGCAGACATCGGCCCAGTGGACGTGCTGATCAACAACGCCGGTGTCATGTACGCCCTGCCCTTTGACAACTATCCGCCGGAGAAGGCCGCCATGATCCTTAGGCTCAACATTGAGGCTCCGGTGGCCCTGATCCGGGAGGTCTCGACCGGCATGGCCGCACGGGGCGGCGGCAGAATAGTGAACAACGCCTCGGTGGCCGGCCAGATCGGACATCCCGACGTGTGGTACGGCATCACCAAGGCGGGCCTCATTAACGCCACCAAGAGCTTCGCCCGGCTGCTGGGCGGCAAGGGCATCGTCATCAACGCCGTGGCCCCCGGCCCGGCAGAGACGGATATGCTCGCAGTTATCCCGGAACCACGGAAACAGGCCATCAAGCAGGCCGTGTTCACCAACAGGTTCGCCTACGCGGAAGAGGTGGCCAGAACCATGGTCTGGCTGGCCACGGACAGCCCGGAATACATCAACGGAACCTGCATAGACATCAACAACGGCTCCTTCCCGCGTTAACCCGTCTCAGTGGCCTTGCCCCGGCAGGCCGCAACGGACCACGGCCCCGCACATGCCGAGCCAGGCGGTGCGGGGCCGCCGTTATGGCGACAACTCCCCTCGGCTGCTTTTCCAGGCAGCATCAGCCCCCAGATGCAGCGAAGCATACAAAAAGCTCCCCCGTCCGGTCGACAGGGGAGCTGCATCAGCCCCGCGGATGATGCGACAAGCAAACACTGGTCACTGGGGAGGCAGGCTCGAAGTGGGCTCCAGGTCGTCTTCCTCGTGAAAGTTCAGACCGTTCTTGCCCTGCCCCTTGGCCCGGTACATGGCCATATCCGCGTGGCTGATCAGCAGATTGGGCAATAAGCCGTCGTCGGGGTATATGGCCATGCCGATGCTGGCCCCGATGCGGACGCATTTGTCCCCGATGTCGAAGGGTTCGGCCAGGGCCATGACCATGCGCTGGGCAATGGCCGCACCATCCGCCGGGGCCTGAATATCCTGGAGCACGGCCACGAATTCATCTCCGGCGTAGCGGGCCAGGGTGTCGTTGATGCGCAGAAACGCAGCAAGACGGACCGCGGCAAGTTTGAGCAGCTCATCACCGGTGTCGTGACCGTAGGTGTCGTTGACCTTTTTGAAATCGTCCAGATCCAGAAACAACACGCCTACCTTGGTGCTGTTGCGATCCGCCGTGGCCAGGGCCTGTTCCATGCGGTCGCGCAGCAACAGACGGTTGGGCAGCCCGGTAAGGCTGTCGAAGAACGCCAGGCCATGGATACGCTCCTCAGCCTTGAGCTTGTCAGTCACATCTTCCACGATCAACAAAAAGCCCAGGGATTCCGAGCGTCCCTGGATGTGGGAGAAACGCACCTCGAAGGTGCCGGCATGGCGCGGCAGATGAGTGGTGATAAGCAGGCGCTCCCCTTTGAGCAGATCATCCAGTGAAGGCCACTCTTCTGGAACAGCATGCCCGCCGGTCAGAACGTTTCGCCAGGGCCGCCCGATAGCTGCGCGTAGATAGGTGCGGCACAAGTCTTCGCCCGCGCGGTTCATGCGGAGCACGCACCCCCGGCCATCGAGCACCAGTACGGCCTCGCGCACGGAATTGAAGGTCCGCTCCCAATCTCCGGCAGCGCGGCGAAGCGAAAGCAGGGTCAGTTTGAGCCGCACGGCCAGCCGGAAGAACGAAAGGGACAGTTGACCGATTTCATCCGTGCCGCGCATGGCCCTGAGCCGCTTCAGTGCAGACTTGGCAAATGGCTTGCTGTCCGGCATGGGCTGGTTGCCCATTTCAGCCAACATGCTCCCGGCAACGTGCTCCAGTTGCGCCAGCGGACGCGTGATGCGGCCCATTGCCGCAACGCCTATGGCCACAACAATACCCAGCACCGCGATAATCAAAAACGCCAGATGCTCCAGGGCTGCGCGCACAGGCTGATAGATTCCCTCCATAGGCGCGTGCAACAGCAACACCCAGCCGAGTTCGGGTATGGCCTTGGCGGCCACCAACATTCCGCGCCCATCCAGGCTGGTAGTTTCGCCCAACCCGTCTCTGCCTGCCAGCGCCTTGTCGAGAATGGGGCTTCGCCCCGGCTCGATGGTATTCAGCAAGCGGCTGCGGTCAGGATGGAAGACCAGTTGCCGGGCTTGATTCACAATGGCGATAAACCCGTTTTCCCCGGTCTGAGAGTGCTGGTATTCCCCCAGCGTCGATGGTGACAGCAGACTGACGGATGCGCACAGCACGGCCTCGATTTCCCCGCTGGAACTCCATACCGGAGCGGTGAACGTCAGCACGGGCGAACCGGTGCGCGTGGAAATGTATGGGGAGCCAATGACGCCTTCCTGGCCGGCCATGGTCAGAAGGTAGTAATCGCGATGATCGAAGGACTGGCCCTTCAATTCGGCATGGGTGGGATAATCCGTCAGAAACTCGCCGTTTTTCCCCAACAAAAACAGCCCGTTTTCAAAGCTTGGATGAAACGCCAACTGCTTTTTCAGATAACTCCGCACCGTTTCGAGATCGCCTTTTTTGAGGGCTTCCACGGGGAGAAAAGCGGCGATGGACGAGGTGGTCCGGCGGTTGCGCCCGGTAAAATCGCGGATGGCTGCGGCCAGGGTTTTCGTGTCGGACTCAAGCCTTGACTGAATGACCACCCGAAGAGCCTGCTGCTGGGCGCGCATGAAAAAGAAGCTGGTGACCGCGATGACCGCGAACGCCAACATTGCCAGCAGAACAGAGGCTTTAACGCTCAATTTCATGCATGCCGCCTTGTTGCCGTGTCTGCATACACGGAAACATTGGCCTTCGCCATCGGGAGAATTCCCTATTTTACTGGCAACGCCCTCAGAATTTTGTCATAGCTTCCAGGAACTCACACGTCAGGAGCCGCAATGACCATGCACACCAATCAGTTGATCCATGAAAAAAGCCCGTATCTGCTCCAGCACGCACACAATCCCGTACAGTGGCTGCCCTGGGGCCAGGAGGCTTTTGACCGGGCCAAAGCTGAAGACAAGCCTCTGTTCCTCTCCATAGGCTATTCCACCTGCCACTGGTGCCACGTCATGGAGCGCGAATGCTTTGAAGATCAGGAAGCCGCCGAACTGCTCAACCGGTATACCGTGCCCGTGAAAATTGACCGTGAAGAGCGGCCGGATCTGGACGGCATCTACATGACCGCCTGCCAGATGATGACCGGAGCGGGAGGCTGGCCCCTTTCCATCTTTGTTGGCCATACCGGGCGGCCCTTCTTCGCGGCCACCTATATCCCCAAGAATTCCCGCTTCGGACGCATGGGCATGATGGAACTTCTGCCCAACATCCACGAAGCCTGGACCACCAGAAGGGAGGACGTGGAGAACGCGGCCTCAAGCGTCTTCGACGCCCTGCGCCGCCAGCAGAGCGCAGCGTCCGCCGTCGGAACCGGCCCGGACCTGGCCACTTTGGATACCGCCTTCCGCCAGTTTGCCGAACGTTTCGACAACGAACTTGGCGGCTTCGGCCAGGCCCCGAAATTCCCGTCGCCTCATGTGCCGCTCTTTCTGCTGCGCTACGCCAGGCGCACCGGTTCGGCTCCGGCCCTGGCCATGGTGGAGAAAACCCTCACCGCCATGCGACTGGGCGGCATCTTCGACCACGTGGGCCTGGGTTTTCACCGCTACTCCACCGACGCCCACTGGCTGCTGCCCCATTTCGAGAAGATGCTCTACGACCAGGCCATGCTCGCCCTGGCCTACACCGAAGCGGCCCAGGCCCTGGGCAATCCCCTGTTCGAACAGACCGCCAGAGAAATCTTCGCCTATGTGCTGCGCGACATGACCAGCCCGGAAGGCGCGTTCTACAGCGCCGAGGACGCGGACAGCGAAGGCGAGGAAGGCCGATTCTACGTCTGGACCGCAGATGAAATCGACGCGGCCCTGCCCCCGGACGAGGCCCTGCTCTACCGCACCCTCTACACCATCGAAGCCGGGGGCAATTTCCTGGAGGAAGCCACCGGCCACAAGACCCAGGCCAACATCCCCCATCTGGCCGCCCCTCTCGAGGAACTGGCTGCCGCGCTCTCCCCGGCTCTTGAAGCCACTCACCCCCAGGGCCTGCCTCCCCAGGCTCTGGCCGCGCGGCTGGAATCCCTGCGCGTCCAGTTGTTTGCCCTGCGCGAGCAACGCGTCCATCCCCACAAGGACGACAAGATCCTCACCGACTGGAACGGCCTGATGATCGCCGCCCTGGCCCACGCCGCCCGTGTCTTCGACGATCCGGCCCTGGCCGTTGCCGCCGCCCGTTCCGCCGATTTCCTGCTGGCCCGCCTGCGCACCCCGGAAGGTCGCCTGCTGCACCGCTATCGCGACGGCCAGGCCGCAGTGCCCGGCTACCTGGACGATTACGCATTCCTCTCCTGGGGGCTCATCGAACTCTATCAGGCCACCTTCGATATCGTCTGGCTCCAGGCCGCTCTTGATCTCACCGGGCAGCTTCTGGAGCACTTTTCCGACGCAGACAACGGCGGTTTCTTCTTTACCGCCGACGACGCTGAGCAACTCCTGGTGCGCCAGAAGGAGTTCATCGACGCCGCCCTGCCGTCGGGCAACTCCGTGGCCCTGCTCAATCTCCTTAAACTCTCCCGCCTGGCCGCCCGGCCCGATCTGGCCGAACACGCCGCCCGTCTGGCCCTGGCTCCGGGCCAGGAGCTTGAGCGCCATCCGTCGGGATTCGCCATGCTGCTGTGCGCCGTGGATTTCGCCCTCGGACCGGCCTCCGACGTGGTGCTGACGGCCCCCGGCGACGAGGCGCTGGCCCCCATGCTGGCCGCCCTGCGCAGTCGCTACCTGCCAAGCACTCTGCTGCTTAAACGCGACTGCCAGGACCAGTTGCCCGCCATCGCCTCCTATACAGCGGGCATGGTCCCCGTGAATGGAAAGGCCACGGCCTACGTCTGCGGCCAGGGGCGCTGCGAACCCGCCACCACGGATGTGGCGAAGATGTTGGAATTGTTGGGAGAGAAGTAGAAATAATGCCTCCGGCGGCCGGGGGGACAGTGTCCCCCCGAGCCCCCCAACTCGGGGTATAGACTTTCGCCTGCCGCTGTCGACGTCATTGGGGTACATGACAAAGACGTTGACACTGGCACTAGTGGTAGTATCATTCTTGTATGAGCACGGCGGATAAAGTCCTGGCAAAAATGCGGCGTAATCCCCGTGATGACTGGCGCATCGAACACCTTCTCACTGTGGCCAACCGCCTTGGCATTGCCTTTCGCCGCCCTGAAGGAAGCCATGTCATCTTTTTTCACCCTGCATCCGAAATAGAAGCCTCCGTGCCTGACCACAAACCCATCAAGGCCCCATACATCCGGCTCTTTCTCAGACTGGTGGACGACGTGCTGGAGGACAAATCATGAACGCCGAAGATTTTCCCAGGTTTGAAGACTACCCCTTCGAAATCACCCCTCTCAGCCCTGAAGACGGAGGTGGTTATCTTATTACCTTCTCCGATCTGCCCGGTTGCATGTCAGATGGAGAAACTCCTGAAGAAGCCATTGAGAGCGGCCGCGATGCCTTCAAATGCTGGATGGCCGTCCACATCGAAAATGGCCGCCCTGTGCCCAAGCCCGGTGGTGCAGGCATGTCTGGCCGTTTCGTCGTCCGCACTCCTAAACGCCTCCACGCTCTGCTGAACAAAACCGCCAAACAGGAAGGCGTCAGCATGAACACCTTGGCCGTGGCCCTCCTGGCGGAGGGCCTGGGCAAACGCGAGGCGCGCTGACACGCTGAAGAGGCAAATGCGCTACGATCGCGCCAGGCAATTCTGCTCCTTCCCCAGCCCGAACGCCCTTCGCACGTTTTTGCTTTTCATTATCGTCTAACCATACTATACAGCGCGACATGACACGCGCGACACCTTTCCCCTCTTCCGGCTTTCCGGCCTCCACCGTGGTGCCGCTGCGCCCGACCGCCTCCCTGACGCCCATCCGCCCGGCCCAGGCTCCGCGCGGCTTGCCGCTGCCCCTGGCTGTGGTTCCGGCGGGGTTTCCCTCTCCGGCGCAAGACTACCTGGACAACTCCCTCGACCTCAACGAACACTTGGTCAGAAACCCTCCGGCCACCTTCTTCGTGCGCGTCCAGGGGGAATCCATGCGCGGGGCGGGCATTGCTTCGGGGGATCTGCTCGTTGTGGACCGCTCCCTCACGCCGCGCAGCGGCCATGTGGTGGTGGCCGCCGTGGATGGCGACCTCACCATCAAGCGCCTCAAACGCCGGGGGGCCTCCCTCTTCCTGGTGCCGGAAAATCCCGGCTACCCGGAGATCGCCCTGACCGACGACTCCGAGGTAGAAATATGGGGCGTGGCTGTCCACGTCATCCACGAGCTGCGGCCATGCGGCTAGCGGCTGCGCCCAAGAGCCCAAGCGCCCGGCGATTGCCCTCGAACGCCCGGAAAGTGCGTCCAGGCCCACCGCGTCTGCGGTCCTGTGGGGGGCGGCTGCGCCCGTGCATCCAATGACTGCGCCCATGCGGCTTGCACTGATGGACTGCAACAACTTCTACGCCTCCTGCGAGAAGGCTTTTGCCCCGCATCTGGCCGCGCGCCCGGTGGTGGTGCTCTCCAACAACGACGGCTGCATCATCGCCCGCTCTAAAGAAGCCAAGGACATGGGCATCCCCATGGGCGCGCCGGAATTCAAGCACCGCGAGGCCTTCAAGCGCCTGGGAGTGACGGTGTTTTCCTCCAACTACGCCCTCTACGGCGACATGTCCGCCCGGGTCATGGCCACAGCCGGGACCCTCGTGCCGGAGATGGAGGTCTATTCCATCGACGAGGCCTTTTTGAACCTCACCGGCATTTCCGGCGCGGCGGACCACGCCCGGCGCATCCGGGATACCGTGCACCACTGGACGGGCATTCCGGTCTCCATCGGCATCGGCCCAACCAAAACCCTGGCCAAGGCGGCCAACCGGCTGGCCAAGAAACGCCCGGAGTTCAACGGCGTGCTCGACCTGCCGGAGGGCCAGGCGCTGGAGGCGCTGCTGGGAAGCCTGGACGTGGAAGACGTGTGGGGCATCGGACGCAAATACGGGGCCAGGCTCAAGGCGCGCGGGGTGCGCTCCGCCCTGGATTTCATGCGCCTGCCGCGCGGTTTCGTGCTGAAAAGCATGACCGTGGGCGGCCTGCACACCTGGCTGGAACTCCACGGCACGCCCTGCATCAGTCTGGAGCAAGCCCCGCCGGACAAGAAGGCCATTGTCTCCTCGCGCTCCTTCGGACGGCCTGTGGAACTTCTGGCGGAACTGGAAGAGGCCCTGGCCCACTACGTCAGCCGGGCGGCAGAAAAGCTGCGCGCCCAGAAAAGCGTGGCCCAGACCATCCTGGTCTTCGTGCAGACCAACACCTTCATCGCCAGCCAGCCCCAGTACAGCGCGGCCCACAGCCTGGCCCTCCATCCGCCCGCCAGCAGCACTCCATTGCTGATCCGCCGGGGGCTGGAGGCCCTGCGCCACATTTTCCGGCCCGGTTTCCGCTACAAGAAGGTGGGAGTGATGCTCTCGGGCATCGAGCCGGCCGCCGGGGTGCAACTGACGCTTTTTGACCAACCCGACAGCCGGGGCGACGCGCTGATGGCCGCCCTCGACCGGGTGAACGCCAAATGGGGACGCGGCACCCTGACCCCGGCGGCCGCCGGGATACAGCGGCCCTGGAGCATGCGCCAGAACCGGCGCTCGCCCCGCTACACCACCAGTTGGAGCGAACTTCCGGTGGCGCTGGCGCAAGAAAATACACCGCCACAGGCTTCACAAACCCGCCCGGAGCATGCTAGGCCTTGATCAACAAACACGGAGAAACGCCGCACATGTTCCTGAACACCCGCACCGCCCCCCTATCCACCGTCTCCATGACGGCTGCCATGCTCACCGGAGCACTGGTAGTAGTAGGCGTCGTGGTACCTCAGGCCATGCCCGGCACGCGTTGATTCCCAAGCGGTAAAGCACCCATCAACCCCCGACGGCAGGCCTGCCGCCGGGGGTTTTCTTTTGCGCAAGGTCCCCAAGGCAGGCTCCCGGCGACAAGGAGAACAGCCATGGATATGACCGGTGCCCAATATATCATCCACTTTCTGGAAACCCACGGCGTTACAATCGTCACCGGCATACCTGGTGGCACGGTGCTGCCGCTGTACGACGCACTGTGGGCCTCGGGGCGCATCCGCCACGTCTTGGCCCGCCACGAGCAGGGCGCGGGCTTCATCGCCCAGGGCATGGCCCGGCTGACGGGCAGGCCCGGCGTGTGCATCGCCACCTCCGGCCCCGGCAGCACCAACCTGCTCACGGCCATTGCCGACGCCCACCGCGACAGCGTGCCTCTGGTGTGCCTGACCGGGCAGGTGCCCCAGTCCCTTTTGGGCACGGACGCCTTTCAGGAGGTGGATACCATCGCCCTCACCCGCTCCATAACCAAGGGGGCGCGCCTGGTGCGCAGCACGAAAGAGCTTGAGGAGGTGCTGCCCTGGGCCTTCAGCCTGGCCGCATCCGGCAAGCCCGGCCCGGTGGTGGTGGATGTGCCCAAGGACGTGCAATGCCAGGTCTTTCGTTTGGCGAGCGACGTGGACGCAGCACACGCGCCCGAAACCTGGTCGTCCACGGCGGAGGTGAATACTCAAGCATGGTCGTCCACGGCGGCTGCGAATACTCAAGCAAGGTCGCCCGTGGCGGCTGCGCACGCCCAATCCTGGTCGTCCTCGCCGACTGCGCACGCTCCCGCAGCCTGGGATGTGGCCCGTGCAGCCGCCATGCTCAACGCCTCCAAAAGGCCCCTGCTGTGCCTGGGCGGCGGAGCAGTGCGCGGGCGGGCGGCGACACTGGCCAAACAGCTGGCCCAGCAGGCCGGGCTCCCCGTGACCACCACCCTTATGGGACTTGGAGTGCTGCCCGCCGACCATCCCCTCTGTCTGGGCATGCACGGCATGCACGGCCACGCCCAGGCCAACATCGCGCTGGACAGGTGCGACCTGCTGCTGGCCGTGGGCAGTCGCATGGGCGACAGGTCTACGGGCAAGCCTGAGGACTTCTGCGCCGGGGCCAAGATCATCCATGTGAATATCGACGAAGTCGAGATTGGCAGGATCAAGCAAGCCCATGTAGGCATCGCCGCAGATGCGGCCCTGTTCCTGGAAGCATTGCTTCCCTTGGTGGAGCGCCGACTGCGTCCGCAATGGATGGCCGAAGTCCAGACGCTCAAGGCCCAGACGCTGCGCCAGACGCCCGACGCCAGCGGCCTGCACTCCCCCCAGGGGATCATCCGGGCCGTGGCCGCCTGCCTGGACGAACGCGCCGTGATCGTGACGGACGTGGGCCAGCATCAGATGTGGGTGGCCCAGAGCTTTCCCTTTCGCCGACCTGGCCGCTGGCTGACCTCCGGCGGGCTCGGGGTGATGGGTTTCGGGGTGCCCGCAGCCATCGGCGCAGCCCTGGCCGATCCCAAGGCGCAGGTGGTGTGTTTCAGCGGCGACGGCAGCATCGCCATGAACATACAGGAACTGGCCACCCTGGCCGACGAGGACGTCCAGGTGAAAGTGGTGGTCATGGACAATCAAAGCCTGGGCATGGTGGCCCAGCAGCAGGCCATGTTTTATGAAAGCCATGCCGCCTCGCGCTATGCCCGGCGCACGGATTTCGCGGCCATCGCCCAAGGGTTCGGTCTGCGCGGGCTCGACCTGGAGGCCTGCGCCAACCCGGAAGCGGCCCTGAGAGAAGAACTGGCCCGGCCGGGACCAGCCCTGATCCACACCCGCATCGGCCGGGACGCAATGGTGTTTCCCATGGTGGCACCAGGAGCCGCCAACAGGGAGATGATCGGCCACACTGTGAAAATATCGTTACGGCACCCGACAAAAGCAGGCGAGGCATTGCCAATTTCCGCAATACAGGGCTAAAAGGGGTAGCGTGAGAATTCTCCCGGAGGCCCAATGAAAAATCAGGCGCTCATACTCGCTGCGGATGGTTTTGAAGACAGCGAACTGCTGTATCCCTATTACCGGCTGCAGGAGGCGGGCTACGGCGTGGACATCGCCGCACCCAAAGCCGGGCCGGTGACAGGCAAACACGGCTATGTGGTGACGGCCAACCTCAGCCTGGACGACATCCTGCCCCATGCCTCGCGGGGGTACAAGCTGCTGGTGGTTCCCGGCGGCAAGGCCCCGGCAGCGTTGCGCGAAATTCCCAAAGCGCCGCTTGTCGCCAGGGACTTCGCAGCATCCGGGGCGCTCATCGCGGCCATCTGCCACGGCCCCCAGTTGCTCATCGCCACGGGCTTGCTGCGAGGCAAACGCGCCACCTGCTACGAAACCGTAGCCGATGAACTCAAAGCGGCCGGGGTGTTCTACACGGATGCCGAGGTGGTGGTAGACGGAAAATTTATCACCTCCCGCAAGCCCTCAGACCTGCCCGCCTTCATGCGCGAGGTGATGGCCAAGCTGGAGCAATAGCCCGCCCGCCCTGGCTTTTCCAGGGCGTTGGGTGTAGCGTGGACACGATGCCAATCGATGTCTTTCTCACCCACGCCCCGCAGTACGGCTGGCCGGAGCTGGCCACCACCGTGGGCAGCCTGCTGGAGCGCTGCGGCTGCCGCCCCGCACCGGGCACGCGGGTACTGGTAAAGCCCAATCTGGTAGCACCGTTCAATGCGGCGCTCACCTGCACCCATCCGGCGGTGCTCCGGGCGGCCTGCGCCTACCTGGCCGATTGCGGGACCAAGGTGAGTGTCGGCGATTCACCGGCCTTCGGCACGGCCAAGACCGTGGCATCACGTGGCGGGCACGTCCAGGCCCTGAAAGGGCTTCCGGTCCAACTGGTCAACTTTTCCTCTCCCCGCCAGATACCTCTCAGCCTGGGCGGTTCCATCGGCGTGGCAAGAGCCGCCCTGGAAGCCGAATTACTGGTCAACATCCCCCGGTTCAAAGTGCACGACCAAATGCTCTTGACCCTGGCAGTGAAGAACACCTTCGGCTGCGTCATCGGCTTCCGCAAGGCCTGGGCGCATCAAACCCACGGCGAAAAAGGCAACCGTTTCGAGAGCATGCTCCTGGATGTTCACTTGGCCATGCCACCCATGGTGCACCTCATGGACGGGATACTGGCCATGCACCGCTGCGGCCCGGCCAAGGGAAATGCCTACCCTCTAGGGCTCCTGGGTGCTAGCGCAAGCGCCGTGGCCCTGGATACGGCGCTCTACGCCCTTCTCGGCCTGGACTGCGCCGACGTGCCTCTGGGCCAGGAGGCTCTGGCTCGCAAACTGCCCGGCGCAACCCTCACCGAGGCGGCCTTCCCCTTGTCGGCCCCTGGCGATTTTGCCGTGCCGGGGTTTGAGCTGCCGCGCGCCCTGGCCCCTGTGGCCTTCAAGCCTTCGCGCTTTTTCACCGGGCGCATGAAAAGCCTCTACGTGCGCCTGTGCGGCCTGTGCGGCGAGCGGAAAACGCAGGGCGAGCGCAAAAACACGGTGCAGCCATGAATACCCCGGAACGCGACCGCCACGTCGTCACCGGCCGGGTGCAGGGCGTGGGCTTTCGTCCCTTCGTCTACCGCCTGGCCCTGAACCACGCCCTGTCGGGCTTTGTTTTGAACGCCCCGGAAGGGGTCATCATCGAGCTTCAGGGCCAACGCCCGCAGTTGGAGGCCTTTGCCCACGCCCTCATCCACAGCCTGCCCCCTCTGGCCATGCTGGTCAGCCATACCCGGCAGGCCGTGCCTCCAGTGCCGGACGAAGCGAACTTCTCCATCCGGGAAAGCCTGGCTGGCGAAGGGCATAACGTCCTGGTCAGCCCCGATGTGGCCACCTGCCCGGACTGTCTGGCGGATATGGCCGACCCGGCCAATCGCCGCTTCGAGTACCCCTTCACCAACTGCACCAATTGCGGCCCCCGCTACACCATCACGAGAAGCCTGCCTTACGACCGGGACAAGACCTCCATGGCCTGTTTCCCACTCTGCCCGGACTGCGCCAGAGAGTACCATGACCCCCTGGACCGGCGCTTCCACGCCCAGCCCAACGCCTGTCCGGTCTGCGGTCCGCAGGTTTGGCTTACCGACGCCAAGGGCCGCCGCATTGCCGAGGCGGGCCCGGCCATCGAGCACGCGGCCAAGGCCCTGGCTCAGGGACGGGTGCTGGCTTTGAAAGGCCTTGGGGGCTTTCATCTGGCCGTGGACGCCACCAACCCGAAAGCGGTGGCCCTGCTGCGCAAACGCAAGAAACGACCGGCTAAACCCCTGGCGGTGATGGTTCCAGACCTGCAAACCCTGGCCGCCCTCGCTGAAATCAGCCCAGCCGAAGCGGCCATGCTCACAGGCCAGGAGCGGCCCATCGTGCTGGTGCGCCTGTTGCCTGATGGGCCCCTGGCCCCGGACGTTTCGCCAGATACCGCCTGGCTGGGGGCCATGCTGCCCTATACGCCGCTACACCACGTGCTGCTGAAGCATCTGCGCGCCACGATCACCAACGGGCGTCCCCCCGCACTGGTGATGACCAGCGGCAACGGCAGCAGCGAACCCATCGCCTTGGGCAACCGTGAAGCCCTGGCCCGGCTGCCGGAGATCGCCGATCTGTTCCTGCTGCACAACCGCGACATCCTGGTGCGCACAGACGATTCCGTGGTGCGCCTGCTGCCGAATTCTACGGCTGGCGAGTGTGCCGTGGCGGCCCGTGCCACAGGGGCCGCCCATGGCGCGCGTGGTACATGTGGCGCAAGTCCGGCTGCGGGCTCCGAAGCCGTCTCGGCAACCGATGACACCCCGGCGAGCGAAGAGACTCCCGAAAAGGAGCGTCTACAATTTCTGCGGCGCTCCCGAGGCTTCACGCCCGTGCCGGTGTTCCTGCCGGGCAAAGGCCCCTGCGTGCTGGGGGTGGGGCCGGAACTCAAAAACACCGTGTGCCTCACCAAGGACGACCAGGCTTTCCTCAGCCAGCACATTGGGGACATGCACAACTTGGAGACTGCGGCCTTTCACCGGGAAGTCATCGACCACCTGGGCCTGGTATTGCGGGTGAAACCCGAAGCCGTGGTGGCCGATCTGCACCCGGACTATCTTTCCACCCGCTCCGCCCTGGAACAAACGGATATCCCCGTGCTTCGCGTGCAGCACCATCACGCCCACATCATGGCCGTTCTTGCCGAACGCCAGGCCGACGTCCTTGTCAGCGGCCCTGTGCTGGGACTGGCCCTGGACGGCTCTGGCTACGGCGAGGACGGAACCATCTGGGGAGGTGAACTGCTGCTGGTGGACCCTGTGGCCTGTTCCATGCGCAGGGCGGGCCATTTTTCGCCGGTGCGTCTGCCCGGCGGCGAAGCGGCCATCCGCCAACCCTGGCGCGTGGCCCAGGCATTTTTCCATGCTCTGGGCCGCCCGGAGCCCGAAGCGTCCTGGCCCTGGCTGCATGGCCAGACATCGCCAGGATTGCGACCAAAATCCCAGAACCATGAGGCGATTTCGCGGCATGGCCGACCCGTCCTGAAAACCCCACTGCGGACAGCTGGAACGGCACAGCCCCGGCAGGAAGGGCGGGAGCAGGCTGCCGCCATGGTGCGGCTGATGCTCGATAAAGGGTTGAACAGCCCGGTCACCACCAGTTGCGGTCGCCTGTTCGACGCGGTGAGCGCCCTTTTGGGCCTGTGCCTGGAAATCACCTATGAAGGACAGGCCGCCATCCTGCTTGAGGACGCCCAAGACTTCGCCGAGACCGGCTGGTATCCCTGCCCGGTGCTCCAGGGGAAAGGCCCGGCTGTACTCGACACCTTGTCGCTGTTCGCCGCCACAGCCGAAGACGCGGCGCGCGGGATATCCCCGGCAACGGTCAGCAGGCGCTTCCACCTGGGTCTGGCCCGGGGCCTGGCGGACCTGGCCGCCGCCATGGCCGCTGTCCACGGCGCAAACACCGTGGCCCTGAGTGGTGGAGTGTTTCTCAACCGCACGATCTCGCGAATTCTCCCTCCCCTGCTGCGCCAAGCCGGGCTTAAGCCCCTGATGCACCGCCTTGTCCCACCCGGAGACGGTGCGGTATCCTTGGGGCAGGCGTATTACGGGCAACGCGCTCTGCTGACCGGACATTTTTGATCACATATACACCTGCTGTTTTTTCCGAATACGCTTGAATTCAGCGCAGGAAAGGGGCCAAAAACGCTTTACCCCGCACCACGCTTGAAGCGGATATGCTCCTTAAAGAATTTTTTTTCCATTTGCTTCCAGCCAGTTGGGGTTATCAGCAAAAAAAAAGGAGGGAAACCCTCCCTCACCCCCTTGCGCTTTGCCGAATATCGGATATAAGTTACACCACATTGCGACGCCATTCGGTCCTCCTTTTCTTCGGTACATGTGCCAGGAGATACCCAAACTACGGATTTCGAGGACCGCCGCAAGTTTATCCGGCAAAGTTCGAGCAGTGTGCTGACATTTTCAGCCTCAGGGTGTATGACCTATGGTCAGACCGCGCTAGACTAAGGCAGGCCAAGTAGTCCTGTTCAAACGTTCCACGAATAACCTTCTGAAAACTCTTCAGATGGGCATGAGGTGATTTATGTATAATGCATTCGACGAAGCTTTGGAGCGCATCAAAAGGGCTACCGGCGCACGTACCCAGGTCGATCTGGCCGCCATTTTAGGCATCCGCCAGTCCAGTATTTCCGACGCCAAACGCCGCCAGTCCATCCCTGCCGATTGGCTGCTGAAACTCTATCGCAGCCACGGACTCAACCCCGACTGGGTGCAGAACGGCGAAGCCCCCCAAGTGTTGCGCGAAGGCTTGGCCCTGCCTGTTGGCCTTATGGAGTCCTCCTCCGGCTATGGTTCCGAAAAACCCAAATCGCGTACCATCACCGTTAGCTCCATGACCGGAATCCTGGGCGATGACGGCTCCATTCAGGAACGCCCCATCGAGATGCTGGCCATTCCCGAGCCCTTCCACTGCCAAGGCCTCTTGACCCTGAAAATGGAACACCAGAACATGGAGCCCATCCTGCGCAAGGGTGCGTACCTGGGCGTCAACAAAGACCTCAAGCAACTGCGTTCCGGCGAAATCTACGCCATCGTGGTTCCCAATGAAGGTCTGGTGATCCGCCGCCTTTTCAATGACTTCGAGAACAGCCGCGTGATTCTGCGCAGCGAAAACCCCCAGTACAAAGACGAGTTCCTCCCGGCTTCCGATGTTGCCAGCAAGATCATCGGTCGCGTCTTGTGGGTGTTGCAGGAACTCTAATCCCAGCCTCTTTCGCTGCATGCAGGCCGCCCCGGTTTCCCGGGGCGGCCTTTTTTTATGGCGTTCGCGCCCCCCCTCCTCTACTGACAAAAAATTCCTACGGCTATGTATGTCCCCAGTTCCATGCTCCTGGCCGGCTGTTCGCCCCTTGCGCGCACTAGTCGATATCTTATCATCTACGCAAACTAATGTATTTGCTCTTGAACGCTTCATGATTATTGGAAAAATAGGTATTGCTCTGAAGTATAGCATATGCTACTATTCTTCTGCATAGCAACTATATAGATCCATGTAAGCAAAGGAGCAGGCACGATGGCGCGCCGTTCAGTCAACCACAGCCAGCCAAGGGCCACGGAACAGAAATCGTCTTCCGGCGAATTCGATACCGTCTTCGCACGCATTCAGGCAACCGTCTCAAGCATCGAAACCCAACGTGACCTAGCGGACCTGCTCTCCATCAGACAATCGAGCATCTCCGACGCCAAACGCCGCCAAGTCATTCCAGGCGAATGGGCTATCAAACTCTTCCGCATTTACGGCATCAATCCACTGTGGCTCTATGAAGGCCTGCCTCCCCAGGTGTTTACCGGGCTGCCCGGTCGGCAAAGCCTACCCGCCCGTTCCTACGATACGCGGCAAGGAACCCTTGAAAGCTTTCTGCAACGCTTTGAAAGCGTTAATGTTATGGTTGTCGAGATAGAGGACGCTTCCATGGAACCCACCATCAGCCGCCACGGCTGTGTCGGCATCAACACCGAAGACCGGGTTTTGGTCTCCAACCACCTCTATGCCCTCGATCTTCCGCCGGAAGGACTCACCCTGCGCCGGGTCGTGCTTGCTCCCGACGGCCTACGCGCCGAACTCAGGACGGATGCCCCTGTCATCCCCATTGAGAGCCTCCCGCTGAAGCGGGTCAACAGCCATGTGCTCGGTCGGGTAGTATGGGTGATGCAGCCGCCGGGGCACAGCTTGGCCCCTGTAAAACCCAAAGACAAAAGCCTCGCAAACGAGTAGGGTGCTCCTCCGCACAATGGAGGTCGCCATGTCTCAACAGCGCCTGACAGCCCCGGAAATCGCCTGCTCCAAGGGAAAGCGGAAACTTGCGGTCATCACCGCCTATGACGCCTGCCAAGCCCGACTGGCGGAAGATGCCGGAGCGGACATCCTGCTGGTGGGCGATTCCCTGGGCATGGTGGTGCTGGGCCAGCCCGACACCCTCTCCGTTACCATGGAGCAGATGCTCCACCACGTGCACGCCGTAACCGCGAGTGCCAACAAAGCGCTTGTGGTGGCCGACATGCCCTTCATGTCCTACCAGACAGATGTACCCTCCGCCGTGCGCAACGCGGGGCGGCTGGTCAAGGAAGCGCGTGCCCAGGCCGTCAAGCTTGAAGGCGGACGCGAGATACTGCCCCAGATACAGGCCATCCTGACGGCGGGAATTCCGGTGATGGGACATTTGGGACTTACACCACAACACGTGGCCCGGCTCGGCGGTTTCAAGGTGCAGGCCAAAACAGCCCAGGCGGCCCGCACCCTGCTGGAAGATGCCGTCGCCCTGGCAGATGCAGGGTGCTTTGCCATGGTATTGGAATGCGTTCCAGCCGAAGTGGCGGCTCTTGCCACTGAAAAGGTGGCCGTACCCACCATCGGCATCGGCGCTGGCGGCGGATGCGACGGCCAAGTGCTGGTCTTTCACGACCTGCTAGGCCTCTACGAAGGGTTCACCCCGCGCTTTGTCAAACAATACGCGCAGTTGGGCCAACTTACCAGGCAGGCGCTCGCCCAGTTCACCGGCGAGGTCCGCGCCGGAGTCTTTCCTGACGCCGCCCATGTTTTCGCCATGGACCCACAGGAACTCGCCATTCTGCTGTCTGACCAAGACCACGAAGATTAACGCTTAAGCGACCTTGAATCCTGTTCACATCTTCACCAGAAATCCGCGCGCCCTTGCAGCGGGCATGAATTGAAACCAACGAGGTCTCCGGCTTGCCATTTCCCCCCTCAGCTACTATACACTCAAAAAGGAAGCTGGTCAGCAAAGCAGTTCTGACCACAGGCACAGAAGGACTCATCAATGACCAACAAAATCTACGACGATGACGTTCGGGACTTCGTCGGCACCCACAAGGGCGTTTTCCTGGTTCTCTCCCACGACCCGCTGTTCAACAAGAATCTTCGAACAACACTCACTCGCCACCTGCACATCAAGGACGAATGCGTCATCAACGTGCTCACCCTTGATCAACTGCACAAGGAAATCCGTCAGCAACTCAGCCTGAACAACCGCATTCTTTTTTTCATTGAGCGCGAGATCAACGGCAAATACTGTCATGATCTGGTGCAGCTGATCAAAAGCGAACACCCGGACCTGCTGGTAGTGGTGCTTACCAGCGAGGTGGCCAGGGAGGTGCTTATTTACCTCCACGAAATCGGCGCGAACAACGTCATCACCAAGCCCATCTCCGCCGATACGCTTATTGAAAAAATCGCCTTCACCATCAAACCCCGCGGCCAGATAGGTGAACTCATTGAAGCGGGCAAGGCTTTCAACGCCTCGGGCAAGTATGAAAACGCCATCACCATCGCCCGAAAAATTCTTGAGATCAAACCCAACAGCCCCGCAGCTCTCATCCTGCTAGGCGACAGCTTCAAGGGGCAGGGCGACCTTGAGCAGGCCCTGGCCGCCTATACCGAGGCATACCAGAACGGCAAACTGTACCTGGAGCCCATCAAGAAAATCGCCGAACTCCACAAGGAAAGCGGCAATGTCCGGGAAGAAACCAAGTTTCTGGAAAAGCTCGACAAGCTCTCCCCTCTGAACGTGGATCGCAAAATCAACATCGGGGACAACTACATGGCTCTGGGCGAAAACGACCAGGCCACCCATATTTTCGACGATGCCATCAAGCTTGCCACCAAGGATGCCCAGGCCCAGGTAAGCCGAGTGACACGCGCCATTGCCGAACGCTGTCTTATCTCCAACCCTGAACTCTCGGAAAAATACCTGCGCCAGTCGCTGGATGCCAAAAAGGGCGGGTTGGACAAGTCCGACATCGAGACCTTCAACCGGCTGGGCATCACCCTGCGCAGGCAGAAGCGCTGGTCGGACGCTGTGGACGAATACCGCAAGGCCCTGAAGATATCCCCATCCGATGCCGGTCTTTACTACAACATCGCCATGGCCTTCACCGAAGGCAAAGAATACCAGGATGCCTTCAAACACCTGGACAAAGCCCTGCAATTGAGCCCGGATCTGTGGGAAGACAACGAAACGGTCTGTTTCAATATCGCCATGATCTACTATCGCGCAGCCCGAAAAGAGCTTGCCCAACAATTCCTGCAACGAGCCCTGGACATCAATCCCTCTTTTGAAAAAGCGCGTGTGCTTCTCCGCGAGATTTCATAAACCTGCCATGATCATACACCCCGACTTCGATCCCGTGGCCATATACTTAGGGCCTCTCCAGGTGCGCTGGTACGGCCTCATGTATCTTGTGGGCTTCCTGACAGGCTGGCATCTGGGCCGGAAACGCGCCGCCAGACCGGGGTCGGGTTGGACCCCCCTGATGATGGACGACCTGATCACCTGGTGCGTACTCGGGCTGGTTCTCGGGGCGCGGCTGGGATACGTGCTCTTCTACGACCTTTCGGCCTACCTGAGCGATCCCTTGGCCATTGTGCGCATATGGCAGGGAGGCATGTCCTTCCACGGCGGGCTCATCGGGCTGTGCCTGGTGGTGTGGTTCTTTGGCCGCAAGCACGGCAAATCTTTTCTGGAAGTGGCCGATTTCCTGGCCCCACTTGGCGTTCCCGGCTTAATGGCCGGACGCATCGGCAATTTCATCAACGGCGAACTGTGGGGAGCCCCCACCAACCTGCCCTGGGGCGTGGTTTTTCATGAGCCCAGAGCCGGAAACGTGCCGCGCCACCCCTCCCAGTTGTACGAGGCAGGGCTGGAAGGGCTGGTGCTCTTCGCGCTGCTGTGGTGGTATTCTTCCAAACCCAGGCCGCGCGGAGCAGTAACCGGTTTGTTTCTTACCCTTTACGGCCTGTTCCGTTTCCTGGTGGAATTCGTGCGCGAACCCGACCCTCAATTGGGCTATCTGGCCTTCGGGTGGCTGACCATGGGGCAGGTGCTCTCCCTGGCCATGCTGCCCTTCGGCCTGTGGCTCCTGCTGCACAGCCGCCGCGCCGCTTGAAGACTAATCCCTCTGGAGCGGAATGAGAGAGAACTCGCCGCAGACATCCTCGGCCTGGGTTTCCGGCCAGATGGTCACATAGGTTTTTCCGCGCACGTTCTCCACGGCATCAACGGCCGGACGCGGGGCGTGGCGTTTGCAATAGCCCCATTCACCCTTTTGCATCTCTTCGGGGGGGTAAAAGCGGTTTTCGAAAAGGATGGGGCCTTTCCAGTAGCGGCAGTTCTTGCATTTGGCCTTTTTCATGGTTTGGGAAAACCCTCCAGACGCAGTTGAAAAATCTTTGGCCATAGTTTCCCCGTCACATACAGAATTTTGGCCTCCGGGTCATAGGCGATGCCGTTCAACGCCGCTTCTCCGTCCAGCCTTCCCATGCGGATTCGCAAGGCCGTGCAGTCGATCCACCCTTCCACCAGGCCGGTCGCGGGCGCAATGACTGCTATGCGGTCCTCGTGCCAGATATTGGCCAGAATCCGCCCTTCCACCCATTCCAACTCGTTCAATTGAGACACACGACGCCCGCCGTCGGTTACAGCCCGTGTCGCCACCGGGTTCAAGGTCACAACGTCGCGCCACGTCAGGGTGGCGCTGCCGTCGCTGGACACCAGCCCTCCGGGCGTGTCGGCAAGCCCCCAGCCCTCGGCCGGATACGGCAGTTCCTGCACTCGGCGCAGGGTGGCCGCATCGTACACAAAGGCCTTGCCCGACTGCCAGGTCAGTTGAACAAGGCGCCCCTTGACCAACGCCAGCCCCTCGCCGAAATATTGCGGTTCCAGGTCGAGGCGGGCCAAGATCCGGCCAGTGCGAGGGTCCACCTTGCGCAGGCTGGAGCGGCCGTTCAGGCCCGTACTTTCGTAAAACACACCGCCGGAGAAAACCAGCCCCTGGGTGAAGGCCTGGCTGTCGTGGGGCAACTCTCCGGTGACGGTGTAGGCGATGGAAGGCGCGCCGCAGGCCGTCCTTGGGGCCAGAAAGCCGATCAACGCCACGCACAGCCCCGCCGCTGCGGCAACACGGGCAATTCCACGACCGAATTCCGCCATGACACGCGCCTCAGCCTTTTTCCCCAAACACCACCTGAGCGTTGGGATTGAAGGGGTTGGTGCGCACGGCCAGGGAATACATGTAGGGGTAGCTCTTCTTGAGGTGCTCCATGTAGTTCAGCCATTCCATCACCAGCAGGTTGAAGGCCCGGCGCATGTCGCCTTTCAGGTGTTCCACATCCGCGCCGGGAAGCCCGGCAACATCCTGCCGAGCAGCCAGTTCTTCGATCAGATGGCACAAGGCCCACAGCAGTTCAGTAAAACGGTCGTGCTCCAACAGATTGGGATTTTGCAACAGTTGCAGCACAAAGGCTCTTTTCTGCAACAAGAAGCTCCGAAGCTCCGCGAGCATTTCCGCATCGTGATCAAAGTGACAGGCGTTGGCCTTGGCGAAGCGCGTGGCAGCCAAGTACTCCGCGCCTTCCCAATGCAGGCCCACGGACAGATGGTTCTGAAACTGGTCCACTTCCCCGCAAAACCCAAGGATGCGCCGGATGGTCTCCACGCCCACTTCGCTGAAAAACGCGCCGATGACCATGTTCATCTTGTGCATCTTGGCCTGGCGTTCGCGGTCGCCCAGAACGCGCTCCAGAATCACGGTCACCAAGAGCACCTGCACCGGCAGAAACGTAAGGTCGAGGGTCCAGTAGAACAGGAAGTTGTACCAGTCGTGAAATACGCCCATCTGCGCCAGGGGCAGCAGTACGGCGAAACCCAAGGTGATCAGGGCCACGGCCATGCGCCAGGAAACACGAGGAAAGCGACGTTTGAACATGGACCACCCAGTCCAGAAATTTGGGGCGGCAAGCCCTGCCGCCGCGCCCGTTGGCAGCCTATACGTCACTCCCCCGGCAGTTGCCAATGCCCAGCTTATCCAAATATACAAGCATTTCTTATGATTGCAAAACTTACTGTATAAAGCCTGATGGCCAGACACCCAATGCTAATTCTCATAAACCGTCGTATTTCATTCCTTTACTTGACATTGTTTCATTCATGAACACCTAATATGATACTCAACCGTGTTGACGCGTTGACAAAAATCAACCCGTACTGATAGTATTCCTACTGAACTGGAAATCTCAATTGAAGGAGTCTACAATGGCCACTTTTCTGAAAAAAGCCGTAATTTTCGGCGCATTGCTGGCATTCTGCCTCACTGCCGGGGTAGCCCAGGCCAAGACCACCGAAGCAGGCACCTTCTACCTCACCCCTAAGGTGGGCATGTACGGAAGCACCAACAAGAACATAAGTTCCATGTTCACCTATGGCGCAGAGGCCGGGTTCTTCGTCATTGACGGCCTGTCCCTTGGCGTGGAAGGCTTGGGGTATCGAATCTATCAAAAACGCAGGCCCAATGCGTTCCTCTCGTCAAACTCTAACTATGAATACGCCAACGCCTTCAGCCCCATCGCCATTGCCCGCTACCACTACATGCTCTCGGACAAGGCGTCGGTCTTCGGCGGCGTTGGCCTGGGCGGTTTCTTCTCCGACGTGAAGGTTCCCCGGAACGGCTACACCTCCAACTTCACCGAGGTCGGCGAAATCGGCTTTGATTTCGCCCTCACCGAGATCGTCTCGCTGCAATTGGCTGGCCGCTATCAGCATATCGGCGATTTCTCCAACAAAGGTGCAGATAACTTCGGCGGCAACTTCGGCGTAAAGATCGCCTTCTAGGGCATAACGCCCCTGTAAACCAAGGCCCTCGCACCCTTTGGAGCGGGGGCCTTTTTCCATGTGCACCGGGCTTTGAATCCTTCCGCTTTCCTGTTACAGTATTCATCGGCCTTAAGGCCTTATCCTCTAAACACCGGATCATCATGGACAGCACAACAGACCAATCCGCCATCAAAGATGGCGAGACCCTTGTAGAACCCGAAGCCGCCCTGCCCGAACTCCCCTTTGACCAACTCCCCGAAAAGCTCAGGCAGGCCATGGCGCGGGCAGGCTGGGACAGCTTCATGCCCGTCCAGGCCAAATCCCTGCCCTATCTTCTGGGCGGGCAGGATCTCATGGTGCAATCGCGCACCGGCAGCGGCAAAACCGGGGCCTTTGTTCTGCCCATTCTCCACCTTCTTGATGCCAACAAGCCCCAAACCCAGGCCCTCATTCTCACCCCCACCCGCGAGCTGGCCAAGCAAGTGGCCAATGAAGCGGAAATGCTTTTCGGCGATACCGGCCTCAAGGTCAGCCTGGTCTACGGCGGCGTGAGCTACCAGACCCAGACCGACGCCCTGCGCGCGGGCGCGCATCTGGTGGTGGGCACCCCCGGCCGCATCCTCGACCATCTGCTGCGCCGCAACCTCACCCTCGATAACATCCGGGTGCTGGTTTTCGACGAAGCCGACCGCATGCTCTCCGTGGGCTTCTACCCGGACATGAAAGAAATTAAGCGCTACCTGCCCAAGCGCCGCCATTCCACGTTCCTGTTCTCGGCCACCTATCCGCCCTACGTGCTCCGGCTGGCCGAAGAATTCATGGACCATCCCAATTTTCTGTCCCTCTCCTCCAAGCAGGTGCACGTCACCAACATCGAGCACATTTATCACGAAGTGCCCGGCATGGATAAAGACCGCACCCTGGTGCGCATCCTGGAGATCGACAACCCCACCTCGGCCATTATTTTCTCCAACACCAAAGCCAATGTCCACTACATCACCGAAGTGCTCAAAGGCTTTGGCTACGACGCCGAAGAGCTCTCGGCAGACCTCTCCCAGGCCAAGCGCGAACAGGTGCTCACCCGCATGCGCGACAAGACCCTGCGCTTCCTGGTGGCCACAGACGTTGCCGCCCGCGGCCTGGATATCTCCGACCTCTCCCACGTCATCCAGTACGAACCGCCCGAAGACCCGGAATCCTACATCCACCGCGCCGGACGCACCGGTCGGGCCGGAGCAAGCGGCACGGCCATCACCCTGGTCAACATCATGGAAGAGCTGGCCATGAAACGTATCGGCCAGCGCTTTGGCATCGATTTGCAAAAACGCCCTGCCCCCACCGACGAAGACGTCTCCGTCATGGTGGCCGAGCGCATGACCGCCCTGCTCGAGGCCGAACTGCGCAACACCACCCCCTTGAAAATGGTGCGCATGAAGCGCTTTCTGGCCCTGGCCAAAGACCTCTCCGAATCCGACGACGCCATGCTCCTGGCCATGCTGCTCGACAGGCGCTACCAGTCGCTCCTGCACGCAGTGCCGGACAGGCCCGAAGGCGCGTCTGAAGAACCCCGCTACCGGGCTCGCGAGTCACGCCCGCGCGAATCACGCGACGACCGGCCCCGTGAGTCTCGCGAGCGCCGTGACCCCTGTGGCGGCGGCCAACCCCATGAATCCAGAAGTTCCAGGCCTGCCAGGGAAGCAGGCGACACCAACGCTCCACGCGAGCCCAGAGAACCTGCGGACCCGGCACCCTCAGACGTCAACGCCGCCGCTGACGCACCTGTTGGCGAACGCCGCAAGAGGCCGCGTCGCCGTGGACAGCGTCGGAAGCCCGGGGCCGAGGGCGGCACCGAGGGCGGCACGGGGAGTACGGTGGAGGGGCAGGAGTAAGACGAAGAGTAAGGGGGGGCGCTGCCCCCCAGCCCCTGCCGGGGGGCAGCGCCCCGGACCCCCGATTATGGGGTACCCATGGGGTGGGAATATGTCGATTGAAGCCTGGAGCGCGAAGTGCGCTCCAGGCTTTGTTTTTATGGAAGGAGGAGGATGGAGTGTTGCCGGGAGGGAGTGTCGTAGTGACGCGTTGTCGCTGTGCTACTTCTGGGCGTGCATGGTAAACTGGTCGATGACCTTCCAGTCAGCGCCATCCTTGCCGTAGGCCGTGGCTGTCAGCATGTCGCCTTCAATGTCCACGACCATGTAGTTATAGGCTTGGACGACGTTCCAGGCGTCCTGGGGGGCCTTCATCTTGGATACTTTGTCCAGAGGGGCCCCACCGCCGCCCACAATCACCTGGTAGACGCCGTTTGTATAAGACGGGTCCACATCAGGGCCGATCTGTTTGCGCGAATACAGGTGAATGTGGCTGGCCAGACTCATGGCAAAATGATTGGCGTCAATGAACTTCCACAATTCGCAATGGCCGGGGTCTTCACAAGTGGGATTTTTGGCTTGTTTGAGGTTGAAAGTGGGGGCATGCATGGCCACGAACTTGAATTTGGCAGTGGACGCGGCGGTCTGCTCGCGCAGCCAGTCGATCTGCGCCGGGGTAATCCAGGATACGGCGTTCTTGTAGGAAAGAGTGCTCTGCTTCGGAGCCAGGAAATACGTATCCAGTATGGCGAAGAACGCTTCCCCGCCGGGAGAGGTAAAACTGTATACAAGGCCTTCATACCCTTTGGGACCGTTCTGGGGCACAAAGGGGAAGACCTTCTGGTATTCGGCCTGGCTCTTCCGGTAGAGCACATGGGTTTTATCCTGGTACAATTCGTGGTTGCCCACCACGGGATACAGAGCGATTCCCGCGTCCCGAACGGGCTTCATAGCCGTGAGCCAGTCGTCCATATGCCACTGACCCTCGCCTTTGGAGCGAAATTCCATGTCCCCGTTGAAAATTACGAAAGACGGTCGTGGCGTCATGGCCAACATGCGGGCATTAATTTCGCCGAGTATGGCGGTGTTGACGCTTTCGGCCTGAGTTGCCCCGCGCGAATCGCCAGCCACCACAAACCGCAGGCCCTCGGCCTGAGCTGCAAAGGGCAGAACAAGGGTCATCATGAGGAACATTCCGGCTATTCCACAGTTGAAGCGCATCTGCATCATGGAGGGTGCTCCTGCTGAAAGAGGTGAACTCGAAACCCGCGATTGCAACGCACGGTATCGCAGTATCCGGTACGGGACAACTCCGGTTTATCAGAAACCGCATGTCGACTTGCGCGAAACTCACCCGAAGTACCAAGGTTCCCGGATCATTGCGTGCAACGCCTTGACCTACGCCATTCCCAGCCGTAAAGGATGGAAAGAGTAAGCGAAAAGGAGCACTCCCATGCCAGAACGCGAGAAATTCAGCGCACAGATGGAAGAGCAGCTCAAGCATATCCGTGAAAAACTCGATGCGGCCAAGGGCAAGGCCGAGAACAAGGGACAAAACGCCCTTGAGCATTATGAGGAAGGCCTGGGGAAACTGGAGTCCAAGTACGAGTTGACTCGCTACAAACTGACCCTGCTACGCAAAAGCAGCGGTGACGCTTGGAAAGACCTGCGCCACGGCTTCGAGAGCGCCTACCACGACCTCAAGGACGCCTTGCACAAGGCCAAAGACAAGTTCTAGCCCGCGCAATTACATACCTCCCTCTAAACGCCCAAGATCGCGCTGAATATATAAGGGGCTCCAAAGGGCCACTGGCCCTTTGGCCGCCGGAGGCTCCTTCCTCACGCCCTTTGGCCTTAAGTCTCTCTAAACTTCTGGTTCTGGAAACAACAGGCGGGTGATGATAAGATTGCTCACCAGCATGCCTTGCCGGGTGAGCCGCAGGCTTCCGTCCTTGATGCGGATGAGTTCCTTCTGGCGCATAGCTCCCAGCAGTTTTCCCTGCTCGGCCATCAGATTCCGGCCGGTCAGCCGGTTATAGTCGGCGATTTTCATGCCCTTGGATGTGCGCAGGGCCAGCATCAGCAACTCCCTGGTCCGTATTTCGGCCGTCAGTGACTCGGCCTCCCACCCCCAGGCCTTGCGTCCTGAGAGTTCCACGTAGTCCTTGACGGTTTTGGGGTTCTCCCAGCGTCTGCCTTCAATGGTTGAGACCGCAGACGGCCCCAGCCCCAGGTAGTCCTTGCCATCCCAATAGCCCTGGTTATGCAGGCTGGCATAGCCCATGTGCGCGAAATTGCTGATTTCGTAGTGCAGATAGCCCTGTTCTTCCAGATACTCGCCACCGTAGACGTACATCTTGGCCTGTTCATCCTCGCCGGGCAGGTTGATGTCCGCCACTTCGGAGGCTTTGGCCAGGGGCGTGCCCGGCTCCAGGGTCAGGCCGTAGCAGGAGATGTGTTCAGGGTTCAGGCGCACCACGGCTTTCAGATTGTCCATCCATGTTTTCAAGCGCGTACCGGGCAGGCCCCACATGAGATCAATGGAGAGGTTGGTGAATCCTGCCGCCCTGGCCCGCTCAACGGCGGTAAGCACCTGAGCCGCGCCATGGGGCCGCCCCAGAAGCTCCAGGTCGCTCTCGACAAAGGATTGCACTCCAAGGGACAGGCGGTTCACCCCCATGCCGCGCCAGAGCTTGAGCAGATCTTTATCGGTGGCTGAATCCGGGTTGGCCTCCATGGTGAACTCGATATCCTTGGGCAGGACGAAGGATTTGCGCAGGGTGCGCACCAGCCCTTCGAAAGCCCAACCAGGCAGCAGGCTGGGGGTGCCGCCGCCGATGTACACCGTTTCCACCGCAGGCTTGCCGAGCATCTTGGACCAATGGGCGGCCTCGGCGGAAAAGGCGCGCTGCCAGGCTTCGACGCCGTCCATAGTCAGCACCTCGGAGGCGAAGGCACAGTAGCGGCACTTGCTGCGACAGAAGGGAACGTGGACATAAAGGAGCATAGTACAAAAAATGGGTTCTATATACCGTGTTTAGTGGAGAGGCATGACAGCTGTGTATTGTGCGTCATTGCGGACTTCAACAGGCTACAACTTTATTGCGTCCGGTTCGTTTACCGTCATATAAAGCTGTGTCTGCACGTTTGAAAACGTCATTCACAGTGTCATTATTGTTTACAGTGGCGACACCAAGCGTCAAGGTGACATGCAACATCTCACCTTCATATTCAAATTTACTCTCAGCTACCGCCTTTCGAAGCCTTTCTGCCATTGCCAGAGCCCCATTAATGTTTTGTTCCGGCAGAAGCAGCAAGAATTCTTCTCCACCCCATCTAGCCAAGGTATCAGATGGCCTTACAATATCCTGCATATGCTCGGAGAGTAGCTTCAACATGTAATCTTTAGCACCATGCCCAAGTGAATCATTTATTCGTTTAAAATGATCTACGTCAATAAGCACTACAGAATATGAACGCCCATTAGCACCATATTTGATATGCTCATCATGAATAATTTCATCCATATGCCGACGATTATACAAGCCCGTCAGCGCATCAGTCCTTGAATGGGCATCAAGCTGCAAATTTACTTCTTGAAGTTTTTCAGCGACAAAACTCAGTTCCTGATTTGCAGATTGCAATTCATTAGTTCTTTCACACACCAACCCTTCAAGATTTGCTGTCATTTGCAACAATTGACTTTCGAAGTGTATACGCCTTCGCCTATTGACCAAGAGTCCAACTATCAACGCTGTTTCGGCAAGAAACAATAAAACACCTATAGCAATATACATACCGTATAACTGCCATATTGAAAGCACCTTGAACTCGACTCTGCTGTCTTGCGGAAGCGAGCTTTCTTTGATGTTCCACCGTTTCAACGCTCTCCAGTCAAACACATAGAGATTCTGGTTTTGTTGTTGCGACAAAATCTCGGAAATTGAACGGCCAGCAAGCGAATCAACATAAAATCTTGCGACATTCTTTCCTACAATTTCATGGCTAAGGACGTACCCCCCAAGCACACCGCTTCCAACAATATGGTCTGATATTGTATAAACAGGGACACTGGCCACTTTACATATATCCTTTATGACCTCAGCAGGAATGAACCTGGCGCCATCAACATCCACTGTCCATCGTAGATATAATATAGCAGAATCATCATCGATAGATTGTACCTGGCTCAACATCCCTTCGTACGTCACTTTCTGAAGATATTCAAATGCAACCACCCCAGAGTACCGAGATTTTAAAACTTTTAAAGTGTCAAAATATCGCGTCTCCGCCTTCGAATTCCCCACAACAACAACGATCTTCTTAGTTGACGGTCTTGTATCTAATATAAGTTTGACATTCTTATCAATGTCATTGGTCATGCGGACAACACCGAACTCTGGAGGCAGTGCGTATCCCGGCATGCGATCAGCATCCCAAGCACATACGACAGGGACATCTGAAAATATACCTTTACAAAATTCTTTCAAAAAAATGGACGGCTCCTGTTTTGAAACAATGACATCTGGCCGATATGCAGAATACTTTCTAGCAAAATACTGAGCTGTATCCTTGAAATACTGAACATCTTTTGTCAGGCGTCGCATGTCAAGATATTCATATGAATATGAAAAATGATATTGAGAGTGTTTTTCGAATTCCTCTTTAAGCCCCTTGTCAAACAACGCATTCGCTGGGAAATCCTGCGTGTACCCGTGAAATATCAACACATGCTTTTCGGTGATGCTGCCTGACATACATACTTTACTGAAAGAAATGCACAGCAACAGTACAACAACTCCAGCACCTAGCACCTTGACAACTTTATCAACCATTGCAAAGCATCCGCAGTTTTTTCCCGTACCGCTCGTATTCGCTAAAAATACACCCGCAGTATGGCTGGCGATAGAGGCCCCAATCCTTGGAAAGACGAATGCCCTCGTCCCAGCCGGTACGGAAGTCCTCGTAGAGAAATTCCAGGCCTTGGGCCTTGGCTGCTTCTTCGCCGATGGCCCGGATGGCGGCGTGATCCTGGTATTTGCTATAGAGCAACGTGGTGGTCATGGCGGTAAGGCCCCTGCTCCGGGCTTCCAGGGCGGCCCGTTCAAGGCGCAGGCGGTAGCAATGGGCGCAGCGCTCTTTCTCCCGGAAGGCTGCAAGCCGCAGGAAGACGGCCGGGTCGTACTCGGCGTCGGCGTAGATCACGGGAATTTCGAGCTGCTTGGCCGCCGCTTCCAAGGCTTCGCGGCGGCGCAGATATTCCATAAGCGGATGGATGTTGGGATTATAGTAAAACCCCTGCACGGCATGGCCTTGCGCCTGAAGCCCCTGCACCACGGTGATGGAGCAGGGGCCGCAGCAGGCGTGAACAAGCACCATGGCCTCTACTCCGGGGCGATGACGATGGTCTTTTGGTACTGTTCTTCCAGGGCGCAGAGCCGGGCGCGCTTCTGGTTGAGCAGATAGAAGGCCAGTTCGGGCGGAGCCTTGAATTGCACGGACTCATTGCCACCGGTCTTGCGCAGCAGCCGGTAGATCTCGCGCAGGGCCAGAAGCGACTGCCACTCCATGTTGCGCCGAGCCCCCGATCCCAGGCAATGAGGGCACGATTCAGTGCTCACCGACATGGCCGAGGACCCCATGCGCTGACGCACGATCTCCAGCAGCCCGAAGCGGGAGATCTTGCCCACGTCGGAGCGGGCACGGTCGTTCTTCATGGCCGCGCGCATGGCTTTTTCCACTTCGGCCACGTGCTTGCGGTCTTTCATCTCGATGAAATCGACCACAACCTGACCGCCGATGTCGCGCAGGCGCAACTGGTTGGCCACTTCCGCAGCGGCCTCCAGGTTGGTCTTCAGGGCCATTTCCTTGAAATTGGTCTCGCCGCCGATCTTGCCGGAGTTGACGTCCACGGAGGTCAGGGCTTCGGTGGGGTCGATGACCAGGCGGCCGCCGCTGGGAAGGTTGACGTCACGGCCGTGCAACTGGTCGATCTGTTTGCGCAGGTTGAAGCGGTCCCAGACCGAGGCGTCCACTTCGGCATGGTACTTGACGATGCCGGAGCGTCGGGGAAACACCAGGGCGGCCATTTCTCCCACGCGGTCGGCGGTATCCTTGTCGTCCACCCAGATTTCGCCCACGTCGTCGGTAAGGTAGTCGCGCACGGCCCTGGCGGCCAGATCGGGCTCTTCGTAGATCATGGTGGGGTTAGGCGCGGTGGTGCCGCGCTGACGCACCTCTTTCCATAGGCGCTTGAGGTAATTGATGTCGCGCTCAAGGGCGGTTTTGGCCTGGCCGATGGAAGCGGTGCGCACGATGACCCCGATGCCTTCATCGAGTTTCACCGCGTTGGCGATTTCCTTCAGGCGCTTGCGCTCTTCATCGTCCTCCACCTTGCGGGAGATGCCCTGCTGTTCCCGACCGGGAGTGAGCACGAAATAGCGGCCCGGAAGCGACAGGTAGGAAGTGACGAAGGCCCCCTTGCTTCCGGTTGGCTCTTTGACCACCTGAATGAGGATCTCCTGCCCCTTCTTGAGCACTTTCTGGATGGGCGGATACTTGGCCCTGCGGTCGCCGCTGGGCTCTTCAATGTAGTATTCGGGGTGGACTTCGTCGATCTGGAGAAAGCCGTTGCGTTCCGCCCCGTAGTTGATGAAGGCCGCTTGCAACGAGGGATCGATGTTGTGGATTTTGCCTTTATAGATGTTGCCGCGCGTCTTGGCCTGATGGGTCATCTCCACGTAGTATTCCTGGAGGACTCCGTCTTCGGCCACCGCTACTTCCACTTCCTCGCCGGGCAGCACAGAGATGAACATCTTGCGCTTGCGCTTGGTGGGTGCCATAAAAAATTCTCCTTCCGAACGGCCTGTCCGCGCCATGGGAGTTGGCGCTTGTCCAGCATATATGACGCCCCCGTGGCTTGGGGCCTGGCCGTCCGCTACGTTGCCACAAAATTTACGCGCCTTGAGGCGCTGGCCGAATCGAAAGGCAGGCTAAAGCCTGCCGAGGTCACCGGAAAAATAAAACATCTGGTCCTGAACCATCCGCCAGGACGCTCTGCCCCCTTCCACCAGGCCGGGAAGCAGCTCGGCAACGCGGATCTCGTCCACGCCCAGCCCCTGAGCCAACTGGGCTGCGGTCTGCGGCCGCCGGGAAAGGGACTGAAGAATCTCCGCTTCCAGTACATGTACCGTCATGGACGTGTTACTGTCCAGTGCGGAGCCGAATTGACGGGCCTTTTCGGGGATTTCTCCGCACTGGGCCAGAGGGGAAAGCACCTGGCGAAAACGCTCCAGTGTGGCCGGAGGCGCTGGCTGAGCCTCAATATACGCACCGGGCCGGGTCATGGTGACCACATCCACCCGATGGGGATTGAGTTCGCGGCACAAGGCCTCCAGCCGGGCGAGGTTTTCTTCGGAATCGTTCACCCCGGCCAACACCAGCACTTCCAAAAAGATCTTGCCGGGGTATTCCCGGCCAAACGCCAGCAGTCCCTGGCGGATATCGGTCAGGGACGTGCCCGGCTGCGGCCGGTTGATGCGGTTGAATTCAGCCGGAATCAGGCTATCCATGGAGGGCAGCACCATATCCGCCAGGGCCAGCTCGGCCCGCACATGCGGGTCGGCCATCAGGCTGGAATTGGTAAGCACCGCAACAGGCACGCCCGGAGCCAGCTCGCGAACGCCCTTGATGATTTCCCCCATCTGGCTGTTGAGGGTGGGTTCCCCCATGCCGCCCAGAGTGATCACATCAAAAGGCGCATGAGGCGCGAAGAGTCTGTAGGCCAACTCGCCCAACAACTTGTCCGCAGGCACGTACGGTTTGCGCACCCCTGTCAGGGCGCGGGTGACGCCCACTTCGCAGTACAGACAATCAAACGAGCAGATCTTGGCCCCCAACAGGTCAAGGCCAAGGGACGCGCCCAAACGACCGGAACGAACCGGCCCAAAAACCAGGGATTGGGGATCAACAGCCACGGCGGTGCCTTCTTGATAGCGGCTTGACAGGCCCCGGATGGGGGGCCAAAGTGACGCGCTTAAACGCGCATTCCAGAAGGAACCGGTATTCACACATGATAAAAGCTGGAGAATTGGTACTGCTCATCAGCCCCGACGGCAAGCGCTATCTTCGCCCCGTGGTCCCCGGGACCACCTTCCACACCCAGGACGGCATCGTCGATTTCACCGCCGTGGCCAAGGCCGGTTTCGGCGGCGTCACCCGCACACACAAGGGCACCCCCTACCGCTTGCAGGCTCCCACGCTCTACGAGCTCATCAAAGGCGTCAAGCGTTCCACCACCATCATGTATCCTAAAGAGATCGGCTACCTGCTGCTCAAGCTCGGAGTCGGACCCGGCAAGCGTATCGTCGAGGCGGGCAGCGGCTCGGCAGGACTGACCACGGCCCTGGCCTACATGGTGGGCGACACCGGCCGGGTTTACACCTGCGAGCGCCGGGAAGAGTTCTCCGAAAACGCCCGGAAAAACATCGAACGCGTGGGACTTTCCCATCGCGTAAGCTTCTTTCACCGCGACATCGCCGAAGGCTTTCCCGAAGAAGCCCAAGGCGCGGACGCGCTGTTCCTGGACGTGCGCACCCCCCAGGATTACCTGGCCCAGGCTGCGGCCATCGTCTGCCCTGGCGCGCCCATCGGTTTCCTGTTGCCCACCACCAACCAGATCAGCGATCTGCTGGCAGCCCTGGAAACATCCGATTTCGACGACGTGGACGTGCTGGAAATTCTGCTGCGGCGCTGGAAAACCGTTGGAGAACGCCTGCGCCCCGATGACCGCATGGTCGCCCATACCGGCTTCCTCATGTTCGCCCGCCATAAAGGCCTGGAGATCCCCGAAGAGGAAGAGGCCGTCGAGGAAAACACGGACCAAGAGGAAGGGGGCGCTGCCCCCTGACCCCCGCTGGGGGTGCAGGGCACCCCCAGGCCCCCCCATTATTTTGCGCGCCGACACAGGTATCTGCCCGACACTGCGAAGCTATATGGGGGGACCGGCTTACTCTCCCTTTGCCTCAAAGAGGCTTAGGGAGAGTTATGTTCCGCAGGAAGGGCCATTGGCCCCCCGGCCGCCGGAGGCATGTCTTCTTTTCCCATCAGCCCAGGTTTTCGGGCATTGCTTCCACAAAGGCTCGTATTTCGTCGCGCACCCGGCGGTAGTGGCCCAGGGCCTCTTCTTCGCTGGCGGCGTCCTTGGCCAATGCCGGCGGATCGTCAAACCCCTGATGCAGGCGTTTGACCGCGCCGGGGAAATAGGGACAGGTCTCGGCGGCATGCCCGCACAGTGTGATAACGACGTCGAATTCCACGGGCGGCAGTTCCTGAAGAGTCTTGGAGTTTTGGGCGGCTATGTCCACCCCGGCCTCGGCCATAACCCGCACGGCAAGGGGATTCAGGCCGTGGCGCACGATCCCGGCGGACCAGACCTCAACCGCCTGGGGCTTCAGCGCCCTGGCCCATCCCTCGGCCATCTGGCTCCGGCAGGAATTGCCCGTGCAGAGAAAAAGAATCTTTTTTTTGTCCATGGCTTGCACACCTTCCCCTCGAAAGCGGAGTTCAACCGCCTCCTAATTATGAACTATTTGTAACCTGTGTGTGTTACAGATTCAATCCGTAATCATTTCATATAATTATATACAGGCTCGGAGTAATATGCCTGGGTATGGCGCAGTGACACCGCTTCGACAGTCTTTGCAGACAGCCCCGTATTTGTTACCGCCGCCCAGAACAAAGTTGAGATACGTATTTTTGCCTTTGAGGCCTTGGAACAGGAACACAAATGGATACACTTGAGCAGATAGCACGGCTCTGGCCCGCCTCCGGGAAGGTTGTCGTCTTTACCGGCGCAGGCATATCCGTGGCCAGCGGCATCCCGGACTTTCGCAGTCCCGGCGGTTTGTGGTCCAAATACGATCCCATGGAAGTGGCCACGGTCCAGGCTCTGGAACATTCCCCCAGGGATGTCTGGCGTTTTTTGCTGGACGCCGTGGCCGTCATGGAAAAAGCCGAGCCCAATCCGGCCCATTTGGCCTTGGCAAGGCTTGAACAGGCCGGGCTGATACAAGGGATCATCACCCAGAACATCGACGGTCTGCATCAGGCGGCAGGATCGCAAAATGTGCTGGAATTTCACGGTTCCATGGCCAGATACCACTGCCACTCCTGCGGTCTGTCCCACGACCCCGCCCAAGCCCCGGCACTCACACTGGCGGACATCCCCTGGCGCTGTTCGGCCTGCAAAGGCGTGGTGAGGCCGGATATCGTTTTTTTCGGGGAGGCCATTCCTCTTGACGCCCTGGACAAAAGCGGTCAATTGGCCGATGCCGCCGGGTTGATGCTGGTGGTGGGGACATCCTGCGAGGTGGCTCCGGCCAGCGCCCTGCCCCGGATGGTCAAAAACCACGGCGGGGCGGTGGCGGAAATAAACGCGCAGCCGAGCCGCATGGCAGGCTCGTTCGATGTCAGCTTTCAGGGCCGGGCCGAAGTGGCCCTGATGCGATTGGCGGACATGCTCTTGAATGAACAGGCCGACAAGGCCCGATCTTAACGGACAAGGTGAAATCATGTTGGAGACGTTGACGCCGCAAGGCGGCATCCTGGAAATGCTGGCCAAAGCAACTCCCACGGTCATGGCCGTGCTGGGAGTTTTGGTAAGCATGTCCCTGGCGAGTTGGAGCATCATTTTTCTCAAGCTCTTTTCGCTTTCTTCCGCACGCAAGGAAGCGGCCCGCGACGCGCGTCTCTTCCAGGAAGCCGAAAACCTGAAGACGGCCATGCGCGCCGTGAGCCAGAACAAAAGCTCTCCCTGCTACTTCGTGGGCCTGCAAGCCTTTGAAGAGCTCATGCGTATGGAAGAAGCCGAAATGGAGCCCTCCGACAAGGCCCGCGTGGCCATGGACAACATCCGGCGCACCCTGCGCCAGGCCGTGGCCACGGAACTGGCAGCCCAAGCCAAGTCCCTCTCTTTTCTGGCCACCTGCGCCAACGCAACCCCCTTCATCGGCCTGTTCGGCACGGTGTGGGGCATCATGAACTCCTTCCACGCCATCGGCCTCATGCAATCCGCCGCTCTGTCGGCAGTCGCACCGGGCATTTCCGAAGCGCTGGTGGCCACGGCCATCGGCCTGGGCGTGGCCATACCGGCCACCTTGGCCTACAACTTCTTCCTGGGCTACATCAACACCATCGAACGCGAACTGGTCAGCTTCGCAGGCGCCTTCCTCAACCGCATCCAGCGCGAAGTGAGTTGGGCTCCCAAGACCCCGCCCCGCCAGGAACCGCAGTCCCGCATGCGGGAGGACTACTAGCATGGGTATGGCCACGGGGGGCGGCCGGGGAAGCTATCTGGCCGATATCAACGTCACGCCCTTCGTGGACGTGATGCTGGTGTTGCTCATCATCTTCATGGTCACTGCGCCCATGATGACCCAGGGTCTGGAAGTGGACCTGCCCCAAACCAAAACCGTCACCACCCTGCCCAAGGATTCCGAAAACCTTGTTCTGACCATCCGGCGCGACGGCTCCATCTACCTTGACGAGTACAACCTGAAGCTTGAAGACCTTCAGGGCCATGTACAACGTCTGGTCACGGAGCAGAAAAAACTCCTCTTCCTGCGCGCGGATAAAGAAGTGCCTTACGGCCTGGTGGTCCAGGTGATGGGCCTGCTCAAGGCTGGTGGCGTGGACAAGCTGGGCATGGTGGCCGAGCCGGTAAAAGAAGAAACCAAACCCAAGGCCAAGAAATAGGACGGGCTCACGGGTTATTGCCCCGCCCTCACGATCATGCGCTATCTCAGCTGGCTATTTTCTCTTTTTCTGCACCTCACGGTGATTCTGGGCGGTATTTTACTGTCCAATCTGGACATACGCACCATCCGCCTGGATGTGCCGGTCTACGAGGTGGAGATCTACGACCTGCGCACGCCCGGCCCTGGCCAAAAGGCCGATGCCGCACCCGGCTGGGAAGGCCCCGGCGCCCAAGGCCAACCTGCCGCGCCTACACCGCCCGGCCCTGTTGACGCCACGCCCATCCCCGAGCCTCCCAAGCCGGATACGGCCGCTGCGGCCAAGGCCCAGCAGGAGGCCGCCCAAAAAGCCGCCGCAGAGGCTGCCAAAAGGGCTGCCGAGGAAGCGGCCAGAAAGGCTGCTGAGGAAGCGGCCAAAAAATCCGTTGCCGATAAAGCCGCTGCCGAACAGGCAGTCAAACTGGCTGCGGAAAAAGCCGCTGCGGAGAAGGCTCTCGCCGAAAAAACCGCCAAAGACGCGGCCCTCAAAGAACAGGCAGACAAACAGGCCAAGGAAAAAGCAGCCAAGGAAGCCGCCGACAAGGCAGCCAAGGATAAGGCCGCCAAGGAAGCCGTTGAGAAGGACAAGGCCGCTAAGGAAGCCGCTGACAAAGCTGCCAAGGAAAAAGCTGCCAAGGAGGCCGCCGACAAGGCAGCCAAGGATAAGGCCGCCAAGGAAGCTGCGGATAAGGCGTCCAAAGACAAGGCCGCCAAGGAGCGCGCCGACGTGCTTGCCCAGGCCCTCAAGGATGCCAAGGGCAAGGCAGGCTCTGCAGCCTCGGGCTCCAATGCCGTTGACAGTGCCATGGCTGACCTGCGCAAACAGGCCGGTGCGGCAGGTGGCGGCGGAGGTGGTGGCGGTGGCGGTGCCGGTGCTACCATGCAGGTATACGCGGCTATCGTAGAAAAGCTCATTAAACAGAACTGGCGGTGGCCTCAGCTTTCTTCCAACTTAAAGCTGGTATGTCAGGTTGAATTGCAAATCGGAAAAGATGGGCGTATCCAGTCCAAACGTATTGTCCAGTCTTCGGGTCGGCCGGATTTCGACAACTCCGCCCTTCGCGCTGTGGAAGAGACCGAACTTCCCCCGCCGCCAACCCCAAGCCTGAACATGATAACCTTGAGTTTCAACTCGCAGGAAAAACGCTGACATGAATACCAAACGCATACTCCTTCTTTTGGTAGCGCTGCTCTCGGTCTTCGCAAATCTGGCCTACGGCCAGGACAATCTTGCCGTGGAAATCCACGGACCCGGCCAGGCGCGCATGAACGTCGTGCAATCGCAACCCTTCGCCGACGGCAATATGCCTCCCGACGCCCAATACCTACAGGAACTCATCCGCAAGAACCTGGCCTTCATGCCCTTTCTCAAGGTCATGAACGAAACCGACATTCTGGGTGGCGGCAAACTTTCAGGCCCCATGGCCGATCAGATCGACTTCAAGCCTTTCTCTCTGGCCAAATCCGACCTGCTTATCACGGCGGTATGGCGGCCCGGCAAAAACCTGGGCGAAATCGAACTGCGGGCTTTTGAGGTATTCTCACAAAAACTGCTGCTGGGCAGGGCCTACCCCGGCGTCACCAGGGCCGACCTGCCTGAAGTGGCCGACCGCTTCTGCATGGAACTCATGACACTGCTCACTGGACAGGGAAGCATCTTCAAAGCCAAACTGGCCTTCGTGCGCCCAAGCAGCAAGGGCAAGGATATTTTCGTGGTCGGCGCCATGGGGCGCGATCTGACTCAGATTACCCGCTACGGTGAACTGGGCATGGCCATTTCCCCCGCCTGGTCCTTCGACGGCAACCGCATCGCCTTCACGCTTATCGGCTCCAGCTCCCACTATCTGGGTATTTCCTCCGGGGGCAAGGCCAACGTCTACACCTTGCCTAGCACCACGGTCATAAGCCCCCACTTCATGCCAAACGGCAGCATCGCCGTGGCCCTGAACATCCACCATAACACCGACATTTTCGTTCTGGATTCTTCGTACAAGAACATCGCCTCGTCTTTGGTGTCGGATTCATCCATAGATGTTTCCCCCAGTTTCGATCAGTCGGGCAACCTGATGGCCTTTGTGTCGGATCGATTCGGCAACCCCAACGTCCTGGTGAAAGATCTCTCCAGCGGGTCGGTGCGCCGTGTTTCCAAATCCGGCTACAACACCAACCCGTCCATGAGCCCCGACGGCAAATACATCACGTATTCCAAGCAGAGCGGCGGCCACCGCATATTTGTCTACGAAATGGCCACAGACACAGAAAAACAGGTCAGTTTCGGCCCAGGATCGGACGAAAACCCCAGCTTTGCTCCAGACAGTAACTTCATTGCTTTCTCTTCCAGCAGGGCCGGTGGACGTAAAATATACCTGACCACCCGCAACGGCGATGGAGCGGTGCAGGTTCCCACAGGCGAAGGCGAGGCCATCATGCCCGCATTTAGCCCTGTGGCTGGCAAAGACTAAGAACTTTCTCGAAGGTTACAGAGCGGTAAGGTCAATTACCCAAGTGTATTCCACTCCAAAACCCCCTTGCGTTTTTTAAACGTTGGCGTAGAAGTTGCGGCCGTTGGGGGTGGAGGCGCATCCCCACATGTCACTATGTGCAGTTGGATGACGACAGTATAATTTGCAAGAGGAGGATACAATTCATGAAGAGCAGATTGCTTATCACCGTCCTGACTCTCCTGTGCCTTTCCCTGGTGGGATTTGGCTGTGCCAAGAAAGTTGCCGGCCCGGAAAAAGATAACTGGGAAGAGCAGGAGCGCGAGCGCTTGGCCAAAGAACGCGAACTGCGCGAAAAGCTCGGACGCGTTGCCGGCGAATTGGGCGGCATGATCAACTTCGATTTCAACCAGTACGACCTCAAGCCGGAAGCCCGTCAGATACTGACCCGCAAGGCTGAGATCCTCAAGCAGTACCCCGAGATCAAGCTTGTGGTCGAAGGCCACTGCGACCAGCGCGGTACCGCCGAATACAACCTGGCTCTTGGCGAACGCCGCGCCCGCGCTGCCGCCGACTACCTGGCCAACCTTGGCGTTACCACCCAGCGCCTGTCCATTGTGAGCTACGGCAAGGAACGCCCCCTTGACCCCGCCAACAATGAAGCCGCCTGGGCCAGAAACCGCCGCGACGAGTTCAAGCCCAGCTACTAGAGCATTCAACGCTTGATGCGTCTTGGAAAGCCGTGGGGAAGCCCGCGGCTTTCTTTGTTTTCAGCTGCTTGGCAAACACGAAAATCCCGCCTTCCCAATGCTTGCTCTCCCTGGATTTTGTACGTGTATGGAGCCAAAGCAAAAGGGCTGCGGGTTACCCCGCAGCCCTATGTACATGGCTGGGTTGAGCGTCCGGGTCTAACGGCCGCGTTTGCGTTCCATACTTTTGGCATCCTCGAAATTAATGCGCAGCATGGTCTTCTTTTTCTCACGGGTCTGAAAGGTAAGCCTGGCCCCAAGGTAAAAACAGACCAGAATGACCCCCCCCCAGATGAGGTATGAAAGCATGTCCGTTTTCTCCTCTTCAGTCTCCGCCGATTCCTCATGGACCGTTACCGGCGATGGGTCAAGAGGGTTGCATGGTCCAGGTCGCTCAACGTCCCCGGAGCGCGATAAAAAACGGGCGCGGAAAATCCTCCGCGCCCGTTCGGCAAATTTCTGATCTCAGCTAGTTGCCCGGGCAGAAGCCACCGCGCTGAGCGCTCTCCCAGAGTTCACAGTCGCCCTTCTGACAGGCGGTTTGATAATCGGCACACATCTTATCCGTGAGGTTCATCGAGGCGTACGCCGCGCCACGGCCTTTGTAGACCTCAGCTTCATCGTAGCCCATCTGTACAGCCTTGTCGTAATCCTGAATGGATTTGGTGAAATTGCGCAACTTGAAGTTGGTGTGGCCCCGCATGAGGAAGGGTATGGGGTCCGTGGTGTTTAAGCCGATGGCCTTATTGTAGTCGTCCAGGGCTTTGTCCATGTTGCCCAGCATGAAATTGGCGTGGCCTCTCCCTGTATAATACGCAGGGTTTTTGCCTTCGGCCTTGATGGCCTGGTTGAAATGGTCCAGAGACTGCTTGTATTGGTTCTGACGGCCAAGTTCCATGCCCTTCTCGTAATTCTGCTCGGCTTCGGACTTGGACTGTTCGCGCAGAGGAGCGTTGGATTCGACCGGCGCAGCAGGCTGGGCGGCTGTTCCCTCGGAGGTTTTACGCAGGGCGGCATCGGCAGCGCGCACAGCCTCGTCATTGGATTGGACCACGGCGGGATGCTTGTGTTTTTTCTTGCTCTCGCCTTTAGACTTGCCCTTCCCCTTGGAAGACTTGGAGCTTTTGGAGGATTGGCTGGGCTCTTTGGAGTTTTTACTGCTCTTCGAGGCCTTCGTGCTTTTGTCGGAAGACGTTTTGGCTTCGCCTTTGGACTTGGACGAGGTCTTTGACGAGGATTTGGACGAAGGCTTGTCGGAGGACGAAGTGTCGCCCTTAGACGATTTGGTTGATTTGGACGATTTGGACTTCTGCTGTTCCTGCTTGTCGGTTTTAGAGGTCTTGGCAGAGACTACCGCCTGAGATCCGCACAGGACAAGGACAATGATGAGTGAAAATGATGTGAGTACTCGACGCATAGTTACAACCCGGTATCTTTGTACAAAGAGCGGCGGTATTGCCGCGCACAAATAAGTAGACGTTTCACAAGCCGGGAGCAAGGGGCTGGGCCAACGGAATGCATGAATAAACGTTCATGTTGGCAGGCACATGTTGGCAGGCTCAGGTCTGACACTTTGGACAAAACGTTGAAGTCCGTCCTGCTACTTTGTCCGAAATCAACCTGCCCCCACAAGCGACGCAGGCTTCTCCGCTCTTGCCGTAGACCGCAAAATCCCATTGGAAAGAGCCTTCAACGCCCTCGGCCGTGCGGTAATCCCGGATAGTGCTGCCTCCAGCGTCGATGGCACGGTGAAGCACATCCTTCAGAGCAACCAGCAACGCCTTGCGCTTGGCCAGGGGGATGTCTTTGGCCAGGGTCATGGGTCGTATGCCTGCGGCGAAAAGCGCTTCATCGGCGTAGATGTTGCCCACTCCGGCCAGAACATGCTGGTCGAGCAGCAGGGCTTTGATGCGGGCCGCGCGTCCGCCCAGGGCGGCGTCGAAGGCTTCTTCGGAAAGTCCCAGGGGTTCCGGGCCGAGCCTGGCGTAGAAATCCCAGGTTTCCAACCCCCCAGCGGCGAATCCCCGGCAGGTGCCAAAGCGGCGTACGTCGCAGAAATGCAGGGCGCGGCCATCGTCCAGGTCAAGAAGCACCCGCAGATGCGGCACAGGGTGCGGAGCCGGACGGGCCACAAAAAGCCTTCCGGTCATCTTCAGGTGAAAGGCCACATGGCCTCCCCCCTCGATTTCCACCAGACAAAGTTTGCCCCGGCGTACAACCCCGGTGATGCTTCGACCGAGAATCTCACCCCGGAACCGCCCCGCATCTCCGACGAAAACCCGGCGATCCAGGACGCTCAGTGCTGTGAAGCTCCGGCCCGCGAGCAGGGGAACAAGCCCCCTGGCGATGGTCTCAACCTCGGGAAGCTCAGGCATCAGGACCCGGAATTGGCCGGTTCGAAGACAATGGTCAGCTCCAGGGGCGCGCCGTCGCGAGGCACATGCAGGCGCAGCCCAACGCCGTCCTTGATAGCTTCCAGAGCTGCCTGATGCAGGTCGAAGAGCCTGACCACTCGATGGCCACCGGCCCCGGAGATGCGATCACCCGACTTGAATCCCGCAGCGGCGGCCTTGGAACCGGAGTCCACCTCGGTGACCAGCACCCCTGCCTCCCCCGCTTCCAGAGTGAAGCCCAGACGAAAATGCATGGTTTCGGGACAGTAGGCAAAGATGTTGGCCTGGGCGGCTTCCGGCGGTTCGCCGCCGCGCCAGGGCATGACCAGAAGCCTCTTGGCGGTAGGATCCAGCACGGCCAGCCTGGAGGCTATGCCCCAGCCGTTGCCCACGTGCCCGCCCCCGGCGATGACCACCACGGGACGCTCCGTCAGTTGACGCACGGCAACGGCCCGTTCAGCCATGACCGTGTCCCACAGACTTTGCACGGTGAGAAAGCGTTGCCAGGCCTCGGTGCGTTGCTCTTGAGACGACGTTCCGGCGGGATGGAGGTCGAACACCTCACGCAGATCCTGTTCCTGGTCCTTGGGTGCGGGGAGTATGCTCGCAGGCAACCCTTCCCGCTCCTTGGCCGTCAGGCCTTGCAAGCCCACCCGTCCAACCTTGCGGGCCACATCGCGCGGAACATTCAGGGCGAAAACCGGCAGCCCGTGGCTGCGGGCCTCATCAAAGATGGGCCGGTACACTGCGAAAGCATAACCCCAGGTGTGTTCCCAATCCAGGGCGGCGGCCAGGTCGTCGAGGGCGATCTCCCCCCGGTTGAACCGGTCGAGCACGGGTTGAAAATCCAGGCTGACCATCTCCAGCCCGACGGCTGGAGGGGTTCCTGCCTGGACCATGAGCCCGATCAGCCTGGCCTGGGTCAGATGGTCGCAGGCCACGGGATGGCCTTCGCCCACCAAAACGTACCCTGCCCCGGCAGCCATGCGGGCCACCGAGGCAGGATCGATTCCGTTGGTCCCCGCGTCGAGAAAACTCCCAATCGCCAGGGAAGCAGAGGGGCTCCCCGACAGGGGAAGCTGGGATTGTGCGCTATAGCGCTTGCAGCCCATGGGGGCCAGGCACATGGCTGCGCCGACGGCCGTCAGCGCCACTTTGGCTACAAGCCCTGGCTTAGCCATGAGCCCCGGCTTGACCGCTAGTCCCACTTCCGCTTGTCCTCAATGGGACGAATCTGCGCTGGCAGGGTGCCGGGGGCCAGCACCTTGAGTTCGGGGCGCAGTTTGATCTTCTCGCGGAAGATGTGCAGCAGCTCGTCTTCGCGCTTGAAGTTGCTGGCTTCGATCATCAGGGTCATCTCGTCGATGCCGCCGGGGTTGACGACTTCAATCTGCCAGCGTTTGATCTCTTCAAAGCGGCTGATGACCTGCTCCACCTGATGGGGGTAGACAAACATGCCCTTGATGCGGGCGGTGGTATCCACGCGGCCCACGATATTGCCCAGGCGGGGCGAGGTACGTCCGCAAGGGCAGGGAGCGCGGTCGATATAGGACAGGTCGCCCGTGGCCAGCCGGATGAGCGGATAGGTTTTATTGAAGGCCGTCACCACGATCTCGCCCACTTCGCCGTCCTTGAGGGGAATGCCGGTATCGGGATGACAGATCTCCACGAAGGCCCGGTTGGCGATGTGCAGGCCGTTCTTGTGGAAGCACTCGTAGCCGATGCAGCCCACGTCCGCCGTTCCATAGCCCTGGCGCATGATGAGGTCGAACTTCTTTTCCAGGTTGGCGCGCATTTTCTCGGAGAATTTCTCGCCCGTGACAAACGCCACTTCCAGGAAAAGATCCTTGCGCAGGTTGAGACCCGATTCTTCGCCCTTCTGCGCCAGATGCATCAGATAGCTGGGTGTGCCCACGTAGCCGGTGACGCGCAGCTTCTGCATGATCTCCAACTGGGTGGCGGAGTTGCCGGGACCAGCGGGCATGACGGCGCATCCCAGGTTGCGCAGGGGCTCCTCGAACATGAGCCCGGCCGGAGTGAGATGATAGTTGAAGGTCACCTGCACCACGTCGCCGGAGCGGAAGCCCGTGGCGTAGAAGCCTTCGGTCCATCCCCAGTAATCGTCCTCGCGGTCTTCGGGGTCAAATATCGGTCCGGGGGAGAGAAACACCCGGCGCAGATCGCCCAGATCCTTGGTGAGCAGTCCGCCCAGGCGCGGGCCCATGGATTGCAGGAAGATGAGTTCCTTCTTCTTGAGGATGGGGATGTGCTTGAGATCGGCCAGCTGCTTGAACTTGCCCACCTGAAACTGCGCACGGTCGAAGCGCTTTTTAACGTCTTCGGAGTAGCGGTAGGCGTAGGTAAGCAGATCCTTGAGCTGGATCTGGTAATATTGGCGGCGTTCCGATTCGTCGAGCACCTCGCGGCGGGAATAGATGCCTTCGGTGCGGTCCTTACGGGTCATGAACGAACTCCTTGTCATGAGCGGAATAGGCTCACTATAGCATAAAAAGAAGGTTCCCGTACCCCTTGGACGGACAAAAATCAAGTCCTCAAAGGACCCGCCTGCGCTGAAAAACGGCCGGGCTCCCCCTGGCCGCAACTGTGCCGCAGCCCGGCCGCATTCCTCAGATGGGAGGCGCGATGGTCACCAGCACCCGCATGTCGGTTATGGCCCGCACGCCATGCGGCTCCGCGATGTCGGAGATGAGCACGTCGCCGGTTTTGGCAGGCAGGACGCCGTCCTTGGCCAGGAATTCCCCCTCTCCCGACAGAACGACGATGGAAAGCTGGCCTTCCAGTTCGTGGGAGTGAATGGGCAGGCTCTGGCCGGCCTTGAAGTTGAAATTAATGAGCTTGAAGTGCTCGGATTCGTGCACCAGAATGCTCTTGAAGTTCAGATCGCCGAATTGCCCCAGGTCGAAAATGCTCACTTTTTTCATATATTCCCTCCGGAAACGGCGAACGGATAACAACATAGGCCTTGAGCGCCCACTCTATACCCTTTGACGAGTCCGTGGCAATGCCCCGGGCGCATTCAAGGACAACATTCCGCTCGGCTGAGCGATGCCCGGCTTCCAACGCCCGTGCGGTTGGCGCGCCAGCACGCAGACGCGTCATTTGGCCGCGCGGAGAAACCCCTGCCAATCATCGCCCGAAAGTTTGCGCGTGGCCGCCTGATAGACAAGATCATAGCTTTTGTCGGTGAACTGCGGATCGCGGTAGATGTCGTCCATGGCCGCAATGGTGGGCTCCGGGGGCAAAGGCAGCAGCGGTTTGGCGCAGATGCTGGCCTGGCTGGTGTTGCCGAAATGCTCCAGGCAGCTAAACACCAGCAGATCGCCGAAACCGATGAGGAAATCCCGTTTCTGATGGTCTGCCGCGCCCAGCCAGCTCCGGCCGAAGGTCCAGCCGGGTACGGTCTCGGGTCTGGGGATGAACATGTTCAGGTCGAAAGGCGCCAGCCAGGGCAATTGGAACAGCTCGCGGTCGTCGAAACGCAAATCCTTTTGGTTGGGGTCATCAGCCGGATTGCGCGCCTCGGCCTCTGTTGCCATACCCAATGCAGCCCACAAGGCCAGGGAAAGTACAATTCGAAGCATGGCGGCCCCTTATTTTCTGCGCCGGGCGGCTGCCGGCGGGGTCGGTGTTTCCGGGCTCTGCGCGGCCGAGGGCGCGGCATACAACCTGTTCATGGGGTCATCGGGATTGACCAGCATGTGCCCGATGGCCAGCCTGGGGGCAGGGTCCCGTCCGAGGGCCACGTCCAGGGCGGCGGCGGCCACGGCCATCATGGGCAGGCTCTGGTTGAATTCCTCAGCCGTCAGCTGATCCATGGCGGCAACAGCCTGCTCTACCACAAAGGTCACCTGTCCCGGTTTGCCACCCTGGGTCTCGTTGAAAACCTTCAGGCCGGTAACGGCTCCAGCCATGTACGCCGCGCGGGCATCCCTGGGCATGCGCTCCCACTCGCGAGCAAGGCTTCTGTCGATAGCCCAGGCAGCGTCGGCTGCAAGCGACCACGCCAGGCACAGAAGTAGCAATATTTTCATTTCGACCTCCTGCACCAGGGGTGAACGAGGCGGGCTTCGCTGTCAACTGCGCCGTGCGCAGGGAAATGGGAGCACCTGAAATGACCGCCCTAGATTCCTTTTGCGTAATATTCTTGACATCCTGGACGAAATTCCTAATACTGTTATTGTTTGTTCAATTGGTTCCTAACAACCTGAAGCAACCACTGTGTAAGAGGATTTGAGGGTATGTTTTTCCCTCTGTCCGATCACTCAGATCGGGCTCAACAATGGATGCGGGGTGGCAGAACATTCAGGCTCCACCTGGAACTGCCTCCGCAAACACTCCCCGAAAGGCGGGAGAGAGGGGTAAAACAGCACCATGTTCAAAAAAAGCATCAGCACCATCTTGATCGCCTCCGTCTCGCTTTCCATCATTGTCGGCTTTGCCGTGCTCATCTGGTATGTGTCCTCGTCATCCCAAGACATGGCCCTGGAGATGGAGCGCCAGACCCTGACACAGGCGG
>JBBRUD010000006.1:0-72967 GCA_038248065.1 Desulfovibrionales bacterium | reverse complement strand
GGGGGTGTGGCGACGAAGTATCTGGCCAACTACCTTGGTTGGCGGAGATTGTTCGAGCGTTTAGGCGAAAGCCTGACCCCGAAACGGGCACTAATCATGTCCCTTGGGTAGCTTCAACACTCAACGCGAACAGAGCCTTGAAAAACATTGTTTCTGACGAGGGTAGGCTGCCGTTTCACCGTCAACCTACCCTTTCTTTTAATCCCAGTAAGGCTTGTTGTTTGCCTCCTGTATCGCTTCGACGCGCTGATCATTTTCCTTGAAGGTGCTCTCAAGGCCGTTCAAATCTTGTTGTCGGATGTAGAAGTTCTTGGGAACTTGCGTGCCCTGATACAAACCTTTTCCAAGAAACTCAGCACCCCAGCCGATACCTGACCCAACCCCGATATTTTTTGTGGTAGCAGTGCCTAGTAGTTGGGTAGTAAGGCCCAAATGAGCCGCATCCCTGGTTACTTCCCCAGGAGTTTTGTCTCGCCACTCGACTTCCGAATCGTCATTAATGACCTTGATTTCTGAAGGTGGCGCATCGGCGGCGGGGGTTGTGGCCCGATCGCGCCTGTCCGTAAACCCAGTTACGTTATCTCCAAGTCCTAGGGCATTGAAAACAAGTCCGCCCCGATTGTTTTTTGCAAAGTTCCACGCTTCGTTGCCCGCATCCTTGATGCCCTGGGCCGTCAGTGACGTCGGTCCGTACACTCCATGTGCTGCGGAGCCCAAGCTGTTCGTCTCCCCCGCACCCGTCACCCCTGCCCCTGCGTTATCAGCCGCTTCTTTGTCCGCACGCATCTTTTCGAAGGAGTCGATGAACGCGTTGGATTTCGGCACGAGCACACCGGAGCCAAACGTGTTGAGTTTGAAGCCGTTTTGGCCGTTGCCGAACATACTTACATACGGGATTGCCGGCGCTCCTGAGGTTTCGGGCTGACCGCCTGTGGTGCCGTCGCTGTTGGTGAAGATGGATGTCTGGGTCGTTCCACCCACAGGGGTGGCGTTTTCCGTGTCCTGGAAGAGGGAGTTCTCGCTCATGACGCACCTCCTTGCGGGTGGTCTGGCCGACTGTATTTGCGGTGGATTCTGCGATGCTCAGTGGCATCGGCCCATTGGCGCATCTCCTTGTACAAAGCCAAGAAGCTGGGCAGATGGTTGTCCGTGGCCTGCTTGATGAACTTCGCTGCCGTGGGGGGCAACATGTCGAGCATGTGCAGGAGCATGTGGATGGTGGTGGTGAACAGCGGATCGTTGCGGCGCAGGTAGTCCGTGGCCCGGTGGCTGTTGCGCTTGCCCTGAATGAACGCCAGCTCCTGGACCCGGTGGGGGTGCTGTCGGCACAACTCCTCAAAGCGGATGCGCTCCGGGTTGTGGACCATCCGCAGCATGTGGCGCGGCGTGTGTTCATCCAGCAATTGCTCCAGGGATGGATCTGCCCTGAAGCCGTCGAGCACGTGCTCGATGTGCGGGAAGATGGGACGGCCGGAATATACCGCCCGCGTCTGGCCTTTGCGGCGCAAGAACGGTATCGAAGCTCTACGGCAAAGCATTCCACCTTGGAGGTCCGGCGTGATGGATCATGAATTATGGGTTGCCCTTGAGCCCGTTCTGCTCACCGTGCTTGGGCTGTGCCATCTGGCGGGCATCGCCAGCGCGTTGAACGCCTTGTTCACGGCCCGGTCGTCACAGGGGGCCATCGCCTGGGTGATGTCCATGATTACGTTTCCCTATGTGGCCGTGCCCCTCTACTGGGTGTTCGGGCGCGACCGCTTCATGGGCTATGTGGCGGCACGGCGGCAGGGCGGCGCGGAAATTGATTCCTTGCGCGAGGCCATGGAAGCCTACCGGGCCGAGCGTTTCCCCTCCGAGTTCGGCGGGGGCGGAGACGTGCTGGAAGCGCTGGCAGGCACGCCCTGCACGGCGGGCAACCATATCGAGCTGCTCATCAACGGGCAGGCCACCTTCGATGCCATCTTCCAGGCCATGGACCAGGCGCAACACTATGTGCTGGTGCAGTTTTTCATCATCCATGACGACGATCTGGGGCGGGAATTCCAGGCCAAGCTGATTGCTACGGCTGAACGCGGCATCCGTGTATTGTTGCTTTTCGACGAGGTGGGCTGCCACAAGCTGACACCGATCTACCTGGACGCCCTGCGCAAAAGTGGCGTGGACGCCCGGCCTTTCAACACCACCAAGGGCTGGCGCAACCGCTTCCAGCTCAATTTCCGCAACCATCGCAAGATCGTGGTGGTGGACGGCCACGAGGCGTTCGTTGGCGGACTCAACGTGGGGGACGACTACATGGGCCGGGGCAAGCGTTTCGGTCCCTGGCGCGACACCCACCTGCGTTGTCTGGGGCCGTCGGTGACCATGGTCCAGCTGAGTTTCCTGGAGGACTGGTACTGGGCCGCTCAGAAACGGCTTCCAGACCTGGACTGGAACATCCAGGCCGCGCCCAAGGGGAACATGAAGGTGCTGGTGCTCACCAGCGGTCCGGCGGATATCCTGGAAACCTTCAATCTGGCCTTTATTCAGTTGGTCCAGTCCGCCAGGAAGCGGCTGTGGATCGTCAGCCCCTATTTCGTGCCCGGCAAGGAGGTCACCTGCGCCCTGCAACTGGCGGCGCTGCGCGGGGTGGACGTGCGGGTGATGCTGCCCCAGAAGCCCGATCATCTGCTGGTGTATCTGGCGTCTTTTTCGTATTTTGCCGAGCTGACCAGCCTTGGCGTAAAGTTCTTCCGCTACACGCCGGGCTTTCTGCACCAGAAGGTGGTGCTCGTGGACGACGATCTGGCCTGCGTGGGCACGGCCAATTGCGATAATCGTTCCTTTAAGCTGAATTTTGAAATAACCCTGGCCGTGGCCGGTCGGGAATTCGCCCGCGCAGTGGAAGATATGCTCATACAGGATTTCGCACGCTGCGTGCCCGCCACCAGTCAGGATTACGACCGCCGCTGGCTGGGCTTCAAGGCAGCGGTGCAATTATCCAGGCTGCTTTCACCTATTTTATAAATGGAGGGGCGGTCTCTGTACCGTCTCTGCCAAAGCGCGCCCGCGCGCGTTAGCGACCAGGAGAAGTACCATGGCTTCGCGCCAGCATGTGAATATCCGCCGTTTTTACAAAACGAAACGAACCCCCATGGAGAAGGCCTTCCATACCTTCGCCTATTTCTTCCGTTCCGAGGCCACCAGCGGGTTCATCCTGCTGGCCTGCACCGCCCTGGCCCTGGCCGGGGCCAACTCTCCCTGGGCCGAAGACATCGAGCGTTTCTGGCAGTTGCCCTTCACCGTCGGGTTTGAGGGCTTCGCGCTCAGTAAACCCCTGGTGCTGTGGGTCAACGACGGACTCATGGCGGTGTTCTTTTTCATGGTGGGCCTTGAGATCAAACGCGAGATGATGGCAGGGGAACTGGCCGGTTTTCGCAAGGCCCTGTCGCCCATCCTGGCGGCCGTGGCAGGCATGGCGGCTCCCGCAGCGGTGTACCTGGCCTTCAACCACGGCACCCACGCAGCAAGCGGCTGGGGCGTCCCCATGGCCACGGATATCGCCTTCGCCCTGTGCGTGCTTTCCCTGCTGGGCAAACGGGTGCCTCTTTCCCTCAAGGTCTTCCTGACCGCTGTGGCCAGTGTGGACGATATCGGCGCGGTGGCGGTCATTGCGGTGTTCTACACACCGGACCTCTCCCTTATCGCTCTGGGCATCGGGCTGTCGGCGTTGGCTTTGGCCGCAGCAGGCAACGCCCTTGGCGCACGGCGCACGTTGTTCTATCTGGTGCTGGGTCTTGTGGCCTGGGTGGGCTTCCTGAAATCTGGCGTGCATTCAACGGTTGCGGGGGTGCTCATGGCCCTGTGTATCCCGGCCAGGTCGCGCAGCGACGTTTCAGGCTTCAAACAGGCCTTGCGCGATATTACCGGTGCGCTGGACCGCACCCTCAAGCCGGGGCTTTCCGTGCTGGCCGACGCAAAACGCCAAGCCTTGCTGGAGGATCTTACCCGTGCGAGCCTGCATGCCAGCGCGCCGCTTCTGCGTATGGAGCACGGGCTGGCCCCCTGGGTGGCCTATGGGGTGATGCCGGTGTTCGCCCTGGCCAACGCCGGGGTGTCCCTGTCCGGGGTGTCTCCGGCCTCCCTGCTCAGTCCGGTGACTCTGGGTGTTGCTCTTGGGCTCTTGTTCGGAAAACTTGGCGGGGTGCTCCTCAGCGTTTGGATCATGGCAAAAACAGGCCTCGCCCCCCTGCCTGAAGGCTGCACCTGGCGGCATATGACAGGTGTGTCTCTGCTGGCGGGCATCGGCTTCACCATGTCGCTGTTTATCGGCCAACTGGCGTTCCACGATCCGGCAATTCTCGATGAAGCAAAGTTGGCCATCATCGGGGCCTCCTTGCTGGCGGGCGTGCTGGGGTACGGTGTGCTGCGCGGTACAAAGCCCTCCTCCTGACGCCCCGCAGTGGACAGGCAGGCCCCGGAACGCTAAAAGTGTGTTAATTGGCGGTTAGAGCAGCAAGAATGTCCAGCCGCTTCTGGAGAGCCCTATGAAAGCAGTTCCCGTTTTCCTGGCAGTCCTGTTGTTTGCCGCGTTGCAGGCTCCGGCCCAGGCTGCCGAGTGGACCCTCCTGGCGCAGTCCGACAATAACGACACCACTTTGTATTACGCCGAGAAGTCCGTGCAGCGGCTGGGCGACTTTGTCCGCCTGCGCACCAAGCGGGTGTATTCAAAGGAGCGAGGGCAGGAACTCGCCGACGATCTTGGCTTCCAACTGGCGGTGGCCTACACTGTGGAAACCCAGACCGTGGATTGCGCTAAAATGCGCCGGGCTGTCCAGAAAATCACCTATTTCGGCTATCAGGGGAAGATCTTGGACCGTACGATAAACCAGGCCTATGTATGGCGGCCTTACTCGGAAACAAGCCTGAACAACGCCGTGTGCGACCTGCTGAATGCTGGTAAAAAGAATTAGCGCCGGAAGTTCCGGCGGTCCCTTCTTGTGGCGGAGAGGAGCGAAATAGGGCATGCTCCTTTCATGACCACCATCTACCTCGCTGGGCCGCTCTTTTGCGAACCCATTCAGAACTGGCACCGCGCCACCAAGGCGCGCATCATCGAACAAATGGCCGCTCTCGGTTTTTTCGTGGAGGTCATCTGGCCTGGGGAGCTGTTCTCCCCGGAACTGGTGGAATCCTGGGGAGACAAGGCCAAGTTCAACATCATGCAAGGCTGCCGCCAGGCGCTGGACAAAAGCGACCTTATGGTGGCTCTGCTCGACGGCCCCCAGGTGGACGACGGTACGGCCTGGGAGATCGGCTATGCGTACGCCAAGGGCATCCGCACCGTGGGCATCCGCACCGATTTCCGCAAGGCCGGAGACGTGCAGGGCGCTGCTGTCAACTGTATGATCGACGCCAGTTGCCTGGCCATCTATCGCGGCGTGGAGGAACTCCTGGAGGCCGTGGCCAACATCCTGGAAGGACAAAAACCGTGACAGTGGGGCGCTAAGAGCCCCGTGCCCCTGCGATGAAACCCGACCACCTGAAAACGCGGGAAGAACTGCTGGCCGAACTTGCCGTCTTGCGCGAACAAGCGGCGCAGCATTCCGGCCCGGACGGGCACCCCTTCCGCCAGTTGGCCGAGAACAACGGCAGCGTCTTTTGGGCCGTGGATCACCACGGGCGGCTCACCTACATCAGCCCATCCGTCCTGCACCTGCGCGGCCTGACGCAGGAAGAGGCCATGGCCCAGTCCCTGGACCAGGCCATGACCCCTCAGTCCCTGGTACTGGTGGTGCGTCGGCAGCAGGAACGTCTGGCCGCTGAAGAACGGGGCGAGCCTCTGAGCGCTCCGTCTCGCATGCTTCTGGAGTTCTACCGTAAGGACGGCACAACCGTCTGGGTGGAAGCCATCAGCCAGGGCCTGTATAATGACGACGGGCGCTGGATCGGCTCCATCGGCATCTGCCACGACGCTTCCCAACGCGTCAACGCCGATGCCGCCTTGCGGGAGAACCGCGCCCTGCTCCATAGCATTATTGAGAGTCTGCCCTTTGATTTCTGGGCCTGCGACAATGACGGCCGCTATATCCTGCTGAATTCTTCGACCAAACGCCGTTGGGGGGTCGCCTTTGGGCAGCGTCCCGGCGACACCAAAGTGCCTCAGGAGATCGTGGCCCGATGGGAGTCCAGCAACGCCCGGGCTTTGGCCGGTCAGGATGTGCGCGAGGAGGTTCGCTATGACTATGGCGAGGTCTCCGGCACATACCTCAACGTCCTGGCCCCAATTCGTGATGGGGAGCGTGTTCTTGGCTTGGTAGGTGCCAACGTTGATATCACCGCGCACAAGTGTGCAGTGGAGGCACTGGAGCGGAGCGAGGCCTTTTTGCACGAAATAGGCACCTTCGCCAGGGTCGGCGGCTGGGAGCACGACCTGATAACACGGAAGGCCTACTGGACCAAGGAACTCCGCGACATCGTGGAATTCGAAGGAGGGGAACCTCCCGGACCGGATGAGCATCTTGAGTTCTATCCGCCCAAAGACCGCGAGGCGCTGGTACAGGCCCTCGGTCGGGCTGTGGCCGAGGGAACCCCCTTCGACCTGGAACTTCAGGGCTTTACCCTCAAGGGCCGTCCCTTGTGGGTCAAGATCATCGGGCGGGCCGTGCACAGGGATGGCCAGTGCGTCAAGCTGTACGGCTCTTTGCAGGACATCACCGAACGCAAACGCACCGAAGAAGCCCTGCGCTCGGCTCGCGAGGAGGCCAGAGCCGGCAGCCGGGCCAAAAGCGAATTCCTGGCCAACATGAGCCACGAGCTGCGCACGCCTCTCAGCGCCATTCTGGGCTTGGCGGAGCTTTCCCTGGAAAAACCCGGCAGCGCAAATATAGCCATGAATATGGACCTGATTCTGCAATCCGCCAAAGGACTCCTGTCCATGGTGGGGGATATGCTCGACCTGGCCCGCGCCGGGGCCGGGCGTTTCGTCCTGGAGCGCAGACCCTTCTCCCTGGCCCAGACCCTTCGCCAGGCTGTGGCTCCCTTGGACCGGGCCTGCCGGAAGAAAGGGCTGAGTCTCACCTTGGATATCGCGCCGAATGTTCCTGAGCAGGTTGAGGGCGACCCTGGCCGCTTGGGGCAGGTGTTGGCCAGCCTGGCTGGAAACGCCGTCAAATTCACCTCTCAAGGGGGTGTGACCATCTTGGTCGGCCTGGACCTCCAGGCACCGGTCGGGCGAGTGGGGCTGGTCTGCACAGTGCGCGACACCGGTATCGGCATTGCCCCGGAGCACCGGGAGGCGGTCTTTGAGCCTTTCTGGCAAGCGGATTCCTCGTTCTCCAAATCCTACCAGGGAGCAGGGTTGGGGCTGGCCATTTGTCGGGAATTGACCTCCCTGATGGGCGGGCGGGTCTGGGCCGAAAGCGAGTCCGGCCAGGGCAGCGTCTTCCACTTTACCGTACTTCTTGATCCTGTAGCCGATTCCGTACTATGTAACGATAGCGATTCCGTAGGCTGTCCCGTTAGCAGCCCTGCGCCCGGCCCACACGCTGAAGACGCCCTGCCGGAAATCGGACGGAGGGTGCTGGTGGTTGAGGACAATCCCATCAATCGCCTGCTGTTTGAGGAGTACCTCGTTGCCAAGGGGATGGAGGTAAAAACTGCGGAGGATGGCCAGGATGCTCTGAAGGCCCTTGCCCGTGAGCCCTTCGATCTGGTCCTCATGGACGTGCAGATGGCGGGCATGGACGGCCTGGAGGCCGTTGGCCGCATCCGCCAGGGGCAGTGCGGTTCCCGTGCGTCCGGGCTGCCGGTGATAGCCCTGACCGCCTATGCCATGGACGGCGACCGGGAACGTTTTCTCCAGGCCGGCATGACCGACTATCTCTCCAAACCCGTCTCCCTGGACGACTTGTGGGTTTGTGTCTCCGAGCGCTTGGGCCTGGATGCGGAAGGGGGTGAAGCCGGAATTCTTGATGGCGTGCAGGAATTCCACCGCCCGTTGCTGGGTGATTTCCTGGCCTTTTTCGAAGACACAGTCGCATCAGCCCGTGCCTGTCTTGAAGCTGGAGATCTGGCCGGGGCGGGCAAAGCCGCCCACGACATCGCCGGAGCCTCCATGGGCTTTGGCATGAAGGAAACCGCAACCCTTGGAACCGCTCTGGTGAGTGCCTGCCGCAACAACGCCCCCCCCGGAGCGGCTGAGGCCCTGGCTGCGGTCCAAAAAGGGGTTCTGGCTCTGCGGGCGGCTTTGGCGAACGAGCGATAGCATCCTTTGCGGTCCGGCACCGTCGTGGCACCTGAGCTGGACCACGTCAGGCCGGGCTAGCCCGCTGAGAGTTTTCTTCACTGTCAGGAGGCATGGCGAAAATCTTGGGGAGAGCTGCTTGACAATGGTTGTTCTACTAACTATCGGTGCACCAACAATTTGCTGGTGCAAGGATGCCTGCCGTTATGAATACCACGGAAAACCCTTCCGATATTCCCCCGGACCCTCGCCAGGCACCGGGGTTTCTGTTGGTGCACACCTCCATCCGCATACGCCTGGGTCTGCGGCGGGCGTTGCTGTCCACAGGCCGGGACATCACCCCGGAGCAATGGGGTGTGCTGGTTACCCTGGCCTTTGAACAGGGCCTGTCCCAGTGCGCCCTGGGCCAGAGGCTGGTGAAGGATAAGGCCACGCTCACCCGCATCCTCGACCGCATGGAAAAACGCGGCCTGTTGACCCGCAAGCCCCATGGCCGCGACCGGCGCAGTCACCGGTTATATGTCACTGCAGAAGGCCTGGAACTTCGTCGCGCGCTTCTGCCCACGGTGCAGGCCTATGCCGGTGAAGTCTTCAGCGGTCTTTCCTCTGAGGATCTGCACACCTTGAAAACCCTGCTGGAAAAGATCAACCAGCGCGTTCCCGACAGTTGTTCCAGGAGTTCCCAATGCTCAGGCGATTGAAGAAAACAGTCGGAGGCAACGCCTCCGCCGCTCCCCGCCCAGGTGGCCCCAAGAAACGCACCATCCTAGTGGCGGCCGGGCTAGCCCTTCTGTTTCTGGTGGGCAGCTATCTCTTTTTCACCCGCGGGCACGTTGAAACGGACGACGCCTTTGTGGATGGCCACATCCACCCCATAGCCGCCCGCGTTTCGGGCTATGTGACCACGGTGTGCGTCGAGGACAACCAACGGGTGGAGAAGGGTGCGCTTCTGGTGGAGCTTGACCCCACCGACCTGGGCGTGGCCCTGGCCCAGGCCAAGGCTGATCTGGCCTCGGCCGAGAGCACCCTGGCCGGCCAGGAACTCTCCGTGCCCCTGGAGCTTTCCCAGACCACATCCAAGGTAGCCTCGGCCCGCTCGCAGCTTTCCAGCCTGCTCAAGAGCCTGGAACAGGCCCGCAAGGACGAGGACGCCGCCCGCCAGACCGTGGTCCAGGCCCAGGCTCAGATGGAGCAGGCCCAGTTGGACCTGACCCGCCTGCATGCGCTGAAGGCCAAGGACGTGGTGGCCCAGGCCGATATCGATACCGCCAGCACCCGCAGCCGCACGGCCCAGGCCGAAACGCAATCCGCCAAGGCCAAACTGGAAGGCCTGGGGCATCACCGGGCATCCCTGGAGGCCGATATTTCGCGCTTCCAGGCGGATATCCAATTGGCGGAGAGCGGCGAGGATCAAGCCGCCATCAAGAATAAGGAAGCCATGGCCCAAAGCGCCAGAGTCGACCTGGCCAAGGAGCGCGTGCGCCAGGCCGAGTTGAATCTTTCCTATACCCATGTCGTGGCCCCGGCTGCCGGGAGGGTGACCAAGAAGCGGGTGGAAGCCGGACAGAGCGTGGCCGTGGGGCAACCCCTCATGGCCATAGTACCGCTGGACCCCAAGGAACTCTGGATCACGGCCAATTACAAGGAAACCCAACTCGCAGGCGTGCTGCCCGGCCAGTTGGTGCACATCGCCGTAGACGGCTTTCCTGGCCTAACCCTCAAGGGCCGGGTGGATTCCGTCATGGCGGGCACCGGCTCGGCGTTCTCCTTGTTCCCACCGGAAAACGCCACGGGCAACTACGTCAAGGTGGTGCAGCGCATCCCGGTGAAGATCGTGCTGGAGACCGAAGGCCAGAATATCCCGGAACTGCGCCTGGGCATGAGCGCCATTCCCACCATTTTCACCCGTTAAGACCATGGAACAGCGCGAGGTCAACAAATGGATGGTGACGGTGGCCGTCATGGCGCCGACACTCATCGAGATACTCGACACCAGCATCGCCAACGTGGCCCTGGGGCACATCCAGGGCAGCCTGTCGGCTGGGCAGGACGAGGCCACCTGGGTGCTCACCAGCTATCTGGTATCCAATGCCGTGGTCATTCCCATCAGCGGCTGGCTGGCCAGGGTTATGGGGCGAAGAAATTACCTGATGGCCTCGGTGATCGTGTTCACCGTGGCTTCCATGCTCTGCGGCATGGCCACCAGTCTGGGCATGCTTATCGTTTTCCGGGTGCTCCAGGGTATCGGCGGCGGCGGGTTGCAGCCCATCTCCCAGGCTATTCTGCTGGAGACCTTTCCGCCCCAGCAGCGTGGCGTGGCCATGTCCATCTTCGGCATGGGCGCGGTGCTGGCCCCCATTCTTGGGCCGCTTTTGGGCGGCTACATCACGGACAATTATTCCTGGCGCTGGATCTTCTACATCAACCTGCCCATCGGCATCCTGGCCCTGATGATGATCTGGACCTACATCTTCGACCCTGCCTACCTTGAACGCCGCGCTACGGGCGAGAAGGTGGATTTCACCGGTCTGGCCCTGCTGACCGTGGGCCTGGCCTGCCTGCAGATCGTGCTGGACAAGGGGCAGCAGGAAGACTGGTTCGGCTCGGATTTCATTACCGTGCTGGCTATCGTGGCCGGGGTGGGGCTGGTCGCCTTCGTGGTCTGGGAACTGCGACAGAAAATGCCCATCGTCGACCTGCGCATCTTCAAGGACCGGAGTTTTGCCTCTGGCACGGTGGTGATGTTTTTCGGCTACTTTGCCTTTTTCGGCTCCATCGTCCTTCTGCCGCTGTTCCTGCAGAATCTTATGGGCTACTCGGCCTTTCTGGCGGGCATCGTACTGGGGCCGGGGGGGCTGCTCATGCTTATTTTCCTGCCCATTGCAGGCAAGCTCACCCAGAAAATGGACGCCCGCTTTCTGCTGCTCACCGGGTTGATCATCAGCGCCGGATCGCTGTTTTACATGTCCGGCTTCACCCTGGGCATCGACCTGGGAACGGCCATACTCGGCCGCAACATACAGGCAGTGGGAGTAGCCTTCTTCTTTGTGCCCCTGAACTTCCTGTCCATGGCCTACATACCCAAGGAAGGCATGACCAACGCCTCGGCCCTGTTCAACCTGCTGCGCAACCTTGGCGGGTCCTTCGGAGTGGCCTTCATCACCACCCTGTTGGCCCGGCGGGCGCAGTTCCATCAGGTGAGGCTTACCGAGGGGCTTTCCCCCTACGACCCAGCCTACGTCCAGTCACTGGATCAGCTTAAAAGCCACCTGCAATACCAACTGGGCGCGTTCGCCGACACCACCCAGGTCGCCAGCGCCTACATCTACCAGCAGTTGGTGCGCCAGGCCACGGCCATGGCCTTCTTTGACGTCTTCCATTATCAGGCGATGCTCTTCGTGGGGCTGTGCGGCTTCATGTGGATCATCCGCAAGCCGGAGTACGGCAAGAAAGTGGATATCGCTGCGCATTAGTAGGGCGAAGAGCCTCCGGCGGCCAGAGGGGGCGCTGCCCCCTCTGGACTCCCCTGCCGGGGGGCCATTGGCCCCCCGGACCCCCCTTATAGTGACGTGTCGTCGCGCAAAATACTGTGGGGGTCTGGGGGTGCCCTGCACCCCCAGCGGGGTCCAGGGGCAGCGCCCCTGGCGGGGGTTTGGGGGCAGCGCCCCCCTGGTGGACGTGTAACCTCAGCAACGGAGGCGGGTCATGCGGCAATTGGCTTTGGGCGGCACTGGTCTTACGGTTTCCGAGTTTGGTTTCGGCGGCATTCCCCTGATCCGGCTGGATCAGGAAGAAGCCACGCGCGTGGTGCGCCACGCCTATGACCACGGCGTCACCCTCTACGACACGGCCAACCGCTACCTGGACAGTGAAGACAAGATCGGAAGAGCCTTGAAGGGCGTGCGGGACAAGGTGGTGCTGGCCACCAAGACCGGGCAGCGCGAGGCCGGTTTAGCCATGGAGGAACTGACGCGGAGTTTGAAGCTTTTGCGCACCGACTGGATAGACATCTACCAGTTGCACCAGATTTCCCAACAGAGCGAACTCGACGCCGCCCTGGCTCCGGGCGGGGTGTACGAGGCCGTGGCCAAGGCACGGGACAAGGGCCTGATCCGCCACATCGGCGTCTCCTCCCACAACTTGGATATGGCCGTCAGCCTGGTGGAAAGCGGCTTGTTTACAACCATTCAGTACCCATTGAATTTTATTGAGGATGAGGCCTTGGAACGGCTGTATCCCCTGGCCCGTGCTGCTGGCATGGGCATACTGGTGATGAAGCCCTTCGCCGGGGGCATGATAGACAATGCCAGGGCGGCCTTCGGCTTTCTGCGGCAGCATCCCGACGCCATTCCACTGCCGGGTTTCGATTCGACGGAACGGGTGGACGAGGTGCTCGACATCTACAACGCACCCAACCAGGCAGCCCCCGAAACCCTGGCCCTTATGGAACGCTACCGCACGGAACTGGGCGGGTGCTTCTGTCGGCGGTGCGAGTACTGTCAGCCTTGCCCACAGGGCGTGTCCATTACCTACGCCATGATGTACAAGGTTGTGTCCCTGCGCATGTCCCCGGCCAAGGCCGTGGGCTTTTCCGGTAAGATCATGGAAACCGTGCGGAACTGCGAAGATTGCGGCCAGTGCGAGGCCAAATGCCCCTACGGCTTGCCCATCCCGGAGATGCTCAGGGAGTATCTGGCGCTGTACGACCGGCACAGGCAGGAAGAGGCGCAGTAGGGCGTGTAGGGCAGGGGCTGATGCGGGAAGGCAGGCCCCCATGTGGACCTGCCATGCAGGGGCACAGTAGGGCGCGAAGCGCAGGGGCTGATACGGGCGTGGACCTGGCGACCCTTCGAGCAGGAGGAGGGCTAGACCGGTTGTCTGGGCAGCGTCACCAATACTCTCGTTCCATCGGTTTCCGAGGAGGTAAAGGTGATGTCGCCGCCGTGTGCCCTGGCGATCAGCCGGGCGCTGTAGGTGCCCAGGCCCGTGCCGTAGGCTTTGCCGCTGGTGGCGTATTTCTGAAAAAAACGTGACCGCACGTCTTCTGGCACCACGCCCTGGTTATGAATCTCCACGGTAAGAGCTGTTGGGGTTTCCTGTGCCGTTACGGTGATTTTGCCGCATTTGGGCGAGGCCTCCAGGGCATTGTGCAGCAGGTTGGACAACATGCTTTCCAGCAGCGCGGGGTTGCCTCTGAAGAGCAGGACCGCCGTTTGTAGAAGGAGCGTCTTTCCCAGCAGCAGTTCCAGTTCCTGCTCATTGCGATCCAAGTTCGGGGTCATGACGCATTGCAGGCTGCGGAGCTTGCACGCCAGGTCGCACGGCTTGGGGACCAGTGTGAAAATGCCCTGTTCCATCTTGAAGATGTCCATGTTGAGTTCCACAAGCTGGTACATGCCCTCGCTGCCCTCGCGCAGGGCTTTGGCCCATTCTTTAGCCCGGCCGCCGGAGATGCTTTCCTCCACAAGGCGGCTCAGGCCTATCATGCCTGAAAGCGGAGACTTGAGGTCGTGCTGGAGCATGCCTTCCACGCGTAACCGCATTTCTTCAGCCTTAACCCGGTCGGTAACGTCATGGATAATGGAGAATACCAGGGTCCGCCCCTGGCGCTGAAGAGGCCCGGAGTACACTTCCACATCCCGGAGATCGCCGCTGGCCAGCCGGTGCTTGAACAGAAAATGCCTGCACCCTGCGGCCTGGACAAGGCCCATCAGTTGGGACACCTGGTCGGAGGGCATGTCGTTGATGTCGAAGATGCTCAGCCCCAGCATTTCCTGATGGGTATATCCGTAATAGTCGCAGGCCGCAGGATTGGCGTCCACGATGGCCCCGGTGGCTGGTTCGATGAGCAGCTTGACGGCCACGTTGGCGTAGAACATGGCCCGGTACAGTTCTTCACTTTCCTGGCGGATTTTTTCCATCTGGATGCGCGACAGTGCCAGAGCCACGTTGTCGGCCAGTTTTTCCAGAAACGAGATGAGTTCCGGGGTGAACAGGTCTTGGCGCTGGCCGTTGAACAGTAAAAGGCCGAAGGTTTCGCCTCGGTAGCGCAACGGTACAAGGGCGAGGGAATGGCATCGTACAGGGCGGCCCGCATCAGTGGGTAAATCTGTGAAGCCTCGCGCATCTGCCGGGATGTTGACGCCGTTGTTCCAAAAGCTGCCATGGGCGGTGAAAACCGGGGGAGAAACCGCGTAGCTGCTGTTGAAATGGCTTTCGCACAGCGGTTGCCTGTCGGGCTTGGCGTTTGTGTCAGGGAGGCTGGATTCCTGTGTGTCGGCCTTGAGCGTTCCTTCAAAGCGGATGAAATCTTCTGAGAACCCCTCTGTTTCAACATAGGGATGATCGTGCCCGGCTCGCAACCGTATGCCCACGGCTTCACAGCCGGACCAATGTTGCAAGAGCGGTAGCAGGCCGCTCAGCATTTCCTCCGGCCCGGCACCAGCGCTCAGAAGCCCGACAAGTTCCATGAATTGCGCACGTTCATTCATGTCTGGCTGTTGGGGGCTGGTGCTGTCCATGCTCGAGTATCTCCTCAACGGCCCCGCGGGAACAACGTCTAGGATCCGGCTCATACGGTAAATGGTGGACTAAACTCCTAGATAAATTACGTTGTTATAGCAATACAAATCCAGGCCGTGCATGGGGGGCCGCCTTCGGCAGCTGTGCTCCATCGTAAAAGAGCCGTATGAACATTTTGAGGGGAGGGAGAAAGGTCCTTGCCTGCTGTGCACAGTGTGATGGGAGGGGGGAGCGATGATGCGATTGGGCGTTGCAGCACATAAATTCAAGTATATTTGTCTGTTACAGTAGTCATCGTCAGTAAGGACCCGCGTCAGGCTTGCACGGCGCGAGGCTAGCGTGCACGTACGGGTAAGGTCACCAGCACCCGTGTGCCGTCTGTTTCCGAAGAAGTGAAACTGATAGCCCCACCGTGGACTTCGGCGATCATCAGGGCGCTGTAGGTGCCAAGGCCTGTGCCGTCAACCTTGCCGCTGGTGGCGTATTTCTCGAAAAACCGTTCGCGGATATTGGGTGGAACGGCCCCCAGATTGTGGATGGCCACTGCCACTGTCCCAGGGTCGTCAGGCCCTTCGGGGGGGGCAGTGCGCAGGGTTACGGTTATCGCTGCACCGGCGGGGGAGGCCTCAAGAGCATTTTGGAGCAGGTTGGAGAACATGGTCTCCAGAAGCACCGGGTTGCCCCAGGCGGGAAGCGTCTGTCCATGCTCCAGGGGAACGCCGTCCAGGCTCATAGGCATGGTCAGGTCCCGGTTCTTGAGGGCCGGGCCGAAGCTTCGGTCCAGCCGCAGCAGCAGGTGCGCCAGATCGCAGGGCTCGGCTTGGAGTTCGTAGAGGCCCTGTTCCATCTTGAAGATATCAAGGTTGAGGCCGATAAGGGTATACAGTTGCGAACTCGTTTCATGGATGGTTTGGGCCCAGTCCCAGGTTTTTCCCCGGGGCAGTGCTTCGCGCACCAAGGCGCTCAGGCCAATGATGCCGGAAAGGGGCGATTTGATGTCGTGGCGAATCATGCCTTCCACGCGCTGGCGCATCTCCTCGGCCTGGACGCGGTCCGTGACGTCGTGGATGATGGAAAACAGCAGGGTTTTATCCTGGCGCGTTATGGGGCCGGTGAAGATCTCCACATCGCGGATCTCGCCGCTGGCCAGGCGGTGTTTGAACAGGTAGTGGTCGCGCGTGGCGGCCTTGGCCTTGGTCATCTCTTTGAACATCTGCTCCGGGGACATGGGGTTGATGTCGAAGATGCGCAGGGCGGTGAGGACTTGGTGGGGATAGCCGTAATAGTCGCAGGCCGCAGGGTTGGCATCGACAATGTTGCCGGTGTCGGGGTCCACCAGCAGCTTGATGGCGTTGTTGGCGTAAAACATGGCTCGATAGACATGCTCGCCGTCCAGCCGGTCCTGCTCGGCCTGGAACCGCGAAAGGGCCAGGGCAACGTTGTCGGCCATTTTTTCCAGAAAGGCTATGCGCCGCCGGGTGAAGCGACCTGTGCGTTTGTCGTTGAACTGCAACAGGCCGAAGGTCTTCGAGTGAAAGCACAGGGGGACCAACGCCATAGATTCGTAGCCTGCCTGATTGCAGCGGTTGCGGGCACTCTGCGGCAGCCCCTTCCGGCGGGCTTTGGCCAGGAAGGCCGTGGTGGAATTGGTCCAGAAACTGCCTTTGGCGGTGAAACACGGCTGGGAGACATCGACCCGGCCTTGGATAACCGCGCCGCACATGCACTCGAGCACGGCTGCGCCATCGTCGCCGAGCAGGACTTGGCCTTCTTTGTCCCTGCCGCAGAGTCCGCTTTCCATTGTGAGGAACGATTCGGAAAGGCCGGTGCTCTGAAAATAGGGGTAGTCGTCGCCCTGCCGCAAACGCACGCCTACTGCTTCGCAGCCTGACCAGTGCTGCAAGAGCGGCAACAGGGCACCGAACATCGCGTCCCGCCCGGACCCCGCGCTGAGAATGCCGATGAGCTTAAGGAGCATTTCCCGTTCGTGTACAGCGCCTCCGCAGAGGCGTAGGCTCTTCATCGGCGGGTATCCTTCCGCCCGCTGCCGGGCAAAGTTGTTGTCAGATTGAGGCGTCTTGTAAAAACGCAAAGACCGTCCCATGCAGACACGCAGGCGCACTATTTATAATGATACTCCCAGCGATTGCAAACGCTGATCGGTGGTATACTCCTCGAAGCGAAAAAACGGGGAGACCGAACTGATCGGCCTCCCCGTGGGAATGTTGGCGTCATGCCGCAAAGCTGCTGTTGGCACTACAACTCGGCGGGCAAGTCTTTGAGTTGGCTCAGGGTGAACACCGGGCCATCGACGCACACGTATTTCTCGCCGATATTGCAGCGGCCGCAGATGCCGATGCCGCATTTCATGCGCCGCTCCAGGGTGGTGACGATCTGGTCGTCGGAAAAACCCAGTTTTTCCAAGGCCTGCAGTGTGAAGCGGATCATGATGGGCGGCCCGCAGGTGACGGCTATGGTGTTGACCGGGCTGGGCTTTTCGTCCAGCAGCACGTTGGGTACAAGACCCACGCACTTGGTCCACAGGGTGCAGGTGTTATCGACAGTTTCAATCATCTTCATGTCCGGCCTGGCGTTCCAGTCCTCAAGATCGGTCTTGTAGCAGAAGTCTTCGGGAGCCTTGGAGCCGTACACCAGGGTGATGTCGCCGTAATCGGCCCTGTTGTCGAGCATGTACAGGAGCAGGGTGCGCAGCGGGGCCATGCCGATGCCGCCGGCCACCAGTACGATGTTCTTGCCCTTCATGCCTTCCACGTCGAAACCGCCGCCCAGCGGGGCGCGCAGGCCCAGACGGTCGCCCTCCTTGAACTGGTGGAGCTTCTTGGTGACTTCACCCGTCTGCATCACCGAGAACTGGAGGTAGTCCATGCGGGTGGGAGGAGAGTTGATGACAAAGGTGGCCTCGCCCGCGCCGAAGGCGGAGAGCTGCCCTACCTGTCCGGGGATGAAGGTGAACCGGCTCATGCGGTCCTTGTCTTCAAATACCACCCGGAAGGTCTTTACCAGGGAATTTTCCATCTCCGTGCCGACGATGATCACCGGCTCGGGGAGGTAGGGATTTGTATTTTCAGCCGCCATGGTGCTTCAAGGCCTCCTGGAGGATGTGACGGAGGTCAACGACCCCCGGACAGTATCTGGTGCAGCGTCCGCAGCCGCAGCAGGATATGGTGCCGCCATGGTTGGCGGGGTGGTACCAGAACTTGTGGCCGATGCGGTTGCGCAACCGGTGGGCCTTGGTGGGCCTGGGGTTGTGGCCGCTGGCTTCCATGGAATACTGGGCGAACATGCAGGCGTCCCAGGTGCGTATTCTGGCCCCGGCGATGCCGTCGGATTCGTCGGTGATGTTGAAGCAGAAGCAGGTGGGACACAGGAAGGTGCAGATGCCGCAGCCGACGCAGCCTGCGGTCATGTCCTCCCAGTATTCCAGGTTGTTGAACAGTCCGCGCAGGGCCTCGGGCAGCTTGGAGATGTCCGTGGCAGGGCCGAGGGCTTTCCTGGCTTTTTCATGCACGGCCTTCGCTTCCTTGGCGTAGGCGTCGCCCTTGCCGAAGGGGGCGTCCGCCAGCAGGGCTTCGCCCTTGGCAGTCACGGCCTTGGCCGCGAATCCGCCCGTGACCGGGGTCAGAAGCACGTCGGAGCCTTCGGTGTCGTCCGGGGAACCGCCCACCATGTTGCAGAAGCAACTCTGGCGGGGGTGGTCGCAAGCCAGGCTGACGAACACGGTGTTGTCGCGCCGGGCCTTGTAATAGGGATCGGTCACCCGGTCGCTCACGAACACCTGGTCGTAGGTGGTGAAGCCTTTCACGCCGCAGGGGCGGGTGGCGAACACCAGCGCGGGGCTGTCGTCGATATCCTCGCGCAGGTCCACAAGGCGGTCGTGGGGCGCGCCCGGGTCCACCCGGGAGGCGAAGCGCAGCATCACCGCGGTCTGGGGGAAGACCACATGCTTGGGCGGGGCCACGGAATCGGTGTCGAGCGCCAGCTCCAGGGCCGGGTCAAAACGGTTGAAGGTGACCACGCCTTCCCGGCGCTGGGGGGCGTACACCGCCATGCGTCCGGCAAGCGACGTGAGCCAGCCGGGTACGGCCTCGGTGGCGATAAAGCGGAGAGTTGCGGCTACCATGTGATTTCCTTGAAGGTTTCCTCGATCACTTGGAAGGTCATCAGAGGCGGCACGGCCTCGGGATCGATGCCTGAATCGTACTGGAAGAGTTCCTTGACGATGGCGTTCATCTCCCGCTTCATGGTCAGCAGGGGGATATCCACGGGGCAGGCGCGTTCGCACTCCCCGCATTCGGTGCAGCGGCCTGCCAGATGCATCACATGGACTGCCTGGACCATGAACCGCTCCCGGATGCTGGTCTCCTGGCTCTGCCAGTGAGGGTCGCGGCTGTCGCACAGGCAGACGTCGCGGCAGAAGCACAGGGGGCAGGAGTTGCGGCAGGCATAGCAGCGGATGCAGCGGTCCATCTGGCTCTGCCAGTAGGCGAAGCGCTCGGTGATGGACGCGGCGGCAAAGGCCTCCATCTGCGGCAGCGGCGTTGCGGCCCAGGGCGCAACGGGCTCGCCGATGAGGTGGTCGTAGATCACCGGGTTGGGGAACCGGCAGGTGTGGCACTTGTCGGCCAGCACACTTTTCAGGGGCACGGCTGTCGCCTGGCCGCCTATTGTCAGTGTGGCGGTGTCGCCGGTTAAATCTATGGCTTCGACGCTGTCGAGTGCGGCCACGCGGGCGATTTTCTTCAGATCCACCACCCCGTCGCAGGGCAGGCCGAAGATCTTCACGCTGTCGCGGCTGATGAGTTTTTCTTGCAGCATCTGCACCACGGAGCGCGAATCGCAGCCCTTCACAGGGATGCCTACCTTCTTGCCGCGCAGGTGCATGAGCTGAACGCTCAGGTTGTTGACGCACAGCCGGTTGAAGACCAGCTGATCCAGATCTTCCGCCTTACGGATGCGGTAGGGCTGGGCGCGCAGGGGATCGTTCCCCATTCGCCAGCCCAGAACCACGTCCAGTTCGGGCAGGGCGGCGGCCATGGCCTCTTGTAGTTTGTCGCGTTGGGACATGGGTGCTCCCGCCTATCCGGCGTGTTGCGGGGTGGCTACGGCGTTGTCCATGGCCTTGAGGGCGCAGGAGGCCAGATCCTGGTCCAGCTTGCCAATGGGGCCAAGACCGTGGATTTCCTCTGTGAAGCGGGTGACCACCATCTGCCAGCGGGCCGCCTCGGAGGCGGAGACCCAGGTGTAGTGGAACCGCTCGGGCGCAATGCCCAGTACCGGCAGGAAGCGCTTGAGCACCTCCAACCGCCGCCGGGCGTAGAAATTGCCCTCGGCGTAGTGGCAGTCGTTAGGGTGGCAGCCTGAGACCAGCACACCGTCCGCCCCGCCCATGAAGGCTTTCAGGGCAAACAGCGGGTCCATCCGGCCCGTGCAGGGCATGCGGATGATGCGCATGTCCGTGGGCTGGGTGAATCTGCCCACGCCTGCGGCGTCAGCACCGCCGTAGGAACACCAGTTGCACAAAAATCCGATTATTCGCAGCTCTCGACCGACCACGCCCGGCATAAGGCCTCCACTTCCGCAAGTATCTGATCATCTTTGGAATGTTCCAGTTGAATAGCGCTCTGCGGGCAGGTTACGGAGCATATGCCGCAACCCTGGCAGACCGTTTCGACAACTTCGGCCTTAACCTCGCCGCTACGCAGCGTGATCTCCTTGATGGCTCCGAAGGGGCACACCCGCACGCACTTGCCGCAGCCCACGCACCGCTTGGCATTGACTGAGGCCACCTGGGGGTCGCTCTCCAGTTTGTCTTTGGAGAGCAGCACCAGGGCCTTGGCCGCTGCGGCGCTTCCCTGAGCCACGGATTCGGGAATATCCTTGGGGCCCTGGCAGGCACCCGCCAGGAACACGCCCGCCGTGGTGGTTTCCATGGGGCGGAGTTTGGGATGGCTCTCCACCAGGAAGCCGTACTGGTCCGAGGGGATGCGCAGGGTCTCCGCCAGGTGCTTGGCGCCTTCGGCGGATTCGGCTCCGGCGGCCAGCACCACGAGATCGGCTTCGATCTCCACCTGTGCGCCCATGAGGGTATCGGCCCCGCGCACCACCAGCTTGTCGCCCTTGGGATAGACCTTGCCCACCCGACCGCGCACGTAGCGCACGCCGTATTCTTCCTGGGCCCGGCGGATGAACTCCTCGTAGCCTTTTTTCGGGGCGCGGATGTCGATGTAGAAGACATAGACTTCCGAGTCCGGGATGTGATCCTTGGTGAGAATGCCCTGCTTGGCCTGGGCCATGCAGCAGAAGTTGGAGCAGTAGGGCCGGTTCTTGGCCGGATCGCGCGAGCCTACGCAGGAGATGAACACCACGGTCTTGGGTTCCTTGCCGTCCGAGGGCCGCTTGACGTGGCCGCCGGTGGGGCCGGAGGCCGAGAGCAGGCGCTCGTACTGCATGGTGGTGATGACGTCTTTATACCGACCGCCGCCGTATTCGGCGTACTTGGAGGTGTCAAAGAGCGAATAGCCCGTGGCCACGATGACCGAGCCCACGGTGAAGGTCTCGATGCGGTCCTGCATGTCAAAGTTGATGGCTTCGGAGGGGCACACCTTGGCGCAGTTGCCGCACTTGCCGGTTTTGAACTTGATGCAGGTGGCCGCGTTGATCACCGCCTTCTTGGGGATGGCCTGGGGGAAGGGGATGTTGATGGCCGTTGTGGTGCACACGTGGGCGTTGAAGGGGTCCGGGCTTTTCTTGCTGGGGCACTTCTCGGTGCACAGGCCGCAGCCGGTGCATTTTTCGAAGTCGACGTAGGAGGCCTTGCGCTTCACATCCACCACGAAGTTGCCCACGTAGCCCGAGACCGACTGCACCTCGGAGTAGGACACCAGGTTGATCTTGGGGTGCTGTGCGGCTTCCACCATTTTGGGACCCAGCACGCAGGTGGAGCAGTCCACCGTGGGGAAGGTCTTGTCCAGCTTGGCCATGGCCCCGCCGATGGAGGATTCGCGTTCCACCAGCACCACGTCGAGTCCGGCGTCGGCGCAGTCGAGTGCGGCCTGGATGCCAGCCACGCCGCCGCCGATCACCATCACCTTGCGGGTGACGGAGAAGCTCTTGCGCAGGAGCGGCTGGTTGCGCACCAGCTTGGCCGCTGCGATGCGGGTGAGGTCGATGGCTTTGCGGGTGTTGCTGGGGATGTCCAGGCCGATCCAGGAGACGTGCTCGCGGATGTTGGCCATCTCCAGCATGTAGGGGTTGAGGCCCGCTCTGGCTATGGCGTTGCGGAAGGTGTTCTCGTGCATGCGCGGGGAGCACGAAGCCACCACCACGCCGTCGAGCTGGTTTTCGGTGATGGCCCGGGCGATGGCCTGCTGGCCGGGCTCGGAACAGACATAGGTCTCATGGGTGGAGAACACCACGTCGGGGAAGGTGAAGGCCGCCTTGGAGACCTCGTCGACCTTGACCCTGGACGCGATGTTCGTGCCGCAGTGACAGATGAAGACGCCTATGCGCACGGCTTTGTCTCCTTCTCGGTTTTGCCGGCCTTGGCAGCTACGGGGGCCGGGGTGCGGATGGCGGTCAGCGCGGCCGACGGGGAGACGCAGAGTTTATCCAGGCCCAGCTCGCTTTCCGGGCGGCCAAGGGCCAGCCCCAGCAGTTGGGTGAAGTAGAACACCGGCAAGGTGTTGGACACCCCGGTCTTGGATGTTATCTGGCTGCGGCGCATGTCCAGGTTCAACTGGCACAGCGGGCAGGCCACCACGACGGCCTGGGCGCCCGCGTCTTTGGCCAGTTCGAGGATGCGTCCGCCCAGGGTGGGCACGGAGTCGCGGCAGGAGGTGGCCATGGACGCGCCGCAGCATTCCGTCTTGAAGGGGAAGGGCACGGACTTGGCCCCGCAGGCCTCCAGCAACTGGTCCATGGAGGTGGGGTCCTCCTCGTCGTCAAAGGCCATGAGCTCGGTGGGCCTGGTGGTCAGGCAACCGTAGTAGGCCGCCACCTTCAGGCCGTTGAGCGGGCTGATCACTTCCCTGGCCAGGCGCTCGGGGCCGATGCCCTCGAAGATCACCTGGAGCAGGGACGCGGTTTTCATGCCGCCCTTGTAGGGCTCGTCGAGCAGTTTGTTGACCTTTGCGGCGAACTCCGGTTTTTCCATCTTGTGGTCCGCATTGCGCAGGTTGGCCAGACAGCTGGGGCAGGGGGTGGTGATGGTCTCCTGCCCGGTGGCTTTGGCCTGCACCAGATTGCGGGCCGACAGGGCGGCCGAGAGGCGCGGGTCGATGTTGTGGGCCGGGGTGGAACCGCAGCAGGTCCAGTCGGGCACCTCTGTCAGTTCGATGCCCAGCGCACGGCAGACGCTCCGGGTGGAGGCGTCGTACTCGGCGCTGGAGGCCACTTGAGAGCAGCCGGGGTAGTAGGCGAAACTCAGGCTCATGCGTTGCGCTCCTTCTCAAAGCGTTCCACGATGCGGGCCACGGCGTCACGCCCGGCCACTTTTGGGGGCTTGATATGCAGTTTGCCCCTGGAAATGGCCACGGGGGCAAGATCCGCGTCGGTAAAGGGACGGCCGGATTCCAGGTTGTAGCGCATCATGAACTCCAACTCGTACATGCGGCCGTTGCGCTTGAGGGTGGCCAGGAAGGCGTCGGCAAAGACGCGGGAGCTGCGGTCGGCCGCAATGCCCACCCGGCGGGCCATCTGGCGCAGAGCCTCCATGTGGGCGGAGGGCTCCACCTGGGCCGGACAGCGCGACGAGCAGGTGTGGCAGGAGGAGCACAGCCAGATGGAGCGGCAGTTCAGCAGCTCTTCGCGTTTGCCCTCCACCACCAGGCGCATTACCTGGTTGACCGCAAGGTCGTAGGAGAAGGACATGGGGCAACTGCCCGAACATTTGCCGCATTGCAGGCAGCGCCGGGCGTCCACGCCGGTAAGCCGGGTGAGTTCTTCCGTCAGGCTGGTGTCGGCGGGTCCGCCGAGGGTGATTGTTTTCATGCGATCCTCCTCGCCCCCTGGAGGGCAAGAGCCGTGCCAGGAGCCATGGTGCAAGTGGAGAAGACAAAAAGACTAAGCATTACAACAAAATGTGTCGCTCTCTGCGGAGAGGGCGAACCCGGCTGCGCAGCGCGGGTGTGGGGCGCGCTGCCACAGAATGTGTGCGCGACAGTGTGGCAGGGCAGTGTGGCGCAAAAGTGTGACGCAACAGTCTGTGCGCCCCATTTTTGCCCGGATACCCGCCGTTGCCGGTTGCCGCGCCTCCTTGTTCGAAGTTCAAACCCCAAGCGCGAAGCCCAAAGTGTGGTCCCGGATGGCGGACCCACGGCTGTGCATCCGTGGTTTTGGACGGCATGACGCGCCAGGTGTGTTTGAAAATGGTAATCCCCACTATAATACTCCCAAAAAAACTTCAGGGTCAAGCCTGGTGCCGCAAACGCATTGTGTGTTTTTTCACGAGCTTCAGCCGCACGAGAAAATACCGCCATCTCCACACAGGTGGCGGCAGAGGCATTTCCCCCGCAGTTTCCTGATAGCAACTCTCGGGCCAGGATATTTAGTCAATGATATCAGGCTGTTTTCTTGGAAGCCAGTGGAGTGGAGGACAATGTGTTTCCTTTTGATCCAGAGAGGCGGACAAAAGACGCCTCTGCTTTGGGTCGAAAGGCAGTGGTTCGGGCAAATGTGCGTGACAATACGGGCAGCTAGGAGTGGTGAAACGAAATGACCCGTTGGGCCGGGCGGGCGGGGAAATATGTCACACTGCAAGGGTGCCCCTAGCGCGGCCACTGCATGCATGTGTGCAACAGCCGGAGAATTTCCACTCTGCGCTGTGCGACGCGGTAGACGCAGACATATGCGGTGCCCGGTATGGCAAGCTCCCGGATGCCAACGAGGGGGCCATCAGGGCCAATCTTGGGAAAGTGGTCCAACCCGGCGCAGGACACCTTGATGGTGAGGGCTGTGCGCCGTGCGGCACCGGGGTCTTCCTGGACGAGGCTGGACAGGTGGATCTGGAGATCCTTTTTGGCCAGGGCTGTCCAGAAGGGCACGGCGGTCAGGCTCCGAACTCGGCGAAGGCAGCATCAACTTCGGCCTGGGTGACGAAGTTTTCCGCTTCAGCCGCGCGGATGCCTTCCTGAACCTTGGCGGCATACCATTCGTGATAGTCGATGAAATCTTCGATAGCCTTGTTGATGGCCCAGTTGCGGCTTCGGCCCAGCCGCTTGGCCAAGCCGTCCAATCTGGCCAGGGTTTCTTTATCCGTACGCAAGGTGCTGGCCACGCCCATGGCTGCCTCCAGGAGTGAGTTCAGGCATGAATGTTATCCCTGTGTAGTCAGAGAGGCAACAACAACAGCCCGGTTGTTGCTCCGAGTCCGCATTGACACAGCCACCCGATGCGGCTATTTTTTTATGCGCGACATCTCGGAACACGGTGCGAATCCGTGGCGGACCCACCACTGTAAACGGGGACGCGGGAGGGCATGGCGAAAGCCGGCCACTGGCGGGGCACACGCTCTGCTGGGAAGGCTTGCCCCCCGGCGATTGATCCGTAAGCCAGAAGACCTGTCGCGCAGCAATATTTCGGAATCCGAAGGCAAAGGGTTCCGGCGGGCTTGGCCTGCCGGAACCCTTTTTTTTGTCGCCAACCACAGGAGGACACATGGAAAAGCAGGAAAAGAAGAACGACAGCAAAGACGTCATCGCCATCCGCAAGGCCTGCAACGCCGAGGGCACGGGTCTCTCGCACTACATCCTCATGGACAAGAAAGCGAAATGAGCTCCGACCGCAATGCCTTGGAAGCGGCCTCCTCCGGGGGCCGCTTCGTCAACACCGGCCACGGCCCCGATTCCCAGACTTCCGGCGGAGCCGCCGAGGACCAGATGGGCCGGTACATCAATACCGGGTACGGCCCCACTTTCCAGCCCGTGGATATCGGCCACTCCGAGTATATTGCCCTCATCGAGCCCGATACCGCCTTCTGGTCGCTGGTGAAGAAGGACAAACTGGGCCATGCCCTGACGGATTCCTCCTTCCTGGACGCCTACAGGGTTAAAGCCGGGAAATTCCGGGCGGAAATGCAGGCTCTGCGCTTCGGGTTGACGCCCTCGGCCGTGTATTTCAACCCCACCGAGCGCTGCAACCTTAACTGCGCCTATTGCTACATCCCCGGCGACATGCGGGCCAACGGCCAGCACATGAGCCCGGACGTTCTGCTGGACGCCCTGGACAGGCTCAAAACCCACTTTTTAACCACACTGCCCAAGGGCCGCAAGCCGCAGATCATCTTCCACGGCGCAGAGCCCCTTATGAACCGCGAGGCCGTGTTTGCGGGCATCGAAGCCTTCAAGGACGATTTCCGCTTCGGCGTGCAGACCAATGCCACACTGCTTGACGAGAAGGCCGTGGAGTTCCTCACCAGCCGCAACGTGGGCGTGGGCATTTCCCTGGACGGCGTGGACGCCGCCGTGGCCGACGCCGCCCGCAAAACCTGGGGGGGCGAGGGCGTGTCGCATCTGGTGCGCAAGGCCATGGACATGCTGCGCGGCTACTCCGGGTTCAACGTCATCTGTACCGTGACCTCCCAAAATATCGCCTCACTGCCCGAGGTGGTGGAGTATTTCCACGCCAACGCGGTGGAAACCTGTCTGCTCAACATCGTGCGCTGCACCCTGCCCGGCGCGCGCGAAATCATGCCCGACGACCAGGGTGCGGGGCGTCAGTTCATCGCCGCCCTGGAGCGCAGCCACCAGTTGTACCGCGAAACCGGGCGCAAGCTTGTGGTGGCCAACTTCGCCAACATCCTGCTGGCCATCATGGCTCCCACGGCCCGGCGGCTGATGTGCGACATCTCGCCCTGCGGCGGCGGTCGCTGCTTCTTCGCCCTGGCCCCCAACGGGGACATGTTCCCCTGCAGCGAGTTCATCGGCCTGCCCCACTTCAAGGGCGGCAACCTGTTCACCGACGCCATCGGAGACGTTCTACTCAGCGCGCCCTTCGCCCAGGTCACCGGCCGCAAAGTGGAAGACATCGAGCCGTGCAACCGCTGCGCCATCCGCCATTTCTGCGGATCACCCTGTCCGGCGGAAGCTATAGAGATGAACGGGTCCATGCAGCGCCGGGGCGCGTTCTGCGGTTTCTACGAAGACCAGACCCACTACGCCCTGCGCCTGATCGCCGACAACAGGGCCGATGACTTCCTGTGGGACGGCTGGGACAGCGAAGCCGAAACCGTGTTCGAGCTGACGGGATTGTAGGCCTTTCGAGATCACCGACAGTCAATGGCCGCGCACGGTACAAACGTGCGCGGCCATTTTGCGGTGTGCGGGCTGGCGGAGCCCTTCTCGGCGCAAGACAAATAGCCTGGTCGGTGCTAGGAAGGTCCCGGTGAATTTATCCTTGATTGCGGAGGAGGCAAGCGGCCTCTATGCACACTCAGGGCACGCTCCCGGAGGGACCATGTTTTACGATGTGCTGTTTCATGTCGATACCGACGAAGCCAGCTTTGTCATGGCGCTGCGCAATGCCGTCAATTACGGCAACGCCGTGACGGACGAGGAATATACCATTGCCATCGTGGTCAATGGCAAGGCCATCGAGCTGCTACGCCGCGACACCTGCCCCCAGCGGGAGCTTCTGGCCACGTTGTGCACAGGGCGCGTTCGGCTCTTCGCCTGCAACAACGCCATGAAGGAGCACGGCCTTGCACCGGCAGACATCGTCCCCGAGGCGGTTGTCGTACCGGCTGGCGTGGTCCAGGTGGTGAAGCTGCAGCGCGTGGGGTTCGCCTACGTGAAGCCCTAGGCCCACGGTCGGGGTGCTCGCGCAGCCAAGGCCCCGAGTGCTATTTCTTTCGCCCGCGCAGAACAGCCAACAGACCGAACAGCCCTACTATCCAGCCCAGGCCGCCGACGATGTCGCGGACTTTGGCCTTTTCGTTGATTTCAGACAGACGGTTGATCTCCATGCGCAGGGGCGCGATTTTCCCTTCCACTGCTTTGGCCACGGCGGCCTCAACCAGCGCGGCCATAGCCTCGCCCGGAGGGCTGCGGTCCATGGTTCCAGCGGCTGCGGTGGGCGTTGCCGGGCTGGGAGCAGGGCCACCTGACGCGTTTACGGCAACCGTCGCAGTGGTGGAGGGAACCACCATCCCAGGAGCGGGAGGGGCAGCGCCCGCGACAGCGGGGGAAACCGTGGCCGCCGAGTTGCTGGCCGGGGGCGTTCCAGCCAGGGGCGTCGATTCCGCGCCGGGGGGCAGGCTCAGGTCGGCGGCGGTGACGGGGTAGTCGTTCTGGTGGCCGTCTCCGGCTTTGAGCACCACCCGCAGGGGGAGCCGGGCTCCTGGGGGGACGGGCAGGCGGAAGGCCCCCTCTGTGTCGGTGCGTGTTGTGCCGACCAGCCCGTCCAAGGCGTCCCGCACCTCTACCAGGGTGTTCTGGGCTTTGGTTCCGCTGCCGAAATAGCCTTCGCCGGTGATGTTTCCGGCCTCCACTGTGGCGAAGATGTTCACCTTGTGGGCCTGGGCGGGATTGGCGCTCATGGCCAGCAGCAGGAAAACCGGCAACAGTGCGCTCAGCGCGAGCTTCAGGGGGCGAGCTTCAGGCTGCGTTCCAGGCATGGCCCGCTCTGAAGAAAACGACAGCAGCGTGGCCGTCAGGTTGAGAAATTTCATTCGTTCATCCCGTCTATTTACCCGGCAGGGCGTGAAAATAGGCCCAGAACACGCCGCCGAGTTCCACCTTTTTGTCTTTGCCGTCTTTTTTCATTTTGGCGTCATCATCGGTCAGGGCGGCGAAACCCCACCAACCGGCCCAGGGGGCGGCGTAGCTGAATATTCCGTTGGCGTCCGTCTTGACCACCTGGCTCACATAGGCCTCGGCTGGAGCCTTCAGTGCGCCGTCGGCGTTGCGGAATTCCACTTCAACGTCGCTGTTGGCCAGGGGTTTGCCCTTGAAGAGCACTTTGCCGGTGAAGACGTTGCCCGCATAGAGGGCGAAGGGCTTGACCAGGGGCACGATCTCCAGCTTGAGGCCCATGGGCCGGTCCCAGCCTTCCTCGTCGCCGAGTGCGGAGATCACGGTCTTGGTGATGTGGACGATGTATTTGTCTTCCGAGGGTTCCCAGTAGGGCTGGGGGGTCATGGCAAAGGCGTACACACCGGGCCTTTTCACTTCGAAGAACGCTTGCCAGGCCTCTTTGCCCTCGGCATGCACCTGTTTGAGCCCGGCCGAGAGGTCGGTTTTTTTACCCTGGGCCAGCAGTTCGAATTTCGGCTTTACCAAGTTCATGCCCTGGTTTTCCATGGGGTGCCAGAAACGCAGATCCAGTGTGACGGTCTTGTTTCCGTCTTTCTCCACCAGATTCTTGTCCGGGATGACCATGCCGAAGTGCGCATGGGCGGGCAGGACCAAAGCGAAGAGCAGGAGCACGGCAAGGGGAAGGCGGCGAAGCATGGTTGACCTCCGGTCGTGTTAATAATTTCGTATTCGTGTAACCAGGGGGGGCCAAATCTGGCAAGAAGAAAGTCGTCGAAAAACAAAATTCGTGCTACTGATCAGTAACACCCGTAAATATATGGGATTCCAAAGGGGCATTGCACTGCGTTCGAAATGGGCTGTTTCACTCTTAACGGGCTGCTACGCCTCTGCGAGGCTAGCATCCGTAAATGCTACGCCTCTGCGAGGCTAGCATCCGTATTCCCCTTTGGCCGCCGGAGGCTCTTCCTCTCTCCTCCGCACCCTCTCCTCTTCACCCACTCTTAACGCAGCAGCGTCAGGTCGCTCTTCTCGTGCACCACCCAGCCCTGGGTCTGTATCCTGGCGCGGGCCATGGCGCTCACCTGGCCGGATACCCAGAATTCGGTCTGGAACAGACCCAGTTCCTTGGCGTTCCTGCGGATGTCATGGATGGTTTTGACAACCGGCGCGGTCCAGAACAGGGAATCCAGGGGGAGGATGAGCACCAGCTTGCCCGAGGCGCTGCGGGCTCCGACAAAGGCGCCGAGGTCCACGAAGCGTTCAAGCCTTTCCACAGAGCGATGGTATCCGGCGTAACTTTGCACCATCCGTTGGCGAAAGAGGGCCACGTCCTGATCCGGGGTGCTGAGGGCCAGGCGCACCACGCGGTCGCGTCCGGCCACGCCCTTCATCTTGTCAAGGGCCGCCACTATCAGGCTCTGCTGGGTAGGGGTGAACTCGCCGGTGTCAATGAAGGCTTCGGCAAGCCCTGCATCTACGCCCATGGCCAGGAGCTTCTGGCGGTTATCCATGCGCAGTTCGCTTGGAGGCTGGGCCAAGTTGACTTCGCCCAGCCAGTGGGTGCCGCCCAGGGTGGATACGGCGATGCCCACTCCTCCGGGGATGATAACCTTGAGGGCCGTGGCCGAAAGTCCGCCCGCGTAGCCCGCCGAAGCCACGCGTTCCAGGTGTTTGGCCAGCACAGGGTTGGTGGAGTAGGGGTCCACTCCGAAGGCCAGAGCGTATTCGCGTTTCACCCTGGAATATCCGAGCACGGATTGGATGCCAGTGTCTTCGTATTTGCTGGCTGTGCTGCCGAAAAGATTCTCGCCCGCCCGGCTGAACATCTTGCCAACCCCGGAAGCGGCTCCGCTCAGGGTATCCAGCGGCTTGGTCACCAGATCAGCCGCGCCCCGGAGCACGTTGAGGCCGCCTTCGCCCACGGCGTTTACGAATTCGCTGGAAGTGTCCATGCGGTCCATGGCCTGCATGGCCAGCACCTCGGCGATGCGGCTGGAGAGCAGCGCCGTGGAGACCACCCGGAAATCACCATAGCGGGAATGGAGCAGGTAGATGTTCATGTACCCGTCGGCGCGCACCTGAGGGTCCACCCGGAAGCCCGGCCCGGAGAGCATGGATTTGGGCAACACCCGCGAGGCTTGGAGGTTGTACAGCTGCTCCTGGCAGAAAGCACGGCAGGGGAGACTCAACAGGATCGCAACAGCCAGGGCCAGAGGGAAAGCCGCAATGGGCCTGGGGGGCATGCATGTCCTCCTGTTTCGGCGTGGGCAGGATACATTCCTTGACCAAGTGCCTTGCCAGTGTCACATAACGTTGAAGAAATCCAGATTGGTGAGAGCGTTTCAGGCTTTGCGGCGCGGATGCCCAACGCGGGGTATGGACCGGCGCGGGAACGGAGCAGATGGCTGGAGAGTGTACCATGATTGACGCCACGTTCTTGGAAATGCGCAAATTTTTGGCCCCGGAGTTTGTTTTCGGTCCTGGATCATCGGCTCTGGCTGGGCGTTATGCCCGCAACCTGGGCGGCAACAGGATCCTGGTGGTCAGCGACCCTGGGGTTGCCGCTTCCGGCGCAACCGCTCAGGTGATAGAAAGCCTGATGGGCCAGCGGCTGCCCGTGGTGGAATTCCAGGACGTCTCCTGCAACCCGCGCGACAGCCAGGCTATGGAGGGGGCGGAACTCTATACCCGCAAGGGCTGCGACATGATCGTGGCCGTGGGCGGCGGCAGCGCCCTCGACTGCGCCAAGGCCATCGGCATCGTGAGCACCAACCAGCAGGACATCCTTTCCTTCGAAGGCGCGGATAACGTGCCCTTGCCCGGTCCGCCGCTGATTTGCATCCCCACCACGGCAGGCACGGCTGCCGATGTCTCGCAGTTCGCCATCATCACCGACACTGTGCGCAAATTGAAGATTGCCATCGTCAGCAAAACCCTGGTGCCCGACGTCTCGCTGCTCGACCCCGTGCTCACTCTTACTCAGCCCCCCAGCCTCACGGCCTATACGGGCCTGGATACCTTGACCCATGCCGTGGAAGCCTATGTTTCCAACGCCAGTTCGCCCATGACCGACCTCATGGCCCTGGAGGCCATCCGCTGCGTGGCCCAAAGCCTGCCCCAGGCCATGGAGCGGCCAGACGACCTGGAACAGCGGGCGATGATGCTCCATGCCTGCCTTCTTGCCGGACTGGCCTTCTCTAACGCCATCCTGGGCGCGGTGCACGCCATGGCTCACAGCCTTGGCGGTTTTCTGGACCTGCCCCACGGCCAATGCAACGCCATTTTGCTCGACCACGTCATCAAACGCAATTTTTCCAGCGCGCCGGAGCGCTATATGGCTATCGCCAAGGCTCTTGGCGCGGATGTCGACGGCGTGGATCAGGAGGAAGGAGCCAAACGGCTGCTGGCAGCGGTGCGCACGCTTAAGCACACGGTGGGTGTTACTGAAACGCTCTCGGAAATCGGGGTAACCGCTGGGGACATCGCCGCCCTGGCGTCCAAGGCCGTCAACGACCCCTGCATGGCCACCAATCCCTGCCCGCTGGGCGTGCTCGACGTGGAGCGCCTCTACACCGAGGCCATGTAACATGGCAGAAGGGGAAATAGGTGACATCCGCGACAAGCTCATAGGGTTTGGCGAAACGTCAATCCACAAGAGCTATTATCCGCAGTTGCGCAAGCGTCTGGAAGAACTGGAGCTGTTCCACGCCCTGGTGGACCACGCCAACGATCTTATTGTCCTGCTCGACGCCGGGACAGGCCAGGTTGTGGATGCCAACCTCACCGCCTGCGGCCGACTGGGCCTGACGCGTGAAGCGCTTACCGGCAGACTGTTTTTGGAACTTTTCGAGGCGGAGCCCGGCTCGGCGCTGCCCGAATGGCTCGGTAGGCACGGGGCCTCTTTGGACGCGGAAGGCCCGGGCGGCGGCGTCCACGCGGTGGTGCTGGTCGAACCTGATGGGGGGCGCGCTTTTTTCGAGCTGACGCTTTCGGCAGTGCGATCCGGCGGGCGCGATTTCGCCGTGGCCGTGGCCCGGGAAGTCACTCAGCGCAAGAAGGCGGACCAGGAACTCCAACTGGCCCGCAACGCCATACAACATATCCTCGACTCCATGCCATCGTTGGTGGTGGGCGTGGATGTCAAGGCGCGGGTAACCTATTGGAACCTCGCTGCGGCGCGGGTAACCGGGCTTGCCGTCAGCCAGGCGTCCGGCCGTCTGGTCGAGGAAGTGTTCCCCGGCCTTGCCCGGCATATGGATGCGGTCTGGACCGCGCTGGAGCGTGGCGAGCCGGTGATGCGCCAGAAGCTTCCAGACCAAGTGGAGGGCAGTGAACTCCTGCACGATCTGCTGGTGTTCCCCCTGATGGACGCTGGGGCGGTACACGGCGCGGTGATACGCCTTGACGACGTGACTGAGCAGGCGCGCATGGAAGAGCTGATCATGCAAACCGAGAAGATGATGTCTCTGGGAGGGCTGGCCGCCGGCATGGCTCACGAGATCAACAACCCCCTGGCGGGCATTCTACAGAACGTGCAGAATATTGAGCGCCGCTTAAGCCCCGGCTTGCCCATGAATATCGCAGCCTCGCAAGCTTGCGGCGTAGAAATGGGCGCCGTGAACTGCTACCTGGAGCGGCGCGAACTGCCCGCCCTGTTGTCCGGCGTCAGGGAAGCAGGCCAGCGGGCGGCCAGAATTGTGGCCAACATGCTCGATTTCACCAGGGGGAGTCCCTCTGGCAAGGTCCCAAAAGCGCTTCCAGAACTGGTGAACCGGGCCGTGGAGATCGCCTCCACCGATTACGATCTCAAGAAGAAGTACGATTTCCGGCGCATCGCCATCATCCGGGAGTTTGACCCCGCCCTGCCTCAGGCAATGTGTTCGCCCGGCGAAATAGAACAGGTGCTCCTGAACCTGCTCCGTAACGCAGCCCAGGCCCTGGCCAGCCAGCCGGACAAGCCCGATCCGTCCATCACCCTGCGCCTGCTTCGGGAAGAGGATTTCGCGGTCATCGAGGTTGAGGACAACGGGCCGGGCATGGATGAGGCGCTCACCCGAAAGATCTTTGAACCCTTCTTCACCACCAAGAGCCCTGGCGAAGGCACCGGCCTGGGCCTTTCGGTGTCTTACTTCATCATCACCCGCAACCACTTCGGGAAAATCGCAGTGGATTCCAAACCAGGACGCGGCTCCCGGTTCATCATCCACATCCCTTTGTGCACCGATCACGGATGATGCACAGCTCCGGGCCGGAATCCCGTTCTGGCGGACATACGATAACGCAGCGGAGACTCTCGGAACCCGCTTAGGCCTTGCCTTCAGTGGCTGTTGGCCGTATCCATTGATCATAGCGCGTCGGGCGGCTTTTGCGGTCCACGTGCAGTAATTTCTTGCAGCGGAGCAACCTTTCCAATGCATCTTACCGCTTGTCAGCTCGACATCCTTAGAGAACTCATCAATATCGGCGTGGGCAAGGCTGGGGGGTTGATCAATCAGATGGTCAAATCCCACGTTCGGCTGGAACTTCCCGAAATTCTGGTGCTTAACAAAGCCGAAATGGCGCAATATATCCACAGCCGGGGCAAGGAAGTGCTCTCCACCGTGCGGCTTGGCTTCCGGGGGACTTTTTCCGGCTGGTCCGGGCTGATTTTTCCCCGGGAGAGCGCCGCCTGGCTGGTTTCGCAATTGGTGGGCGACGAGCACGCGGCTATGGGTATGGATTTCGATTCCCTGTGCATAGGCACCATCCAGGAGGTGGGCAACATCGTGCTCAATGGGGTGATGGGGTCCATCGTCAACGTGCTCGGCGTGGGTATCGACTATTTCCCGCCCGACTATTTCGAAACCGACATCAAGGGGCTGCTGGGACACGAAGATCCCGAGCACAGCATGGTGCTTATGATCAAAACCCAGTTCCTCATGGAGGAAGGCGTGGCTGAAGGCGAAGTGGTCATCATTTTTCACGTCGCAGCCTTCGACAACCTGCTTAAGGCTCTGGACAACCTCTCTCATGGAATTGCCTGTCAATGAGCCGCATCACGCCAACGAGCGCCGGGAATTGCGAGGTGGGCTTGTTTCAGGGCATGGATTTTCTGCCCCTGGGTATCCTGGCCTGCGACCGCAATTTTTGCCTCATTTTCTGGAATACCTGCCTGGAATCCTGGACAGGTCTGAGCCGCGAGGAGCTGCTTGGCAAAGACATCCGTGAGGTTTTTCCCCAGATGGCCCGCCCCTTGGTGGTGGACCGGCTGGCGGCCTTGTTCCATGGCGGGCCACCGGCCGTGTTCTCTTACCATCTGCACAAGCATCTCATCCCGGCTCTCCTGCCGGACGGCTCGCATCGCATGCAACATTCCGTGGCCTTCGGGATGAAGAATGCCAGAGGCGAGGTGAGCCATGTAGTGGTATCCTTGGAGGATGTGACGGAAATTCACTCCCGTCTCCAGGATAACCTGGCGATACAGGCCAGGCTGGAAAAGGAAATCGGCCTGCGCAAACGCATGGAAGTCAAATTGTTGGAACGGGCGACCATCGATTTTCTGACCGGCATCCACAATCGCCGCTCGTTCCTAGGCCATTTGAGCAAGGAATTGCGCCGTGCCCATCGCTATGGGCATGCTCTGTCGTTGCTCCTCCTGGATATCGACTATTTCAAGGCCGTCAATGATGCATGGGGACACCAGACCGGGGATACGGTGCTCAAGCTACTTGTCGGTCTTTGCGCCGAAGAAATTCGGGATGTGGACACTTTGGGCCGCATGGGCGGCGAAGAATTTGGCATTGTCCTGCCCGAAACCGTTTTGGAGCCCGCTCGCATGGTGGCCGAGCGTATTGCCGAACGGGTGCGCCGCAATATTTTGCCCAAGGACAGCAAGGCTATCATCTTCACCGTGAGCCTGGGCGTGGCCCAAGCCCAGCCCGGACAAAGCCTGGAAGAGTTCATGCATCAGGCCGACCAGGCCCTCTACGCCGCCAAACGTCTGGGCCGCGACCGCGTGGTGGCTGCCGGAGACGAGACGGTCTGAGGGGTTCCCGCCTCCTCTGTTTACACCCATCGACGCGAAGCTATACGGGGGGGCCGGGGGGACATTGTCCCCCTGGCCCCCGGAGGCATCCCTCTCCCCTCTCCCCCTCATCGCCTGCCTCAAGAGCCTGGGCCAGATACCTGGGGTCCACGATGAGGGACATGCCGCCTGCGTCGTTCAAGGCCGCGCCCAGAAATCCCTTGGCATGCATCATCTTGGATTCCAGGGCCTTGACCATCACCTGGCACAGGCCCAGCACCTTGTCCACAGCCACGCCGAAGCGCAGGCCGTTGCTTTCGGCCACGATGATCTGTTCGAGGCGGGAGGCCCCGGAATTCAGACCGTAGAGCGCGTCCAGGGCCACCAGCGGCAGAAGGCCGCCTCGCAGGGCAAAGGTGAAGAAGGCCTTGCCGCTGGGCCGCGTGCGGGGAAGTTCCAGACATTCCACCACGGCTTCCAGGGGGAAGAACACCACCTCGGCGTCAATCTGGACGCGCAGGCATTCCATGAGCGTCAGGCTTACCGGAAACCGTATGGTGAAGGCGGTGCCCCGGCCCGGGACGCTCTCAAGCGACACCTGGCCGGAGAGGCTCTCCACGGTGGAGCGCACCGCATCGAGCCCCACCCCCCGGCCGGAGATGTCGTCCACCGTGGCCGCAGTGGAGAGCCCGGAAAGAAAAACCAATTCCAGTTTTTGTTGGGCGGTCAGTTCGACGCCCGGCGGCGTCTGCCCGGCGGCCAACGCCTTGGCGTAGACCGCCTCCGGGCTGATTCCGGCACCGTCGTCGCGCACGACGATGACGATGTCATGCCCGTCCTGCCGGGCGTTGATGGTCACCTCGCCTTTTGCAGGCTTGCCCAGCCGGGAGCGGACTTCGGCTGGCTCTATGCCGTGGTGAACGGCGTTGCGCAACAGATGGATGATGGGGGTATTGAGCTTTTCGATGACGGACTTGTCGAGTTCGGTGAATTCGCCGCTCATGGCCAGTCCGGCGTTTTTGCCCGCCCTGGTGGCTACATCGCGCACCAGCCGCCGGTATTTGGGCATGGCCGTGTGCAGCGGCAGCAAACGCATGCCCAGCACCCGTTTGCCCATGTCCAACACTTGGCGCTCCAGGTCGTCGGCAACATCCAGATATTCCCAACGGGCGTCCCGCCTGGCCAGGCTGGCCAATCTGGACCTGGCCAGCATGATTTCCCCAAGCCCTTCCAGCAGCAGGTCCAGTTCGGCGTTGCGCACGGGGATGGTCTCCCGCGTTCTTCCTGCAATGGTCGACTCGTCTATCAGTCCGTCGCCGTCAGTAGCGGAGCCGGGCGGTGGCGTTTCTTCCGGCTGCTTCGCAGAGGGGGGCTGGTCGGCTGCGCTGTCAAAGTCCGGCTGTGAACTCAGGTCCACTGCCGCCGGAGTGAGAGAACCGGTTGGAAGCGCGGCGCAGCCAGACTGTTGCCAGATCGTCAGGCGCGCCAGAAGATCCGTGTTGTCCGCCGGTGTTTCAGGGGAGGACAGCAACACCGTCCGCTTCAGGTCGTCAAAGGCGGCCAGCAGGTCGGTTACCAGAGGGGCGCTGGAATCCAGGCGGCCAGAGCGCATGCGGTCAAGAATGGTTTCAAGCTCGTGGCACAGGGTGACCACTGCGGTGAATTGTAATGTGCCCGCATCGCCCTTGAGGGTGTGGATGGCTCGGAAGAGCCCTTCGACGGCGGGAAGAACGCTGTTGGGAGCGGCGGTTTCCAGATCGAGCAGATCCTTCTCGGCCAGGGCAAGCTGTTCCAGTGAGCTTGTCCTGAAGATCCGCAGCAGGGTGTCGTCGGTCATGCGGGAGACTGGGCCGGACCATTCGGAACAGCAGGCAGCAGGTCTGTCAACAGAGCGCGCAAGGCGTCTTCATCAAGGGGCTTGTTGAGGACTTCATGGGCTCCCAAAGCCAGGCATTTGCTCCGCGTCGTGCTTTGTATGTCGGCAGTTATTACCACCACGCAGCCTCCGTGGCCCGTGTCGCAGAGGCACTCCAACGTGCCGACGCCGTCGAGGCCGGGCATGTTCAGGTCCAGGAGGATCAGGCCGGGTTTGTTGGCCAGGGCCATGTCCAAACATTCCTGCCCGGATTTGGCCTGGAGGACCGTGTGCCCCATATCCGTGACAATTTTCGCCAAAAGGAAACGCTGGAACATGGAGTCGTCTGCGATCAACACGGAAGCCATCAGCAAACCTGCCTGGAGTGAGTGGAAAAACACGTGGTCGTCTGAGAATGCATGTCGATGACATTTTCACAGATGCGCGGAGGATTCAAGAGAAAGCCCGGTGGACTCGTGCTCGGACGAGCCTCGGAAGGCCGCTGGGCGACTGTTATGCGGCAGGTGATTGTTCCGGCCCCAGGCATGCGTCAGGACGCTTTTGCTGTCCGGTTCAGGCGTCGGGCGCAGGTGTCCGGGCGCAGCGGCGCACGGCGGCCACCAGGGCTTCCACCCTGAAGGGCGCGGCCACCACTTCGGTGATACGGCCTGCCTGGACTGCCGCCTGGAGCCCTGGCAGTGCGTTCTGCGCCCGGCGGTCGAAGCCGTCCACCACAACCAGGGGGATGGTGGCATGGAATTGGCCGGACACGTCCAGCGTGGCAAATTCGTTGAACCCGCCCTGTCCGCCCGAACCGTCGAGCCGGGAGTGCCCGTCAAGCTGCACCACCAATACTTGAGGGGAGGCGGCCAGGCTCTGTTCCCTATGCATCACGGCATCCGTCATCGGGTCGTGCGCCCCCGGCGTCCGGGAGGTCAGACGGGTGACCAGCATGCCCGCCGAAGTCAAGCTCTCCTCCAGGATGTCTCCCATGACCGGATCGGTACTGAGAATGGAAACGCGCAGCGGTGGGGGGGAGACGGGGTGGTTGGCTGGCTGTTCTGTAATACGAGTTGCACCATAACACGTAGGATAACTAGTAGGCTGTAACGTGTTATGGGATGTAGGCTGAATGGCCGACTGGGAATCTCCGGCGCTTGATCCAGCTTTTGTGGACAGAGCGGAAACTGCCGTGGTGACCGGCTGTTGAGCCAAACCGCCAGGGACATGGACCGCCGAGGCCAGCCCCTGAGCCGCAGGAACAAGGGCGGGAGCCAAAGCTGAGACAGCTCCATTCATCGCCAGGGGCGGGGCGGCAGCGCCAGCCGCTGTGACGGTGGGAGACCGTCCGGGTGTTGCAGGGGCAATAGCCGCACGGGCTTCGTCCAGTGCGGTACGCAAGGCGGCTATGATGCCCAAGGCCACGGGCGTGTGTTCCAGGGTTTCCAGTGTGGCGGTCAGGGCCAGGGCGGCGTCCAGGCGTGCGGCTGCCGGGCTGGCCGCAAGGCTTGGCCGCGCCGCTGCCTCCGGGGGCCGGATGGGGCCTTCCAGCAGGCGCACCATTGAGCGCTCGAAAAAGTCGGTCGGGTGCCCGCTGGAGCCGGTAACGGCCAGATCGTCGCGCTCCAGGGCAGCGGCGAGCTTCAGAAAAGCCCTGGCCGCGGGGGCGGCTGGAGACCATTCCAGCAGGGGGCGCTGGCGCGCGGCTGATGCGCTCATGGCCTCGTCCCTGGGGATAGAGCCCAGATAGCGGCAGCCCAGGCTCAGATGCCTTGCGCAGGCGGCTTTCATGCGGGCGTGGATGTCTACTGCCTGGGCTTCGGAAGCCACCCGGTTGAGCAGCAGGCCAGGGCTGCGGCACATGCCGTTTTCCTTGAGCACTTTGATGAGGGCGTAGGCATCGGTCATGGACGAGGGTTCCGGGTTGACCACCAGCAGCAGCTCGCCGCAGGCCAGGCACAGGGAGACCACCTGGCTGGTGATGCCGGGAGAGTTGTCCACCAGCAGGTAATGGTAGGTTGAAAGCTTGGCGAATTCCGTGCCCAGCCGGGCGCGGCGGTTTCGGGAAAGTTCGGCCATGCGCGACACGCCGGAACTTCCGGCAATGACATCCACCCCCGGTCCAACCGGGGTGACTGCGCGTTCCATGGGCAGCCCCTCGAAGAGCACCTGCTCAAGAGTGAGGGTGGGGCTTATGCCCAGCAGAATGTCCACGTTGGAGAGGCCCAGGTCCGCATCCAGCAGGCAGACCCGACGGCCCATGCGGGCCAGGGCAAAGGCCAGGTTGACGGCCACGCTGGTCTTTCCGGCTCCGCCCTTGCCGCTGGCCACGGCGATGATGCGGCTCACGGGCGTGCCCTCAGGTAAGACCCGCCTCTGGCGAGAGGGCTGGTTCCCGCTGCTGCGGCGGGGTTCACGAGGCGTCCCGGCGGCCGCCCAGGCGGCGGACCTCGGCCAGCAGGGCGTCTATCTGGAAGGGCTTGCGCAGGCACCCGGCAGCGCCCAGGTCCAGGGCCTCGCGGATTTCCTCCTCACCGGCCATGCCAGTGAGCACCAGCACGGGCAGGCCCTCACCAACCAGGCTTCTGGCTTCGCGCAGCAGCTCCAGTCCGTCGCGCTGGGGCATGCGGATATCCAGAATCACCAACCGGAAGCGCTGAGTGCGCAGCATGGAGAGCCCCTGCTCCCCGTCTTTGGCCAGGGCCACGGCGTAGCCTTCGGATTCCAGGGACTCGCGCAGGATGTCGCGGATGTGTTTTTCATCATCCACCACCAGGATGGCGTCCTGGGCCGGCCCGGCATGAGCCGCCGAGGCAGACGCGCCTGCGCTTGCCCTTGCCGCCGCCGGATCGCGGGGGAGGCGCACGGTGACCGTGGTCCCCCGACCGGGTTCGCTGTCTACCAGAATGTCTCCCAGGTGGTTGGCCACGATGCCGTAGGAGGTTGAGAGCCCAAGCCCGGTGCCTTTGCCCTCGGCTTTGGTGGTGAAAAAGGGATCGAAAATCTTGCCTAGCAACTCTTTGGGAATGCCCGTCCCGGTGTCGGTTATGGATACGGTTAACGTGTCATTGCGGGGGGCGTAGGCTACGCTCAGGCTGATGGTGCCGCCTGTGCCTTCCATGGCGTGCTCGGCGTTGATGAGCAGGTTGAGGAAAACCTGTTCCAATTGGCGGGGATCAGCCTGAATGGCGGGCAGATCCTGAGGAAAGTGGCGTTCCAGGCCGATGCCCAGGGGCTTCAGGCCTCCCGCAATAAGTTCCAGGGTTTTTCCCAGCACGGCGACGATATCCACGGGCTCCATGGACAGGGGCGCAGGCCGGGCAAAGTCCATAAGGTTGCCCAGGATGGCGCTGATGCGTTCAATCTGCTCCACCATCTGCTGAAAGTTGCGCTTTTTGGCCGGGTCAGGCTCCTTCATTTCCAGCAGTTGCGCACGGGCGGAAATGATGGCCAGGGGGTTGTTGATCTCGTGGGCCGCTCCGGCTGCCAGTTGGCCCACGGCAGCCAACCGTTCGGTCTGGAGGAGTTTCAGGTTCATACCCTGCATTGCCCGCATGGCCTCGGCCAGGTTCTCGGCCCGCTTGCGGCATTGTTCCAGCAGGCGCAGGCGGGCGTAGGCCGCCCCGGCCAGGTCCGCCAGATGGCGGCAGGCCGATTGTTCCAGCGGAGCCAGGGGGAGGAGCGCCGGGCGGAAGATGATTTCCGCCAGACCCTGGTCCCTGGTGGGGATGGCGGCGATGACGTAGCCCTCCTGACGGTGCAGTGGCCCGCTGTCGCCTGCCGAGCTTATCCCGGTCCCTGCCATGGCTCCGGCCCGGATGTGGGCTCCGGCAAGAAGGGCGCGGGGGCCTGGGGGCAGGGTTTGAGCCTCCATGGGGGCCTGGGTGGCGTCCAGGCGGCAGGTCACCGGCGACGGCAATCTGCCCTGGCCGTTCCGCTCCGCCTCGCCCCAAGGCTGGGCCAGCAGCAGCCCTGCCTCAGGGTCCAGAATGTAGGCCATGCCCTCGGGGGAGCCGAACACCCCGGCCATGGTTCGGGCCACTTCCCTGAGAATCCCGGCCCAGTCGGCCACGCCTCCCAGAAGCACCCCGGCTCCGGCTACGCCCTCCAGCCAGATTCTGGCCCGTTCCAGCTCCTCGCTGCGCCGGGTCAGGGCCAGGCCGTTCTGTCCAAGGCGCTGGTTGGCTTTGCGCAAGGCCTGGTAATAGAAACCAGCGGCGTCATCGCTGAGATTGAAGAGGGCGGCCCGCTCGGCAAATCCTGTGCCGATCTGGGCAGACACCTGGTTCAGGGCGGCTTCGCCGCCAAGGCCCAGCAGCCCGGCCAGGCGGATGCGCTCCTGGGCGGCGCCGGGCGAAGGGGGATCGCCCATGACCGCATGGGCCAGATGGTCGGCCAGGGCCACGCAGAGCACGGTCTTGCCCGCTGGCGCAGCCGTCCGGTCCAGGCCAGCCGCTGGCTGGTGGTGCAGCCAGGCGGCCTCCACGAAGACCTCCGGCAGATTCCAGCGCTCCAGCAGCCATTTCCCTGTCAGGCAGTGGTCAGCCCCCAGCAGGCGCTGTTCGGTTTCCAGAAAGGATTCCCCGGCCAGATGAGGCATGGCCAGCAGAGCGTCGTATTCCTTGGGCAGGGCGGCCAGCAGGGCAAGTCGACCGCAGTCGTGCAGCAATCCTGCGGCGAAGGCCTGTCCGGCCAGGGCGGGGCAAGCCATTTTGGCCAGAAGGTTTGCCGCTACGGCGCAGGCTAGTGAGTGCTCCCACACCGCGCGTACGTGAGGGTCGTCCGGCCCGGATCTGCCGAAGAGTCCGTCGCGCACAGCCACGCACAAGGCTACGGTGCGCACGGTGTCCAGCCCCAGGCGCATGGCGGCTTTGTCCACGTCGCGCACCTCGTCGCCTATGGTGTTGGCGGCGGTGTTGGCCAGGCGCAGCAGAGCGGCTGAGAGGGAGGGCTCCGCCTCCAGCAGGTCGATGAGTTCCGAGAGATTGACGTCTTCTTTGGAGGCCATGCTCAGGATGCGCGTGGCGACGGCTCCAGGTGCGGGCAGGGCGTCCAGACAGGCGATGATGTGCTTGAGGCCAGCCGGAGGCATGGCTGCGGCAGGGGCCGTCGTTTGTCCGGGTGCTGGGTTTTGAACTGCGGATGGCGCGCTGGAAGGACTTTCTGGGCGCATGCTGTGGTCTCCCGGTGACGCGCTGCCGGTTCGGGCGTCGGGCGCAGGCGTCCGGTGCGGGCGTGGGGTCGGAATTTCCTGATGGCTCTACAGGATATGACCGGAAAAGGCAAAAGGGGAGGCGTTTTGATGACGGGATGATGGCTCTTGGCGGGCTGGGGGCTCTCGGACAGCAGGGAGTGCATGTCTGGACAGATTCCTACCTGTAGAGTACGTTTTGAAGCAGGTAAGACGTGCATTCTCCACCATCCGCCTGGGATACCGCATGAGCACATCGGCCATTCTGGTTGTTGATGATGAGCCTTATCTCCTGGAGGCCTGTCGTGAGGCCTTCGGCAACGGTTCCCGTACCATCCTCACGGCAGGCAACGGCGTTGATGCCTTGGACATCCTGCGAGACGGCGGCGTCGATCTGCTGATCACCGACCTGCGCATGTCCCCCATGGGTGGCATGGAACTGTTGCGCCAGATACAGGCCCTTGGCCTGGATACGGACGTCATCGTGCTCACCGGCTACGGCACGGCGGAAAACGCCGTGGAGTGCGTCAAGCTGGGCGCGGCCAACTACCTGCTCAAACCCTTCCGCATCGAACAGCTTCTGGAGGCCGTGGACAAGGCCCTGCGCGAGCGGGATCTGCGCAACGGCCAGGCCAGAGTGGGCAATCTTTCCCGCATGCTGGTCTTCAATTCGGCTTTGGCGGGCAAGGGCGACCTGCAAGCCCTGTTCAAAGAGTTTGTGGCCCAGGTGCGCGACACCTTTGCTCCCGACGGGGTGGTCTTCTTTTTCACCGGACCCACCGGCAGACTGCTGGGCAAACATCTGGCCGTGGGCCGCTACTTCAGGGAAAATCCCGCCGCACGGCAATGGTTCGAGGAGTTTTCCCGCGAGCTGCTGGCGCGCAATCGGGCCATTCTGCTGGACCAGGACATCATGGGCACGGCCTTGGGGCCGCTGAGCCGCTCCTTTGCCGCGCCGGGTTCGGCCATGGGGGCGGTGGTGCCCGGCGAAAACGGACCTGCGGGGGTGGTGGTCCCCCTACGTTTAGCAGATCGGACACCCTACACCTGGGAGAATCTGCAACTCCTCACGCTTTTCGCCGCCCATCTGGCCTTGTGCCTGGACAGCCTCCGGGCAGTCCAAGGCCTGCGCGACACCAACAAGGAGATGATCCACTCCTTTGTCAGCGCCGTGGAGGCCAAGGATACCTACACCCGTGGCCATTCCGACCAGGTGAGCGTCTATGCCGCACGACTGGGCAGGCATCTGGGGCTCTCCGGCCATGAGGTCGATCTTCTGAGTACTGCGGGAATGCTGCACGACATCGGCAAGATCGGCGTGCCCGACCACATCCTCAACAAGCCCGACCGCCTCACCTCGGATGAACTTGTGGTTATGCGTCAGCACGCCGCAACCGGACACGGCATTCTCGAAAAGGTGCAAAGCCTGAAAGACGTGTTGCCCATCGTCTACCACCACCACGAGCACTTCAACGGCTGCGGGTACCCTGGAGGCCTGCGCGGGGAGGAAATCCCCCTGCTCGCCCGCATCATCAGCGTGGTGGACGGCTATGAGGCCATGACCTCGCACCGTGCCTACCACCGCGCCCGCACCCCCAAGGAGGCCAAAGCCATCCTTACAGCCGGGGCGGGCCATCAGTGGGATGCCGAAGTGGTGAACGCCTGGCTGAGCATCGCCGAGGCGGAGCCGGACGTTCCAGGCGGCCGGGGGAGCTGAGCCCCTTCCAACGGAAAAGCCCCCCTAAGCCTCTTCAAGGCAAGGGGGGACCCCCTCCCGTGCTATTCGGGAGGGCACAAACGACTATGCAAAGCTATACGGGGGGGCCGGGGGGACATTGTCCCCCCGGCGGGGGGCGGGGGCAGCGCCCCCGGTGCCGGTAAGCGGGACTATTTGATGTCCGGGCAGGACTTCAGGGCTTCGGCGATGTCTTCGTCGGAGTAGGCGAAATCCATCAGATCGCCGCGCAGGTAGGCTTCGTAGGAACCCAGATCCAACAGGCCGTGGCCGGAGTACAAAAAGACGATGACCTGGCCGGGTTCGGCTTCGCGGGCCGCGTCGATGGCTCCCTTGACGGCGTGGCAGGTTTCGGGCGCGGGCAGGAACCCTTCGGTTTTCAGGAAGAGCCGTCCGGCTTCGAACACTTCGGACTGGTAATAGGCCTTGGCCTCCACCAGCTTCTCGTTGACCAGATTGCACAGGATGGGCGCGTCGCCGTGGTAGCGCAGCCCTCCGGCGTGAATGGGCGCGGGCAGGAAGCCGTGGCCCAGGGTGTGCATCTTCACCAGTGGCGTGAGTCTTGCCACATCGCCGTAATCATAGCGGAATTCGCCTCTGGTCAGGGTGGGGCAGGCCTTGGGCTCAATGCCCAGGAAGCGCATCTTCTTGCCTTCCAGCTTTTCCGGCAGAAAGGGCAGGATCAGCCCGGCGAAGTTGCTGCCTCCGCCGACGCAGCCGATGAGCACGTCCGGGGTTTCCCCGGCCATTGCCAACTGCTGTTTGGTTTCGTTGCCCACGATGGTCTGGTGGAGCAGCACATGGTTGAGCACGCTTCCCAGCGCGTAGTTGGTGTCGCCGTGGGTGGCTGCGTCTTCCACCGCTTCGGAGATGGCCACACCCAGGCTGCCGCCGCAGTTGGGGTCTTTTGCCAGGATGTCGCGGCCGACGTTGGTCTTGTCGGAAGGCGAGGGGAACACTTCCGCCCCGTAGGCCTGGATGAGCACCCGGCGATAGGGTTTCTGGTCGTAGCTGCACCGCACCATGTACACGGTGCATTCCATGCCGAACATCTGGCAGGCGAAGGAGAGGGCCGTACCCCACTGTCCTGCGCCGGTCTCGGTGGCCAGGCGCTTCATGCCGGCGATTTTGTTGTAGTAGGCCTGGGGCACCGAGGTATTGGTCTTGTGGGAACCGGCAGGGGAAACCGACTCGTTTTTGTAAAATATCTTGGCCTTGGAGCCGATGGCCTGTTCCAGGCGGCGGGCGCGCACCAGGGGCGTGGGGCGGAACAGCCGGTAGATATCGCGCACCGGTTCGGGGATGGCGATGAACCGCTCCGGGGACATCTCCTGTTCGATGATGCCCATGGGGAAGATGGGCAACAGCTGTTCCGGCGTGATGGGCTGCTGGGTCTGGGGGTCCAGCGGCGGGGCCAGCGGCGTGGGCAGGTCCGGTAGGGCGTTGTACCAATGGGTGGGCAGGTCTTTTTCAGACAGGATGATCTTGTCGTCCATGAAAGTTTCCTCCGGGTGTGCCTAGAAGTGCGCCGTGCGCCTTGGCAGCCATCATGCCGGATTTCAGTGATAAAATCCAGACAGTGCACTGGCTTCGTCGCTGGTATGGCGGGATTGTGCGGAGGGAGGATCAGCTTGTCTTGGCCGGTACAGGGATGGTTCTTCCGGCCATCACCCGTTCCATGGCCGCCAGCAGGTCGGCCACTTCCACAGGCTTGGTGACGCAATCGTTCATGCCTGCGGCATGTATCTTTTCGCGGACTTCGCTCGCGGCGTTGGCGGTGAAGGCAATAATGGGTATCCGGGAGTCCCAGAGGCCGCTTGTGTCGGCGCGTATACGTCGGGCCGTTTCCAGGCCGTCCAGCACCGGCATCTGCAAATCCAGGATGATCAGGTCGAAGGGGTGGCTGGCAAGCATGTCCAGGGCTTCCTGTCCGTTGGTAGCGGTCTGCACCGAATGGCCGTGGCGGGCCAGCAGGCGGGAGGCCACCAGCCGGTTGACAGGGTTGTCCTCGGCCAGAAGGATCTGCCGGGGAGGGAGTGGCATTGCCGGACCCTCTTCACCCGGGCAGGCGGGAGCGGGGCTGGTTATTGATACTTGCAGCGGCAGCGTGAACAGAAACCTGCTGCCTGCGCCCGGCGTGCTTCTGACGGCGATGTGCCCGCCCATGGCGTTCACCAGACCCTTGACGATGGTCAGCCCCAGGCCAGTGCCGCTCTGGCGGCGGGTCGGGCCGCCATCCACCTGGGTGAAGGGGTCGAAGATGCGTTGAAGGTCGTCGGACTTGATGCCCGGGCCGGTATCGCGCACGGTGAAACAGACGTCGATACTTTCCGCCCCGGCCAGGGAGCACTCCTCCGCCGAGTTGACTGTAACCTCAAGCTCACCTTTTTCGGTGAACTTTACCCCGTTGTTGATAAGATTGATGAGCACCTGGCGCAGCTTGTCCTCGTCGCCGCACATCAAGTCCGGCAATTCCGGGGCTACAGAGCAGTGCAGTTCCAGGTTCTTGGCCTTGGCTTGAAAACTGAGAGAATGGCAGACTGAGCGCACGGTGTCTCGGAGCTTGAACGGAGCCGTGCGGACGTGGAGCTTGCGGGCTTCGATCTTGGAGAGGTCCAGGATGTCGTTTAAAAGTCCCAGGAGATAACGGGCCGAAGACTGGATGGTGTCGGTGTAATCCCGCTGTTCCTCGTTAAGAGCGGTATGCGACAGCAGCTCCAGGATACCCAGGATGCCGGTCATGGGCGTGCGGATTTCATGGCTGATGTTGGCCACGAATTCGCTTTTGGCCTGGCTGGCGTTTCTGGCCGTGTCACTGGCCTGGAGAAGATCCTGGTTGGCCTCGCTGAGGGCGCTCGTGCGCTCCTCCACTTTGGCCTCCAGTGTGTGGTTGTATTCCTTGATTTCGGCGTTCCGGGCTTCGAGGGCTGCGAAAGATTGTTCCAGTCGGGCGGACATGGTGTTGAAGCTGCTGCCGAGATCATCGAGTTCATCCAGGCGGGTGGGGGGCAACTGTCCGGTGTACCTGCCTTCAGTCACGGCCTTGGCGGATTCCCGCAAGTTCTGGATGGGCCGGACGATCCAACGGGCGGTCAGAGTTCCGGCCAGGATGGAGAGGGCCAGGGCGGCCAGGCACAAAAGAATTGTCTGGCGGGTGTTGGCCTCGATGCGGCCCATGAAGTCGTTTTCAGGCGTGACAACAACCACCAGCCAATCAAGCCCAAGGCTGTCGCGCAGGGGCGATGCCTTAGCCAGATGGTTCACGCCCTCCATGATGAAGGTGAAGAATTCGCCCTCTTCAGGAACCGCGGCAGGGTAAAGTCCTGCCAGGGCTTGAGCAGTGGCCCGGATGTGCGGGTTATCGCTTTCAAGGGCCGGGATGCGTCTGACGCCGTCCTCAACAGGAAGGTAGAGGGGGATATCAAGTGAGCTGGAAATCAACAGCCCGTTGCCGTCCACCACATAAGCCCAACCCGTACGGGCGATCTTGATGGAGCGCAGGAAAGCGTTGATCTGCGTCAGTACATAGTCCACGCCAAAGACGCCGAGCAGGCCTCCATCCTTGCCGAAGACAGGATAGGAGGCTGTGATGGTCATGTCTTTGATGACGAAGTGCCGGTACACCGGAGACCACACCGGTTTGCCTGCCGCCACCGCCGCCTTGTACCAGGGCCGCGTACGCGGATCAAACCCCGGAATCGCATAGACGCTTTCGCCTGCCCGACCTTGCGGGGTGAGGGTAGAGTAGGTGGAGTTGCCGCCGGTGACCGCGCCGGCCCGCACGAGTTCGATCTTTTTGCCCAGGGTGCGCCGGGCCGCGCCGTAGAAGTCGCCGCTTGGCGTGCCGAAGAAATTGTAGGCGATTTCCGGGAAGCTTTCCAGTTGGCGGGCAAAATAGGGCTGCCAGCTTGCGTCGTCAGCCGGGGTCAGTCGGCCTTGGAGAAGGGCGTTGGCGTCGAGCTGGTTCACCAGGGGCGGCGCGGCAAGGAACTCCCGCAGGCGGGCCTGGATGCGCAGGGAAATTTCGTCGTGCAATTGCTGGGTGACATCCCGCACGGCATTGCGACCGTCGTTGATGGCCAGCACCCCGATAAGCCCCGTGGCCAACACGGTGAGTACCACGAAGGGAATGATCAGCGCCGTACGGACATGGGTCCGCTGGGTAAGCAAGCGCTGCACAAAGTGAAACATGGATACGGCCTTTCCCCCGCAGGGCGGTGTTTGTGGCCGGAGAGGCCTAGCACCTAGCGAGGATACCCTCCTCACTGCCCCAGAAGGGCGTGCAAGGCAAGTGTAGGCTGGCCGGGCTCCGAACTAGTATCTTGTCTGGCACTCGTGCAGTTCGTTGTTGCAGTTGGCCACGCAGGCGTTGCGCCAATAGGGATCAGGGAGTGTGTTGCAGGGTGCGGCGCACACGGGCCAATGCTCCTGACACCGGCGCATCACCCGTCGGCGATACTCCTCGCGGCTTTCGCGGGGGCCGGGCTGGATGGCTGGGCCACCGAAATAGCGCTGATGGTGCTTCTGCCACTGCTCGTTTTGCTCTTCGCGGCGATGTTCTTGTTGTTCCTGCTTTTGGCGTTCTCGCTCCTGCTGTTCGGGCGAAGGGCCCCATTGAGCCAGTTGGGTTTGGGCCAGAACCGTGGCCAGGGGCAGCAGCATTATAGCCAGAAGCATCACGAAGAACTTTTTGATGGGCAGGTTGCGCACGGGTGTGTCCTTTTAAAAATGAAAATGCCTAGTTACCGTGCATCACATATCTCACTGGCTGTCAAGGAGCGCCGCCGAGACAGACGCTCCGCCGTGAGAAATTACGCTATTTTGGGCGGATGCGGCAAGAACGCGGTCAAGGGGCGAGGTGCAGAAGCTCGCGGACGCCGGTCCAGAGAATCTCAATGCCGATGCACAGCAGGATGAAGGCGGAAAGCCGCACAAGCACATCGGTGCCGTGGGGGCCGAGCCAGGCGATGATCCGTTTGGCATAGCGGTAACAGAGGTAGATGGTGACGGCGATAGCCGCCAGGCTGATCACAGCCGTTCCACTGAGCAGGGCAAAGTGGGAGGCTTCATTCATGGATAACGGCCTGCGGCTGCCCAGGGCAATAGCCACGGAGATCGACCCAGGCCCAACGGTGAGAGGCATGGTCAGGGGGTAGAAGTCATCCTTCAAGCCTACGAGCTTGCCGTCGCCCTCGTTCTTGGCCATGCCCGAATCCAGGAGCTTCCAACCGAAGGCCGTCACCACCAGCCCTCCGGCGATGCGCACCACCGACAAGGTGATGCCAAAGAATTCCAATACATACGAGCCTACGATCATAGCCCCCAAGAGCAGGCAAAAGCTGTTTACAGCCACGCGCCGGGCCAGCACCTGTCGGTCTGCGTCGTTGCAGTCCCGCGTCAGGTTGAGGAATATGGGCATGCTGCCCACCGGGTTCACGATGGGGAACAACGCTGCATAGACCAGCATGAAAGTATTGAGGATTTCGTTCATGGAAACTCCACCGGAGGCGTCATGGGAAAAAGTGGCAATGGGAGTCATGTCTGGCCGGGAAGGCCATGGCGAAGGCTGCGACCCAAAAGAAGGTCACGCAAACAGCAGTGAATGTCAATGGAAACCCGCGCCGGAGGCTCGCGCATGTTTGCCATTGGCCAAGGCACAATCTGTCCCTTGAAGCAGCTCAGGCCCTTGCTTTCGGGAGACCACGCGTATGGTAGCAGAATCACGCAGCGCGATGCCAGGACGTCAACGGGTAACAGGCTGCACGAATCGACTTTTGCAACAGGTGGGTACTCGCTGGGAAAGAGTTTACGCCTTGCTAGGCTGTGCCGGGCAGAAAATAGCCCGCAAGAGCTCGGGAGATTCCCGCATTCTGTCTATAAGACCCATAAAAGAGTATGTTACTATATTGACAAATGGGCAGTATGAAGGTTCAACAAAAACGTTGTTGATGAGGTTGGCAGTAATTATGAGGGTGAGCATAATTACGCCATTAGAAACGCAAAATTGAGTGATTGCCAAATTTGAAGCTAGCGAGAAAAGTCTGGTGAATACCAATGCTATTATTATTAAGTATGAAATAACGCCAATAAGGCCAAGCTCAACAGCCAATCCTATGATATGATTGTGTTGTTTTTCCTGAAAGAATTCTGGAGAAGAGTCCGTGGAAGCAAACTTTGCGAGTCCCACCCCAAACAGCGGATGTTCGAAAAAAAGTCTTTCAGAGCGCTCTATGAGTTTGAATCGTATTAATACCTCTTCCATTTGGGCAATTCCACCACCTTCGCGGCTATCTGAGAAAATTTTCTTAGAGTTTGCAGCGACAATGGAAATGCAAATAACAATGAGCATCGGTATGAATTTCCATTTTGAAAAACGCGGCTTATAAAAGAAAAGAAGCGTTGAGAGGACAAAACAAAAGATAAGATATACAGATCGCGTATGTGTATAGTATATTCCAGGAAAATACAGTGCAAGCAGCCCAAGCAAGCAGATACGTTTCCCTATCCCCGCGCTTGGCAGTAAAATGACTCCTGCGATAAAACCGAAGATCATTCCCATGCCGTTAAATGCGGCGTTGAGGAATGGCCCTCTGGCTCTATCCAGATGCATGGTGAACTCTTGAGATGTAATATAGCGTGGAAACACAAGGGAATTAAGCTCATTGCGTTCAAAGACAGCAGTTACGGAGAGATATGCGCCGAGCAATAAAAGCGTCGTAAAAATGAGTTTTATATTCTTTTGATTCGTAACAAAGTATTTCACAAAGAAAAATGCAAAAAAAGGAACAAGGTAGCCAAACAGAAAAAGATAGAACGGCCTTGGGTAGTTAGCATATTGCGCATTAAAACCATTCACGCTCATGGATGAGATACATACAAGACAGAAAATGACAATGGCTAGCTCTATGCTGCGATTTGAACGCACGTCGATTCTCTTGAGTAACACCTGGAATACAGAAATTGAAAAAAGAAGAGCAAACGCCATCCTGTCAATGGAGATGTCTATCAAGCCTGGGATGGGAAATGACTTGTAATACGTATTCCACACAACAGTGGAAACTATCCAGATGCAATAGAGGAATACCAGCGCGGACACGGATTGGCCCGAATGTTCGTGAGACCAGAGCCTCATCATCGCGATGGCTCCCAGGCCGCACACGGTCAAGGTAACGGCCAACATCGCCTCTACCATCTACGTTCCGGGGCAGACAAGGGTAATGGCGCGATACGCGGGGACGCTCAGGGGATCGTCAATGTCCTTGCGCGAGCCCCGGCAGGCAGAAGAATGAGTATTGGCCATATGTGTGCCGGCAACGCCATTGACGATTGTGATCAATTTTTGGGCATCACAAGGCGCTTTTCGAAATGAGTGCCATATTGGAGAGGTCGCACCGCACGACGCCGCACTGTTTCTCCACGAAGCCTACAAGTAAAGAGGGGGGACGTGCAAACCTTTTCAACGGCACGAAAGGCTATTCGTCATGCATGTTGGCTCAGGTGCAGGAGGCTGCGCAGCGAGGCTGTCAACACATTGGTGCGCAGACGCATCCAGGACGTCGGTGTTCACGGCGCAAAATTCCCTCAAAGACAGCAGCGCGATTCGTTCATCGAAACCATGATTCTGTTCTGGACGGAAGAAACGATCGCTCGTCCGGTAAGAATCACCGCTTATGGCGGCAGTGAAAGCGGGGCAGCGGTCTGTTTCGGGGGGGGCCGAGGGGCAGGCAAGGGCCTCAAGCTGTCTGCATCAGTCCAGCCATCGCCGTCTTGCACCAGATGCAACGCTGACCCGGGGCGGACCCAAACCGTCTAGAAATGAGAAAGGGGTTAAGCCAAAATGGCCTAACCCCTACATTCTCATGGTGCCGAGGGACGGAATTGAACCGCCGACACGGGGATTTTCAGTCCCCTGCTCTACCAACTGAGCTACCTCGGCGCGAGGAAGTGTGTCCTATCCTTGCAGCGCGCCCTTGGCAAGTACTTTTTCGGGAAAATGGCCATTCCAGATGACGGCGTCCACCATGGCCAGCACCAGGGGCTCCAGTCCGGCACGGGAAATGGCTGAAATGGGGATGGCATCGGGGTAGCGTTGGCGCGCCCACTGTTTGCGCTCTTCATCCAGGGTGTCCCATTTGTTCAGGGCCAGCAGGCGGGGGATGGATTCCAGCTCCATCTCGCGCAGGATGCCGTCCACGGCCTCCACCTGCATGTTCAGCTCCACGTGGCCAGCGTCAGCCACCTGCACCAGGAGGTCCGCGCTTTCCAGTTCCTCCAGGGTGGCCCGGAAGGCCTCCTTGAGCTCTTTGGGCAGGGCGCGGATGAAACCCACGGTGTCGGTGAGCACCACCTCGCGCTCCTCGGGGAAGCGCAGGCGGCGGCTGACCGGGTCCAGGGTGGCGAAAAGCTTGTTCTCGGCCAGTACCGTCGATTGGGTCAGGGTGTTGAGCAGGGTGGATTTGCCCGCATTGGTGTATCCCACCAGCGAAATGATGGGCAGTTGGGCTTTGGCCCGGCGCTCCCTGGCCTTGGCCCGGTGCTTGCGCAGGTCGTCGAGTTCGCGCTTGATGCGGGTGATGCGCTCACGGATGCGGCGGCGGTCCACCTCCAGCTTGGTCTCGCCTGGGCCTCGCCCGCCGATGCCGCCCATAAGGCGGCTCATGGCTTCGTTTTTGCCCACCAGCCGGGGCTGGGTGTACTTCAACTGGGCCATCTCCACTTGGAGCTTGCCGGAGCGCGAGGTGGCCCTCTGGGCGAAGATGTCCAGGATCACCTGGGTGCGGTCGAGAATCTTGCGCTCGGTCAGGTCGGCCAGGTTGCGCATCTGGGCCGGGGTGAGCTCGCCGTCGAAGAGCAGCACCGAGGCGTTGGTGGAAAGAGCCATGACCTCAAGTTCCGAGAGCTTGCCCTTGCCCAGAATGGTGCGGGGGTTCACATGGGGCACGCGCTGGATCATCCGTCCGGTGACGGAGAGGCCTGCGGTCTGGGCCAGGGCCTCCAGCTCGTCCAGGTTGGCCTCAAGGTCCAGCCGGGGAAGGCTGCCAACACTGATGAGCAGGGCATTGCCCGCAACACCTGTCTCGGTACCGGCGACGGGCTGGTCCAGCCGGGCGAACTCGTCTTCCAGAGCCTGGGTGAGGGTGGCGTACTCCAGGTCCACCTTGTCCCAGGGCATGGGGGGCAGTAACTCCCAGGGTTTGGCTCCCTGGGTGCGGGCGGCCTTGGGCAGCAAGTGGGCAACGTGGAGCATGGCCGGGGAGGCCATGGCGTCTACGGAGAGGGCGCTGGCGCTGTCGAGCCGCAGGAAGAGCATGTCGGTGAGGTCTTCCTGGTCGAGGCCTGCGCCGTGCAGATGGGTGTGCAGCAGCCGCAGCCCGCGCAACCGGCCGGTGCCCAGCCGGGCGCGCTCCAGTTCCGGGATGAATATGGCGCTTGGCGTGCCCACTATGACCATTTCCGGGCGGCCCTTACGGTCGATGAGCAGCCCGATCTGCCGGCCGATGCCGTGGGAGATGGCCGCCAGCTCGCGGGCCTGATCCAAGGCATAGCCGCCTTGGGAGGGATAGCGGCGGGTATAGAGCCTCTCCAGGGCCTTCAACTGGCTGGGTTTGAGACCGTCGGTGTTGCCGAGTGCTTTGCTGGCGATGGGAACCTCGATGTTTTTTCAGGGGGCGGCGCTGGCCGGTGGCCAGCATTGCGATGTGTGCAAGAGCCGCAGGACAGTTATACGGTCATTTTGGTTTCTGTAGATCAGCAGGAACGGCAGGCGCGGGATAACCATTTCCTTCGTTCCCTGCCTCCGCCCTGGGCGACCGATTTCGGGGAAGCTGTCCAGACGTTTGGACGCTGCCCAGATTCTGGCGGCAATGGCGGAAGCCGTGGGCGGGTCGTCGCGGCTCAGGAACTCCATGGTGGTCTGGAGGTCGGCAAAAGCCGCCCTGGACCATTCAACCAACGTCCACGCCCCAGGCCGCAAAAGCGGCCTTCACGTCCTCCGGGGCCACGATGCGCCCGGCGTCGGCATCACGGATGCCGGTCTCCACGGCGTCGAGAAACCACTCATGGTACTCGATGAATCTGTCCACGGCTTCACCGATGACCTGCCCCCGGCTCTGGCCCATGGTCTTGGCCAGGGCGTCGAGCCGGTGGAGCTTGGATTCGTCCATGCGGACGGAGGTTACTCGCATGTGCTCCTCCTTGTACTCGCTTCTTGAGTATGGCCGGAAAGGGGCTGCGTCAAGGGGCTGCGTCAAGGGGGTGACGTCAGGGAAGCGGCGCATGGGGCGGGGTGCATCACCCCCTCACCGCTCCCCCCGCACCACCAGCCGGTAGTACATCAGCCCGGTGGAGACCACGGCCAGGACGAGATACGCCGAGACGCCGCCCAGGGCCTGGTGCAGCAGCCAGCCAAGGGACAGCATCCCCGCGATGTAGGGGATGCTGGCCTTGGTGAAGATGTACAGATGTCCCAGGGCGGGCACCATCACCGAGAGGGCTAGCCCCAGAAGCACGCCCTTGGGCAGGCTCCTGATGGCGCCGCGCCTGGGCAGCAGCAGGTAATACACCGCCCACAGCACCGCCGCGCCGAGCAGCAGCCGGACGAACACTAGGCTTTGCCCAGATAGTCCGTGATCATGGCGTCGTAGGCCGAGGTGGCCTTGAAGGTCTCCACGGCCATGCGCTGGCGCAGGGCCAGGGGGGCCTGCATGGCGTTGGCCTTGAGGGCCTCCACGATGGCCGGATAGTGCGCGGGCGAGGGGATCACCAGGATGGAGTGGAAGTTCTTGGCCGAAGCCCGCAGCATGGTGGGGCCGCCGATGTCGATCTGCTCCACGGCTGCTTTGAGGTCGGCCTTGGCAGCGGCGGCCTTGGCGAAATCGTAGAGGTTGACGCAGACCAGATCAAAGGGCTTGAGGCCCATGGCTTCCAGGGTGGCCAGATGGGCGGGGTTGTCTTTGTCGGCCAGTATGCCGCCGTGGATGTGGGGGTGCAGGGTTTTGACGCGACCGTCGAGCATCTCGGGGAATCCGGTTACTTGGTCAACAGCGGTAACCGGCAGCCCGGCAGTGGTCATGGCGGCTTTGGTCCCGCCTGTGGAGATAAGTTCTACGCCGTTATCGCTCAGGAAACGGGCGAAATCGGCCAGCCCGGTCTTGTCGGTTACGGAAAGGATGGCCCGGCGAATTGGCAGAAGATCCATGGATGCCTCGCTTTTCGCGTGGCAGTGCCAAAAATGCCTTCGCTTGGCAACCCTTCTTCCGCCCCTCCCGGGGTGTAGTAGTTGGTTCCCGGTCCGGCCGCCGGGAGCGCACCGGACCGGAAACCAATGGGGGAGGGGAGATTCGGGAAATTCTTTAGGCCGCCTTGGCTGCGAGATGTTCCTTGAGCTCCACGGCGTTGCTGTGGGCTGGGTCCTGCTCAAGGATACGTTCCAGATGGGCTTGGGCCTCGGCCTCGTGGCCGGCGGTGACCAGACAGCCCGCCAGGGAATAGCGGATCTCGTGCTTGAGCGGATCAATGGCCAGGTAGTTCTCCAGGTGGGGAACCACGTCGTTGAGGCGGTCCAGGGTGTGGCCCAAGCGGATGAGGCTGTAGAGGGCCACCATGTTTTCCGGGTTGAGGTCCAGGGCCTTGGCGAAGTGGCCGAAGGCCTCGGCGTTTTGTCCGGTTTCCATTTCAATGAGCGCCATGCCGGAGAGCGACTTGTCGGTGGCCTCGATGTCGGCGGCTTTCCGGTAGAAGCTCAGGGCGTCCGGCAGGTTGCCCCGGTGCACGGCGATGGTGGCCAGCCCCATGAAGGGGTCGGGGTACACGCCGTTGGAACTTACGGCCTTGTGATAGTATTCTTCGGCCTTTTCCAGGTCACCCATGAAAAGGTAACATTCGCCAAGCTCTTTGTTGATTTCATAATCAAGATGACCGCTCATGACAGTCCCCTCCGTCCGTGCGTGGGCGCCTGGCCAAATAGCTCTCAGGGCAAGGCGTCCGATTGCGCTTTCGCGTTTGGGAGGACCATCCTGGCCCCCCGTCTCCCCTATCCGCGCCCGTCTCCGTTGCGTCCCTCCCGGGGACCGGTCTGACGGGCGAATTTTACCTAGCAAACGCCGTGCCAATTCCCGGAATGGCATATTCCGCAGCCGAGGCGAATCCTCTTGAGGTAAGCAGAGAACGTACCAGAAGGGTGGATTTTAGCGATACACAATTATTTTAGGATGTTGAGGTGTTGGAACGCTTGTTGCTTAAGAGGCCTGCGAAGGCGAGCGAGAAGCGCCGGGAACACCCGGCAAATTTGACCGCCACCTCAGGAGTAAGGCCATGACAGAGATATACGGAGCCAATGAAGCATTGCTTGCCAAGGTAATGGACATGCGCATGGAGCGTCAAAACCTTGTCATGTCCAATCTGGCCAACATGAATATCCCCAGCTACAAAGCCCGCTCTCTGGATTTCGAGAAAGAACTGCAAGCCGCCGTGGGCACCGACACCAGGGGCATGCTCACCCGCACCAACGGCAAGCACGTTCCCACGGCCTTTGAAGCCGAAGACTTCCACGGCACGCCCTTCAAGGAGTTCAAGCCCCGCACCGTATACGGCGCAGACGCCGTGGATATGGATAAGGAAATGTCCACCATGTCCAAGAACGCGCTCCAGTATACGACACTCAGCCAACTGGTGAAGTCGGGCTTCGACGGCATTCAGAAGGTGATAACTGAGGGAGGCAAGTAATCATGGACTTCATGAGCGCACTCGATATCGGCGCGTCGGGCCTTTCTGCCCAGCGCACCTACATGAACGTCATTTCCATGAACTTGGCCAACGCCAAGACCACCCGCACCGCCGCAGGCGTTGGCCCCTACCAGCGCAAGTCCGTGGCTCTGGAGACCACCCCGGTGGAAAACCCCTTCACCAAGGCAATGAAGGGCGCGCTCGATGCGGATGCCAGTGGCGTACGGGTGACCGGCGTCGTCAACGACAGTCGGCCCCCCAAGCAGGTCTACGAGCCCGGCCACCCCGATGCCGACCAGAACGGCTACGTCAGCTACCCCGATATCAACGTGGTGGAAGAGATGGCCAACATGATCCAGGTGTCGCGCGGCTTCGAGGCCAGCACCACTACCATCAGCACCTTGAAGGCCATGTACAACAAGGCCCTTGAGATCGGACGCTAGGAGACCCGCCATGGCTATCAATTCCGTCGGCATCAACGCCTATCGCAACGCCATGGGCCAGGGCCAGACCATCCAGAAAACGGTGGCCGACAGCCTGGGCAAGACCCAAAAGACCGGCACCGGGCCTGGGGCTGGGTTTGCGGATTCGCTCAAGAAATCCCTGAGCGAGGTCAACGAGCAGCAGAACCTCAAGGACAAAGCCGTAGAATCCTTCGCCACGGGCGAAAACACCAACGTCCACGAACTGATGATCCAGTTGCAGAAGTCCGGCCTGGCCATGAGCCTGACCTCCACCGTGCGCAACAAAGTGCTTGATACTTACAAAGAACTTATTCGGATGCCTTTCTAGCACTCTGAGAATCCAAGGAGCCCGCCATGCCCTCAATGCTTACCTCAATCTGGGATCAAGCCACCAAGTTCTGGTCCAGCCGCACCGTGGCGCAGCGCATTTTGTTCGCGGGCGTGGCGGCTTCTGTGGTGGCCGCTTTCGCCGTCATGGTCTTGTGGTTGAACAAGCCCGACTACAAGGTGCTTTTCAGCAAGATGACCCCTGACGACGCCGGTCGGGTTGTGGAATCCCTGAAGGCCAACAAGATCCCCTTCAGGATTGAGGACAACGGCCAGACCATCCTGGTGCCCGTGGACATGGTCAGCGAGCAGCGCCTGAAGATAGCGGGCGAGGGCAAGATGCACGGCGTGGGGCTGGGCTACGAACTTTTTGACGAAACCAAGGTTGGGCAGACAGATTTCGTCCAGCGCATCAACTACCAGCGCGCCCTGCAAGGCGAACTGGCCCGCACCATCGGCGAGTTCCCACAGGTGGACAAGGTGCGCGTGCATTTGGTGCTGCCCCAGCGCAGCCTGTTCATCGAAGAACAGCGCAAGCCCAGCGCCTCAGTGGTGATGACGCTGAAGAGCGGCGCCAAAATGGATCAGAAGCAGGTCCAGGGCATCGTCAATTTCGTGTCCATGAGCGTCGAAGGCCTGGAGCCGAATCGCGTGACCGTCACCGACACCTCGGGCAAGATTCTCTACCAACCCAAGGATGACGCCACGGTGGACGGCCTGTCTACCTCGCAGTTCGAATTCAAGAACACCTACCAGTCCGCCTTGGAACGCAAGGTGGAAGAGCTGCTGACCCCCATCGTGGGCGCGGGCAAATCCATCGCCAAGGTGTCGGCCAACCTCGATTTCTCCAAGCGCACCATCCGCAAGCAGAGCTACGACCCCAACAAGACCGTGGTACGCTCCGAGACCCGCAACGAGTCGTCCAACAATTCCAAGGCCAGCCTGGAAGGCAGCGTGCCCGAGACGAACTTCCGGGGCGACGGCTTCTCAGGCACACAGAACAAGATCGAGTCCACCAGCGAGTCCCGGGCCACCAACTACGAGATAGATTCTGAAGAACAGAACATTATTTCCCCTGTTGGGGAGTTGCAGCGCCTCTCCGTCGCGGTTATCGTGGACTACATACAGGACCCGAACAGTAAGGAAGTCAAGTTCATCCCCCGCACGGCTGAAGACCTGGAGCGCATCAAGCAGGCAGTGTCCAGCGCCGTGGGCCTCGACACCGCCAGGGGCGATACCATCGAACTGACCAACCTGCCCTTTGGCGACCGTGAGCTGTACATCGAACCCAGCCTCACCCAGACCATTCTGGAATACGCCCAGCGGCTGGGCAAGCCCTTCCTGAACGGGCTGCTGGTGTTCCTCTTCCTGCTGCTGGTGGTGCGTCCGGTGGTCATGGCCCTCATCCGGCCCAGGGTCACCCGCGAGGAAATCGAGTCCATCTCCCGGCTGCCCGAGGCCGAGCGGCGCATCGCTCTCTCGGAACCGGAAGAAGAAGAAACAGAGCTTCTGGAAGTCTCCAAGCGGCTGGAAAACGCCAAGATTCTGGCGCAGCAGCTCTTCGAGGCCAACAACGAACAGGCCATCCAGGTACTTCGCACCTGGCTCAAGCAGGAGGCCGCGTAAATCATGCCCCTCACCGGACCGCAAAAGACCGCCGTCTTGTGCCTGGCCCTTGGCGACAAGTTCTGCACGGAAGTGTTCAAGCGCATGGACCGCACCGAGATCGCACGGATCTCCAAGGCCATGCTTGAAATCGAAACCGTGGAGAAGGAAGGCGTTGAGGAAGTGCTCAAGGAATTCAACGAGTCCATGCAGTTCGGCCATGAGATGCTTGTTGGCGGTTCCGATACGGTGCGGCGCATGCTTACCAAAGCCCTGGATTCCGATACGGCCAAGTACATCCTCGACTCCCTGGAAATCTCCACCGGGCCGACCCCCTTCCAGGAACTCGAAAACGTCAGCCCGCGCATTCTGGCCCAGATTCTGCGCAACGAACATCCGCAGACCCTGGCCCTGATCCTTGGGCACCTGCACTCCGAGCAGGCCGCCGAGCTGCTGCAGAACCTGCCTTCGGGCGTGCGGGCCGAAGTGCTCATGCGTCTTGCCAGGCTGGAAGCCGTGGCCGAGGAGATGCTCTTGGAAGTGGACAAGGTGCTTCAGAACCAGCTCATCGCCATGGGCGGCAAGGAAGGCAAGAAAGTGGGCGGCGTGCCGGCCGTGGCCGAAATCCTCAACTCCGTGGACCGGGCCACCGAAGAAGAGGTGCTCTCGGAAATCGAAGAGGAATCGGCGCAGATGGCCGAGGACATCCGCAACCTCATGTTCGTGTTCGAGGATGTCAAAGCCTTGGACGACCGCTCCATCCGCGAGCTGCTCAAGGAAGTTTCCAACGAGGAGCTCACCCAGGCCCTCAAGGGCGCCAGCGACGAGTTGAAGGCCAAGTTCTTCAAGAACCTCTCGGAGCGCGCCGCCACCATGATCCAGGAAGATCTGGAAATCATGGGGCCGGTGCGGCTGGCCGATGTGGAATCGGCCCAGCAGAACGTGGTCAAGACCGTGCGCAGGCTGGAAGTCGAGGGCAAGATAGCCATCGGCAGAGGAGGCGGCGATGTCTTCATCTAGCGCCCTGGAACTGGGCAACCTGGTGCCTGGCAACACCCGCGTGTTCATAGGCGCGGGAGAGGCCGGACCCTCGGAAATGACCGTTCACGAGATGGAGGGCAACCGCAGCCAGGTGCTCGACCACAATGCCGAGCTGCATTTCTGGTCCCGCGTGCGGGCCAAGGCTCAGGCCAAGGCCAAGGAAATTCTCAACCAGGCCATGCTTGAGGCCGAAGTCCTGCGCGAACAGGCCCGGCAGGAAGGCCTGGCCCAGGGGCTGGCCGAAGCCCAGGGTGCTTGCCAGGCCCATATGGACGGCCTGGGACAGTCCCTGGCCGGGATGCTCTCCAGCCTGGAGAGCGAACGCGTCAACCTTTGGGCCGCCCACCGTCAGGATTTCGCCACGCTGCTGCGGTTGTTTGTAGAAAAAACCCTGCATTTGGAACTCTCCGAACGGCGTCAGGAAGCCCTTGGCAACTTGTTGGAACAATCCATCGAGCTGCTGGACACCCGCAGCGGTTTCACCGTGGTGGTCAACCCTGAAGATGACGCCCCGGTGCGCACCCTGCTGGAAGAAGCCAAGAACGTTCATCCGGCGCTTGGCGCGTGGCGCGTGAAAACCGACCCGGCCATCATCATGGGCGGCGTGCGCCTGGAAAGTGACGCGGGAATGGTAGACAACGCCGTGGACAGCCGCTTCGAACAGGTGGCCGACCTTCTCTCCAGGGTGGAATTCTCGGACGCGCAACCGTGAGCCTGGACGCCAAAGCCTGCGTCACCCTTTTGGGCGACATTGAGCCAGTGCGCACCTACGGCAAGGTGACCAAAGTGGTTGGCCTTATCGCCGAGGGCAAGGGCATCAAGGCCCCCCTGGGCGCGGTGTGCCAACTGCTACCCGACGGTCGCCAGGATCTGGCCATACCCGCTGAGGTGGTGGGTTTCCGGGACGACGCCTGTCTCTTCATGCCCTATGGCGAACTGCGCGGCATAAGCCCCGGCTCGCTCATCCAAAACACGGCCACCCCGCCCCTGGTTCCGGTGGGCAGGCGGTTTCTGGGCCGGGTGATCGACGCCTTCGGCAATCCCATCGACAACCTCGGCCTCATCAATCCCGGCCGCTACGGCCAGCTCTACGCCAGCCCGCCAAGCCCTCTCTCCCGACCGCGCATCAGCGAGGCCATGGACGTGGGCGTTCGGGCCATCAACGGCCTGCTCACCCTGGGAAAGGGCCAGCGCGTGGGCATCATGGCCGGATCGGGCGTGGGCAAATCCACCCTCATGGGCATGATCGCCCGCACCACCAAGGCCGATATCAACGTCATCGGCCTCATCGGCGAACGTGGCCGCGAGGTGAAGGAATTTATCGAAAAGGATCTCGGCCCCGAGGGCATGGCCCGCTCGGTGCTGGTGGTGGCCACCTCGGACCAGAGCCCGCTGGTGCGCATGCGCGCGGCCTACGCGGCCACGGCCATGGCCGAATTTTTTCGCGACCAAGGGGCCGACGTCATCCTGATGATGGATTCCGTCACCCGCTTCGCCATGGCCGGACGCGAAGTGGGCCTGGCCGCGGGCGAGCCGCCCACCACGCGCGGCTACACCCCCTCGGTGTTCTCCCACCTGCCCAAGCTCCTTGAGCGGGCCGGGCGCAACGAGAACGGCTCCATCACCGGCATCTATACCGTGTTGGTGGATGGCGACGACTTTAACGAACCCATCGCCGACGCCACCCGCTCCATCCTGGACGGCCACCTGGTTCTCACCCGCGACTTGGCCGACCGGGGCCACTTCCCGGCCATCGACGTGCTCAGAAGCATCAGCCGTCTGCGCTCCGACGTGTGTCCGCGCGAAGTTGTGGGTGCGGGCCGCGATTTTCTGCGCCTGCTCTCCACCTACAACCGGGTGGAGGACATGGTGAACATCGGAGCCTACCAGCCCGGAGCGAACCCCGATATCGACATGGCCCTGCGCATGATAGGCCCCATCCGCAACTACCTGCAACAGCCCGTGAGCGAAGCCGAAACCCTGGAAGGCAGCTACGCCGCCCTGATGAACCTGCTGGCCCAGCCGCCGGAATGACCGTAGCCGCGTTTTCACCCCTCTGCCGGGGGAATGCCCTCTTTCATCACACCGCTTGAAATTCCCCCCCCAGCCGGGTAGGGAATGTGTACTGGAGCGCGGAAATGTTTTGAGCCCTTCCGCACGAGCGATCCACAACGTAATGAGTACCGCCCGCACTACACCATGACGCACCTCAAAGCCCTTACCCCTGCCTGTCTGGATGGGTTGCTCTTCACGGGCAACCTCTACCAGGCCATCATCGAATCCTCGGAAGACGCCATTCTCGCTCAGAGTCTGGACGGCATCATCCTGGGCTGGAACAACGGTGCGGAAAAATTGTATGGCTATACGGCGGCAGAGGCCGTGGGGCGTTCCATTAATTTTCTCGTCCCCCCGGGGCGTCAGGGCGAGCTGGAAGCCATTTACGCCAGGGCGGCCCGTGGTGAGCGTGTGAAGCATATCGAGACGGAACGGGTGGCCAAGGACGGCACGCCACTCGACATTTCCCTGACGGTTTCGCCCCTCAAGGATGCCGAGGGAAACGTGGTTGGCGTCTCGGCTATCGGACGCGATATCACCGAACGCAAGCGCACCCGTAAACATCTGGAAGAATCCGCATCGAAATACCGGGCCATTTTTGATACCGCGTCCGACGGTATTTTCATCCACGACGCCCAGACCGGGGCCATACTGGATATCAACCCGGCTGTGACGGCCATGTACGGCTTCACCGCCGAGGAAGCCAGGGGATTATCCCTTGGGGACTACAGCTCCTGTCAGGGTGAGTTCACCCTGTCAGCCGCCAGTGGGCTGATAAGCAAGGCCTCGACCGGCAGTCCACAGCTTTTCGAGTGGCAGGCCAGGGATAAATTTGGACGGCAGTTCTGGGTGGAAGTGAGTCTCAGGCAGGGAAACATCGACGGGAAAGAATGCGTGTTGGCCTGGGTGCGGGATATCTCCGAACGCAAGCAGGCTGACGAGGCCCTCAGGCTTTCAGAAGAAACCTTTCGCAGCATTGTGGATTCCTCGCCCACAGCCATGTATTTTTACCAACTCGAACCCGACGGGACTCTTGTTCTGACCGGTGCCAATCCCGCCTCCGAAAAGCTGACCGGCCTCGACCGTGCAGCCCTTGTGGGCAAGACCATTGGAGAAGCCTTCCCCGGCCTGACGGAAACACCATACCCGGAGTTGTACCGAAAGGTCGCCACCGGCGAAATCGGTCCCCAGGCGTATGAGATTTCCTACCAGGACGGTCGTCTCTTCGGCGTTTACGCCGTCAATGTCTTCCGCACCGGGCCAAACGTCATCGCTGTGGATTTTTATGACATCACCGAGCGCAAACGGGCCGAGGAAGATAGGGAACTGGCGGCCAAGGTGTTCCAGAACTCCAGCGAAGGCATTGCCGTCACTGATATCGCCGGGCGCATTCAGCGCGTCAATCCGGGGTTCACGGCCATCACTGGATACTCGGCAGAGGAGGTTGTGGGGCAGACCCCCCGCGTGCTCAAGTCCGATCGCCACACGCCGGAGTTCTATAAGAATATGTGGGGGCAGCTGCTCTCCCAAGGGAAGTGGTCCGGGGAAATATGGAACCGGCGCAAGAGCGGCGAGGCCTACCCGGAATGGCTGACCATCAGCGCGGTGAAGGACGCTAAAGGCGTGGTCACCCATTACGTCTCCACTTTTCACGACATCACCGAAACCAAACGCCAGCAGGAAGCCATAGAATATCTGGCCAACCATGACGCCCTGACTGGCCTGCCCAACCGCATGCTGCTCGACGACCGGCTGGAGGTCTCTCTGGGCCAGACCATGCGCCGGGGCGGCAAACTTGCCCTTTTGTATCTTGATCTTGATAATTTTAAGCACATCAACGACAGCCTGGGGCACGCCGTGGGCGACCTGCTGCTTCAGGAATTGGCGGGAAGGCTGCTTTTGGCCGTGCGCGCCGTGGATACGGTCTCACGCAGGGGCGGGGACGAGTTTATCATAGTCCTGCCGGAGATTTCAGGCCCGCAGGATGCCGTCCATGTGTGCCAGCGCATCTTCGAAACCCTGCGTAATCCCTTTCGCATCCAGGAGAACGTCCTCTTCACCACGATCAGTATCGGCGTCGCCCTGTTCCCCGATGATGCCGCCGATACAGGGACCCTCATCAAGAACGCCGATATGGCCATGTACCGGGCCAAGAAATCCATCGGCAACGCCTTCCATTTCTTCGCTGCGGAAATGGATACCCGCGCCCAGCGCCGTATGAGCCTGGAATCGCGGTTGCGCCTTGCCGTTGAGCTGGATGAACTGGAACTCTACTACCAGCCCGTGGTGGATATGCACACGGGCATGATCACCGGGGCCGAGGCCCTCATCCGCTGGTGGCGCGACGGCAGCCTCATCCCTCCCGACGAATTTATCCCCCTGGCGGAAGAAACCGGCATCATATTGCCCATGGGCGCCTGGGTGCTTGCCACGGCCTGCAGGCAGGCCCGCGAATGGCGGCGCCAGGGGTTCCCCCCTCTCACCCTCTCAGTAAATATCTCTGGCGAGCAGTTCCGGCAGGGCAATTTCAACACAATGGTGGCCGGGATCCTGCAAACCTACGAGGTGGTCCCGGATATGCTGCATCTGGAGATCACCGAGTCGGTGCTGATGATCAATCTGTCCACCACGGCGGAACGCCTGCAAGCCCTGCGGGACATGGGCGTCAAAATCATGCTCGACGATTTCGGCACCGGGTATTCCTCCCTGGCCTACCTCAAACGCCTGCCCGTGGACGGCCTGAAAATCGACCGGTCCTTTGTGCGTGAACTGCCCCTCGACAGCGACAGCCAGGCCATCATCCTCTCGATCATCTCTCTGGCCAGGGGGCTCAAGCTCGGACTGGTGGCCGAGGGCGTGGAAACCTCGGAGCAGCTGGATTACCTGCGCGGCCAAGGCTGCCGGCTTATGCAGGGCTACATCGCCAGCCGGCCCGTGCCCGCCGCCGATTTCGAAGCGCTGGTGCTAGCCGGCAAGCCGCTGACTGAACCGGAGCCCGCAAGGGGCTCCGCCCCTTGACCCCGCTGGGGGTGCAGGGCACCCCCAGCCCCCCCCAATAGTAGCGAAGGGCCACACCGTTGTTGCGCGATGACGCGAAGCTATACGGGGGGGCCGGGGGGCCATTGGCCCCCCGACCGCCGGAGGCCCTCCCCATCATTTGCCGTTGAGCAGCTCCACGCGCAGGGCGTCGCCGCCCAGGTTGAGTGCCACGCCTTTGGTGGTGGCGCGCAACTTCAGCACCACGCCTTTGGTGTTCTCCAACCACAGGGTGCTCTCGCCTTCGCCCATGGCGTACCCGGCCCGGCCCTGCACGTAGGAGCCTGGAAAATCTTCTATTCTTTTGAGGTTGTAGACCTCGCCACGGGCGTTGGAGCGCGAGCCGCCGATATCGCCGATGCTCATGCCGCCGATCTTGTAGGGGTAGTCCTGCCCCTGGAAGGTGAGCACGCCTTCCCCGCCGCTGGCACCCAGCAGGAAACCTGCCTGGGTCATTTTCATGGTGATGGTGCCTGCCGAGATGGCCTTGCCCGAAGCCTGTCCGGGGGCCTTGTCCTGTGCTGCCGCCGGAGCGGCCAGGCAAAGAAGCAGTGCCAACGGCAAGGCGATGAGATGGTTTCTTGCGGTCATGAGTGTTTCCTCGAACCCAAGGATGTCGCCTGGCGCTTCGTACTGCAAAGCCCGTGGCGCACGGCCTTCATGCACCAAGGCAAGCTTTGAGGGCAAGAGGGTGGCGAGAGAAAGGGAGGGCTGAATATTTACTTGAACTTTGTATACAAAATACAGTAAGCAGGTTACATGCACACGAATACAGTGACGGAGCACGGTGTGGGGCAGGCCGATTCCGGCCCCATCCGGCACGAGAACCTGGATGACAAGGTCTGCCTGCGCATTCGGGACATGATTGCTTTAGGAACCCTCGCGCCCGGCCAGCGCCTCATCCAGGAAGAGCTTGCCGCCCTGCTGGCCGTCAGCCGAACGCCCCTCATCAGCGCCCTCAAACGCCTTGCTCAGGAGGGGCTTTTGGTGTGGGTCCCCCGCCGGGGCATCTTCGTGCGCTCCCTCGGCCCGCAGGAGCTTGTCCAGCTCTACGAGCTGCGCGAACGCCTTGAGCCCCTGGCCGCCGAGCTGGCTGCCGCCCGCATCGGAGCGGACGAGGCGCGCGCCATGCAGGCCCAATGGCGCGGCATGGCCGGGATGGCGGACACGCCGGAATCCCAGGCGCGGTTCATCGACCAGGACCGCCGCTTCCACTGGCGGCTCGCGGAATTGGCGGGCAATCCTTACCTGAGCGCGGCTCTGGCCCCGGTGAACATGATGGCTTCGTTGTACCTGCGGGGCAATCCCCGGCCTTGGGACGACACCATTCCCGACCATCTGGCAGTCATCGACGCCCTGGAACGCGGCGATGCCGTTGCCAGCGGCGAGGCCATGCGCCGCCATATCGCGAAATCGCTGGAGGCGCTGCGCCGCGAGGCCCAGGAAAGCGAGCAATCCACCAACGGATGACACAGGAGGAGCACATGCCGAAATTTTCAGCCAATCTGTCCATGCTTTTTACGGAAGTGCCGTTTATGGAGCGCTTTGCCGCAGCCAGCCAGGCGGGGTTCAGCGCGGTGGAGTATCTGTTCCCCTACGAACACACGCCGGAGACGCTCAAGGACCTGCTGGTTGCCCACGGGCTGGAGCAGGTGCTCTTCAACCTTCCGGCTGGGGACTGGGCCGCCGGTGACCGGGGCATAGCCTGCGACCCTGCCCGCGTGGAAGAATTCCGCGCAGGGGTGGCCCAGGCCGTAAGGTATGCCGGGGTGCTGGGCTCGCCCCGCCTGAACTGCCTGGCCGGAAAACGCCCGGCCCATGTGGATGAGGTGGAGGCCTGGAACACCCTCAGGGACAACCTGCGCTTCGCCGCTGCCGAGCTGGCCCGCGACGGCCGGACGCTGCTGGTGGAGTTCATCAACCGCAAGGACATCCCGGGGTTTTTCCTGCACGGTTCAGGGCAGACCCTGGAACTGCTGGACGCGGTGGGCGCTCCCAACCTCATGATGCAGTACGACGTCTACCACGCCCAGCGGGAGGAAGGCGAACTGGCCGCAACGCTTGGGGCGCATATGGCGCGTATCGGCCACATCCAGATAGCCGACAACCCGGGCCGCCATCAGCCCGGAACCGGGGAAATCAACTTCCCCTTCCTGTTCGGCGAAATCGACCGGCTGGGCTACCAAGGCCACATCGGTCTGGAGTATGTTCCCGCCCCGGATACCCGCTCCTCGCTGGAGTGGATGCGCCAATGGAACCTGCGGCCCTAGGTCGACACGGCAACACCCACTATCGCTCCAAGGAGAACGCAATGAAACGCATAGGATTCATCGGGCTGGGCATCATGGGCAAACCCATGTGCGCCAACCTTCTCAAGGCCGGATACCCCTTGACCGTGTTCAGTCGGTCAGCCGCCAACGTGGACCCCATTGTCGCTCTGGGAGCGACGGCGGCCGCTTCGCCCAAGGCGGTTGCCGAAGCGTCGGACATGGTGATCACCATGCTGCCCAACTCGCCCCAGGTGCGCGAGGTGGTGCTTGGCGCTCACGGCGTGGCCGAGGGTGGGCGTCCGGGGCTCATCCTGGCGGACATGAGTTCCATCGCGCCTCTGGCCAGTCGGGAGATAGCCGCTGAACTGGCCTTGAAGGGCATCCGCATGGTGGACGCTCCGGTCAGCGGCGGCGAGCCCAAGGCTGTCGAAGGCACGCTTGCCGTCATGGCGGGCGGCGCTCAGGCCGATTTCGACGCGTGTCTGCCGGTGTTCAAGACCATGGCGGCCTCGGTGGTGCGCGTGGGCGAGGTGGGCGCGGGCAACGTGGCCAAACTGGCCAACCAGATCGTGGTGGCCTTGAACATCTGCGCCATGTCCGAGGCCTTGGTGCTGGCCGCCAAAGCCGGTGCAGAACCGGAGCTGGTCTATCAGGCCATCCGGGGCGGTCTGGCCGGAAGCACGGTGCTGGACGCCAAGGCACCGCTGGTCATGGACGGCAAATTTACGCCGGGTTTCCGCATCAACCTGCACGCCAAGGATCTGGGCAACGTGCTTGAAACGTCCCACGCCTTGCAGGTCAGCCTGCCGCTGACTGCCCAGGTCATGGAGATCATGCAGGCGCTCAAGGCGGACGGGCTGGGGGATGCCGACCACGGCGCGCTCATCCGGTATTGGGAGAAACTGGCCCAGGTGGAAGTCCGGCGCTAAGGCCGGATTCCCCCAAGAGTGGCAGGGTGCTGTCGGAGCGCCTGGCGGGGAGCATTGCCCAACGGTGGAGCCCGTCGGTCTCCTGTGCGTTTTGCTAAGTGTGTGTCGCGCCTTTTTCGGGCATGCGCGGTCTTGCCTTTTTGCCTACTCGAAGCCAAAGTGTCCGCGATCGCGCAGGAGGTCCCATGCGTTTTTCCGCCAGAATGGCCGGGGTGGCCCGGTCCTACATACGTGAGATATTGAAGGTCACCCAAAACCCGGACGTGATCTCTTTTGCCGGGGGGCTGCCCAGCCCGGATCATTTTCCTGCCAGGGCCATGGCCGAGGCGGCCCAGGACGTCCTGACGGACAGCGGTCCCCAGGCCCTGCAGTACGCCACCACCGAGGGTCATCCGCCCCTGCGGGAGTATATTTCCCGCCGCTACGCCGCCAAACTGAATCTGAACATCCCGCCGGAGGAGATTCTCGTCACCACCGGTTCCCAGCAGGCTTTGGACCTGATGGCCAAGGTGATGCTCGATGTGGGCGACGAGGTGTTGATCGAGCGGCCGGGTTATCTGGGAGCCATCCAAAGTTTTTCGCTCTACGGTGGGCGCTTCCTCACGGCTGATCTGGGGTCGGACGGGGTGAACCTGGAACAAGTGGCGGCGCATCTGCAAAAGCGCCCCAAAATGATGTATACCGTGCCCAGTTTCCAGAACCCTTCCGGGGCCACCTACAACCTGGAGACGCGCCAGGAAACGGCCCGCCTGATCAGCGGCAGCGACACCATCCTGCTGGAGGACAACCCCTACGGCGAGCTGCGTTTTTCCGGCACGATGCTTCCGCCGGTGCGGGCGTTCTGCGACAACAGCAACGCCGCCCTCATGGGTTCGTTCTCCAAAGTGGCCAGCCCCGGCATGCGGGTGGGCTGGATAACCGCCGGGCCGGAGCTGATGGAAAAGTTGGTGACCGCCAAACAGGCCTCGGACCTGCACACCTCCATCTTTACCCAGCGCGTGCTGCACCGTTACCTGGAAACCAACGACCTGGATGCCCACATCGCCGGGATCAGCCGCACCTACTGCGCGCGCTGCCGGTGCATGGTGGCGGCCATGCGCCGCGAGTTCCCGGAGGAGGTTACCTTCAACGAACCCGAGGGCGGCATGTTTTTGTGGGCGCGTCTGCCGGAAGGGGTCTCCGCCGAGGCGGTGTTCCAGAAGGCCATCGCCCGCAAGGTGGCCTTCGTGCCGGGGCGGCCTTTCTATGTGGACGGCACGGACAACGCCTTCCGGTTGAACTTCTCCAATGCCGAACCTCAGCTCATCGAAGAAGGCATCAGCCGCCTGGGCGCATGCCTGCGTGAGGTGCTGGCCGGGGTGTAACTCCGGAGCGCCCGGCGGACGCAAATACCTTGAATTCGCCCTGCCATCTGCCCCTACCGGGTTTTTGCAAACTGTCCCTGGTCCTGCCGAGGTTTCCAGGCCAGAAAGGTGTTGCCGTGCCTGACGGGCTCCGCTGTGGGCTTTGCGTCGCAGCGCGTCAGGGCAGGTGAAAACACACTACGCCGCCGCTGGGCGTCTCAGGAGTATACACCCATGATTTCCGCAACACTGCTCCCCATAGTGAAAGACGTGATGAAGAACGAAGGCGTTGTGGCCATCGCCACCCAAGGCCAGGACGGACCGCATCTGGTCAACACCTGGAACAGCTACCTCCAGCTTTTTGACGAAGAGCGGCTGGTCATTCCGGTGGGCGGCATGCGCAAAACAGAGCTGAACGTCTCGCACAACACCGCCGTGCTGCTGACCTTGGGCTCCCGTAAGGTCAAAGGGCTGCAAGGACCTGGAACCGGCTTCCTCATCAAGGGGACAGCGGCCTTCGTGACCGCAGGTCAGGATTTCGAGGCGGTTACCAAGTTCAAATGGGCGCGCGCCGCGCTGGTGATTACCGTGGCGTCGTGCGAGCAGACGCTCTGAGTGAAGGCTGGCCGCACAGCGCGGCCAGAAGCGCTATCCCTTGCTCCGCCTCGGCAGAGGGCATCCCTCCGAAGCCCAGCAGCAGCGTATTGGGGGATGGGGCGCTGTCGAAGCAGGTTTCGGAAAATGGAAACAACCGGATTCCCGCGTCTTTGGCCTTGGCCAGCAGTTCCTGCTCTTCGGGGGGATTCCCGGACAGCTGCAACACGATGTGCAGGCCCGCACCCTGCCCGATGACGCTGGCTCCGGCACCGAAATGGCGTTCCACCGCAGCAAGCAGGGCGTTGTGCCTCTCTTTGTAGACGGTGCGCATCCGCCGGATATGTTTGTCAAAGTGGCCATTTCCCATGAACTGGGCAAGGGTGAGCTGCTCCAGCAGGGAAACCGGGCAAAGATGGTTGCGAAACAACCGGTGAAAGCTGCGTAGAAGCGGCTCCGGCAGTACCATGTAACTGATGCGCAGGCCGGGAGACAGTATCTTGGAGAACGTCCCCGAATAGATGATGTTCCCTTGGGGACTGAGCCCTTGCAGCGAGGGGATGGGTTTGCCCTGGTAGCGCAGTTCGCTGTCGTAATCGTCCTCGATGATGAAATTTCCGCCCGACTCGGCCCAGTCGATGAGCCGCAGCCGATGTTCGATGGGCAGCACATGGCCCAGGGGAAACTGGTGCGACGGCGTGACGTACACGGCGTCGCAGCCGCTGCGTTCCAGGGCTTCCATGTCAATGCCGCTTGAGCCCACGGGGATGGGCGTCACATTGAGCGAATGGTTGCGGAACACCGACCGTGGCAGGGGATAGCCGGGGTTTTCCACCGCCATCTGCGGTTGGGTGTCCTTGAGCACCTGGGCAACGATGTCCAGGCTGTGTTGAAGCCCAGAGCAGATGACAACCTGTTCCGGGTTGCAGGCCACCCCGCGAGCGTGTTCCAGATAGCGCTGTATGGCCAGCCGCAGCGGCCACTCGCCAAACGGGTGGCCGTATTGCGTCAACCTGCCTGCATGTTCTTTGAGGCATTCTGCGGCATACTGACGCCAGAGGGCGGTGGGAAAGCTGGCCGGGTCGAGCCTCGCGGGATGAAAATCATAAACGCACGGCGATGGGGGCTGCGATTGCGCGGCGGCTGTCCGGGACGCTCGGTCCGGCGGCGGAGCGTTATGGTCCGTGGCCGATACGAAATACCCGCTACGCGGTTTGGCGTAGATGTACCCTTCAGCGTACAGCTCCTGGTAGGTGGTCTCAACCGTGTTGCGGCTTATTGCCAGCTCGTCGGCGAGTTCTCGGACGGAGGGCAGTTTGGTCCCGGCAGGCAGCTTCCCAGAAAGCACGTGTTCCCTGAACTGCTCGTAGAGCTGCACGTACAGCGGGCTGCGGGCATCCTGCTTCAGAATGAACATAACGCGTGATCCCAAGTGTTTACGCCTACGCCCTCCAAGGCTAGGCTGCAAGATTCCTGTAGGCGTCTCATGGTGCGCCATGGTCGCAGGAACACGTGTGCAAGTCTATGGTCTTCGGCAGCACTTTCGTTGATTCACGACGTTTTCTCCTCCCCATGTAACCTTTCCCCCTCGAAAACCATCTTGATTCCTGCAAGCGTACGCAATTCATAGCATGCTACACGCTACCAAGGAGAAGGACGATGAAACGCATTACAGCTCTGTTGGCTATATTGTTCCTGTTCGGTGTAACCGCTTGGGGCGCGCAGGAAGGTGCCTTAGGGCAAGGCGGCCCTGGTGGACCCGGCGGCCCCGGTGGTCCTGGCGGGCGGCATCTGGTCAAGGCCCTGGAGCGCCTGGATCTGAGTTCGGAGCAGAAGCACGCTATAGCGGTGATTTTGAAGAACAACCGCGAGGAAGCCAAAAAGGATTTCGAGGCTCTCAAGCAGGCTCATGAAGGCCTGCGCGAGGTGACGGATAAAACCCCCGGCAACGAAGCGGCGGTCAAGGCCGCGTACAAGCCCGTTGCTGTAGCCGGAGAACAGCTGGCCCTGCTTCACGCCAAGGTGAAGGCCCAGGTCGACGCTCTGCTCACCCCTGAACAACGCGCCAAGGCCCAGAAAGAGCGCGAGGAATTCAAGGGCAAGATGAAGGACCGCTTCCACAATAGCCACGAAGATCTGGACAAGTGGATCGACGACAACAGCAAATAGTTCCCTACCGTCCTCCCCTGACGGAAGGCCCCGGCCCGGATTCTTCCTCCGAGCCGGGGCCGCCTTTTTGGGGCAGGAAAGCAAGGGGGCGCCGCCCCCTTGACCCCCGCTGGGG
>JBBRUD010000005.1:0-77558 GCA_038248065.1 Desulfovibrionales bacterium | reverse complement strand
GCTATAAGGGGGGTCCGGGGGGCCATTGGCCCCCCGGCGGGGGAGTCCAGAGGGGGCAGCGCCCCCTCTGGCCGCCGGAGGCAGTGCCTACGTGTCAGTGCAAGGACCGCATCCTTCAAAAGTGCTCTTCCAGCCAGAGTTCTTCGATCACCACGGGTCCGACAGGCAGCGCCTGAAAGGAAAAGCCGTCGATCAACTCCGCCGGGGCCACGGGCCTCGCAGCGTCAAGCACCCCAGCCCGCCAGGCCAGATAGCCGACGATCGCCTGTGGCGAAACACCCCGCTGCCGCAACTGCCCCAGATCGACATCCTGCCGACGTTTGGAGAGGCGGCGGCCATCCTGGTCCACCAGCAGGGGCACGTGGGCGTACCGGGGTTCGCTCCAGCCGAAAAGTCTGAAAAGATGAATCTGCCGCGCCGTGGACTCCAGCAGGTCCGCCCCGCGCACAACTTCGCTGATGCGCTGGGCCGCGTCGTCCGCCACCACGGCCAGCTGATAGGCATGCACCCCGTCGGAGCGGCGCAAGGCGAAATCGCCGCACTCGGCAACGAGATTTTGGCTTTGCGGCCCAAGGATCAGGTCCTGGAAGGTAATACACTGCTCATGGGCAGCCTGGGCCTCCGCGCCCATGCCCTGCCGGTCAAACGGGGCCGCCTCATGGCCTGGGGTCCGGTCTTGCGAATTGGCCCTTATCCCGCGAGCAACGATGGGAGTACCGGAGAGGCTCAGCCGCATGGCGGGCTGGCGTCCCTGGCCGAGTTTGGCCGCGCGGGCAGCTGCGTCCAGGTTCAGACAGGCGCCGCCGTACACCGGCTCGGCCTCTCCGGCGTGGGGGGCCTGGGCCATGGAGCGCAGTTCGCTGCGGGTGCAGTAGCAGGGATAGAGAAGGCCTCTGCTATCCAGAACGTCCAGCCATTGCTGGTACAGCCCGCGCCGGGCGTCCTGGGTGTAGGGGCCGTAGGGGCCGCCCTTGTCCGGGCCTTCGTCCCAATCCAGGCCCAGCCAGGCCATATCTTCGAGGATGGCGGCGGCGAAGTGGGGTTTGGAGCGTTCCGGGTCCAGGTCTTCCATGCGCAGCACCATGGCCCCGCCTTGGGAGCGGGCGGAAAGCCAGGCCAGCAGTGCAGTCCAGGCGTTGCCCAGATGCATGCGCCCCGACGGGCTGGGCGCGAACCGCCCTCGCACGTTCACCACTCCGGCCCCATGGCGGAGGGAAGCGTTGGAATCGCTGGCATACGTGCCGCCTGCGCCCGCCCCTGCCAGTACTTGCGCACACAGCGGTGGACAACCGACAGCAGGACGCCTGCGGGGAAGAAGCGACGGGAGAGCCTCATTGCGCGACGCGGGCCTTCTGGATGATTTCGGGCCTGTATTCGAAGTGCATGATGTCGTACTCCGCCCATTTGCCGCCCCAGATAAAGCCGTGGCGCTCGAACACCTTCACCACCTCGTCGGGAAAGTCCTTGCGCAGGGTCAGGGGATCTTCGCCTTTGTTCCACTGCCAATAGCCGTTGATTTTGGCGTTGAGGTCAATGGCCACGCCGAAGCTGTGGGCCGAAAGCCGCTCTGTGTGGGCGATGGGCCGCCAGGCGAAAGTGCCCGCCAGGGGCAGAATGCGCTTGGCGTATTGCGGGTGCGCTGCCACCAGGACGGCAAGATCGCGCCCCACGGCCTCCAGGGCGGCGGCCGCGCCGTTTTTGGCGTTGAAGCGCACCGAGGAGTTCAGGAACCCCACGGTCACCAGATTGGCCTTCACCTCAGTGGCGTCATGGCCGTAAGCCGCCTTGAGCAGCGCATTCACCCGCCGCCTGCCGGGATGAAAACCCGGCACGGGCTCGACGGAAACAGCGGCCAGCGGATAGGGCTGGGCCAGCATGTCCTCGAGGTCCGGGGATTCCAGGGCCTGGGCGGAGTCTTTCACCAGGCCGTCGTCGTAGGGAATGCGGGTTCCGTCCGAGAGCACCAGAACGTTGCCCGGTTCCACCGACCGGATTGCTTCGGGATAGGTCTGCCGCAGGAGGGCGATGTCGGAGGCCGGATCGGCCAGGGCCTGGCCGCCGGTGACGATGCAGAGCAGGAGAAGAAGGAGAGTGCGCATGGCGTTTTCTCTGGCATGATCGCGGGTTGGGGTCAAACAGCGCAATGAAACCGAAACCGGAGACGAACAATTCGTTGATATAATGCCCGTCTTGGGCAATCTTCACGAGGACAGGGCGGCCCTGGCCACAGGTTCTTGGAATTGGAGAAAACGACCCGCACCAGAGGCAGCCTCGACACGACTCCTTCACGCAAACAGACGAACCCCGCGAGGATACCGTCATGGATTCCGGCTACAGCGTCAGTTTCATCAATCCCGTCCTTGAAGCGGTCTCCAACGTGCTGACCAAGATGGCCCAGATGGAAGTCACGCCGGGAAAGCCCTACGTCAACAGGGAGCGCACCGCCTGCGGAGACGTTACCGGGGTCATCGGCATCACCGGCACGTTGACCGGCGTTCTTTCCGTCACCTTCGAGAAAGAAGTAATCCTCAAAATCACCAACACCATGCTTGATGAGCACTACACCGAGATTGACGCCAACATCGCCGACGCCGTGGGTGAACTGACCAACATGATAACCGGCCAGGCCCGCATGCACCTCGCCAAAGAGGGCATGAGTCTCAAGGCCTCCACGCCTTCGGTGGTGATGGGCAAAGGCCATACCATCAGCCACATTACCCCGGCTCCTATTCTCTCCATCCCCTTCTCCACGGAATTCGGCTCCTTTGTGGTCGAACTCACCATGTCCGGTTCGGCGACTCCCAAGCGCGAAACCCTCTCCGAAAAGGTGACCCTATGGCGCAGGCCGTCCAAACTGGACAAGGTCGGCGAGGACGGCAAGCCCAAGACGCCGGAGACGGCAGAGACGCCCGAGACCCCGGAGACGCCCGGCGACACCGGCGCGCCGGAGTAGACCACCTGCCTTTTGGCCTCCAGCCTTTGCGGGCTGATCCGCAAGGGTTCAGCGTGCCCTGCGTGCCCACGGGGCTTCCCCCGCCGGGCTCATGCGATGCTCTCGGAAGAAATGCACTGCCCGTGGTCTCGGCAGTGCCTCGCCCCTCCTGCTGTTGCCCGCCGGGAGGGAAGACGTGGAATTCCGACAAGCAGAGGGAAGGCGTCCGCCTTCCCTCTGCCGTTTCTCTGCGAAGTCTGGACATTACGGCTGTTGTCCCGCTGGAAAACCGCTAGGCCTTCCCCTGCCGTCTATCTGGTGATGAGCTTGGTGAAGATGGCGCGGGCGTTGGCCTCGGCCTGGAGGTGTTCATCGGGCGTGAGCCCGGCGCCGAGGGCGATCTGGCGGCGCAGTTCCTGGGAGACGAGGTCGCCGGGGGCGTGGGCATCGTTGTTGATGACCAGTTTGGCTCCAAAGCGGCGGGCCATGGCGGCCACATGGCCGTTGGTCAGGCTGTGCCCCTTGCGGGTGGTGATTTCCAGGTGGACGCCTTTCTCGGCGGCCAGTTGGGCGTCCTGGTGGGTGAGCAGGCCGGGATGGGCCAGCACGTCCGCTCCGCCTTCGATGGCCGCCAGGTTGGTGCCACGGGCCACTGGTTCCACGATGGTTTCGCCGTGCACCACCACGATACTGGCTCCGGCCCGCCTGGCTTCAAGAATAATGCCGGGAATCAGCGGCGGCGGCACATGGGTGATCTCCACGCCCACGGCCACGTCGATGCCCAGATGCGGGCCGGTCTCGGCCACGAAGCGGGTGAGATTCTCCACGATGAGATACAGGTTGGAGTAATCCGCATGGTCGGTGATGGCCAGGGCCTTGTATCCGGCCTTGACGGCCCGGCGGGCCAGTTCCGAGGGGATGAGTTCGCCGTCGGAGAAGGTGGTGTGGGTGTGCAGGTCAATCATGTGGCGCTCACATTTTATATTTGTTGCCTTCGGGGTTGTAGCTTTCCAGGATGTCGGCCCATTTGTCGCCTTCTTCCGAGGCAAAGGCCGGTTTGGCCTTATCTTCCGAGAGGGTAGTGAAAACTTGGGGGCTGACGAAAATGGGGGCCTGGGCGCGCAGGGCCAAGGCCACTGCGTCGGAGGGCCTGGCGTCGATATCCATGGTTTTTCCGGCCTTCTCCAGGGTGATGCTGGCGTAGAAGGTGCCTTCCTTGAGGCTGGTGATGGATATCCTGTCCACCCGTGCGCCGAGGTCGCCGATGGTGGTCAGCAGAAGGTCATGGGTCATGGGTCTGGGGAGTTTGACGTCGTTTAGGGTCAGGGAGATGGCCATGGCCTCCATTGCGCCTATCCAGATAGGCAACGAGGCCTTGTCGTCCACATCCTTGAGAATCAGCACAGGGGCCTGGGTGTCCTCGTCGAGGGCCAATCCGAACACTTTCATTTCTATCATTGCCCGACCTCCCCCCAAAGAGAATGCTTCTTGGCCTGGAGTATCCGCACTGCCACGATGCTGCCGGTGAGATCCTCCCCGGCCGGGGCGGAAAAGTTGACCATCCGCCCGGCTTCGTCCCGGCCGCGCCAGGAAGGCTCCGAGGCGTCCTGGCGTTTGCCCGGCCCCTCCACCAATACCATTGCGGTGCTGCCGATCAGCGCCTCCAGCATGGCTTCCTGTTGCGCGTTTTGCAAGGCCAGTAGCGCGTCGAACCGCCAGGTTTTTATGTCGGCGGGGACCTTGGGTTCCATTGTCTCCGAGGCTACGCCGGGCCTGTCTCCGTACAGGAAACTGAAGGCGCTTTCGAAGCCCGCTGCGCGAAACAGATCGAGTGTACACTGAAAGTCCGCCTCCGTCTCGCCGGGAAAGCCCACGATGATATCAGTTGAGAGGGAAATTTCCGGCCGCGCCCGGCGCAGCTTGGCAACGGTGTCCAGATACTTTTCCGCCGTGTAGGTGCGCCCCATGCTGGCGAGTACCGCGTTGGAGCCGGATTGCACCGGCAGGTGCAGCGAAGGGCACAGGTTGGGTAACTCCCCGAAAGCGGCAATGACCTCATCGGCCAGATCCTTGGGATGGGAGGTGGTGAAACGCAACCGGGCCAGCCCGTCGATGGCCGCCACCTGCCGCAGCAACTGGGAAAAGCTTGTGCCGTCGCCGCCTGCGTCCTGGCCGTAGCTGTTCACGTTCTGCCCCAGCAGGGTGATTTCCTTCACGCCCCGCTCCACCAACTGGCGGCATTCGGCCAACACTGCGCCGCTGGAGCGCGATTTCTGCCTGCCGCGCACGTAGGGCACGATGCAATAGGAGCAAAAATTGTCGCAGCCCTGCATGATGGTCACAAAGGCCTGGGGCGGCAGGCGCTTCTCAGGCCAGGCCGGGTCACGCTCGGCATAACTCTCGGTGAAATCAAGCAGCGAGAGCCGCAGGAGGGGTTCCGCGGCCAGCCGGGCCAGAGCCGGAGGGGCCTGTCCCACGGCGTCGGAGCCGTAGACCAGGCGCACAAAGGGAAAACGGCTCATGAGCTCCGGGCCGACCTGCTGGGCCACGCAGCCGCCCACGGCGGCGAAAATCTCAGGATCGCGCTCCAGGTGCAGGGCCAGGCGGCCCAGATGGCTGTAGACCTTCTGTTCGGGCTTATCGCGCACGCTACAGGTGTTGACGATGAACACCTGGGCTTCATCCACGGGAACTTCAAGCCAGCCCATGCTCTTCAGGCTGTGCGACAGCCAGCCGGAATCCGCCACGTTCATCTGGCAGCCAAAGGTGGAGACGTGAAACTTCATCCTGCCAGTGTAGGAGATTTGCCGCGCGCGGTAAAGCGGCGGACAGGTTGCCAGAATATCGGAGAGTGATGCTGCGTTGAGACAGCTGTCGGCACAGGCTGCGCACCTTCCGCCATGAACACTGTGGCCCCATCGTTACGGCTGTACGACCTCCCCGCAAGCCCCGGAAACCTCCAGCCTGCGCCGTGGAAGGGCCTCTGGTTGCATTTGGGCGAGATGAACAATCAAGCCCTCTCGGACAAGACAACGAAGGTCCCAATTCTTCCCTGCTTCGCTCGAGCTGGCCAATACACGGACAGTCATTGAATCCTGAGTCGTCTCGGTAACCTGCAACAAACACGTCTCGCCATCCCACAGATCGCGATGGCTCTCGCATAGACGTCGAAGTTCCTTCCGAATGCTCTCAAGATCAGACGTGTACGAAAGGTGAAGAAAGACACTGCCAGTGACGCTGCCTTTTACCCTGGTCCAATTCTGAAACGGCTTTTCCAGGAAATACGTGATCGGAAGCACAAGACAACGCTGGTCCCAAAGGCGAACCACCACGTATGTGAAGTTGATCTCCTCCACGCGACCGTACTCGCCTTCCATGACGACGACATCGTCGATGCGGATAGGTTGAGCCAAAGCGATTTGAATACCGGCCAACAACCCAGACAATGTTTTCTGCGCCGCAAAACCGAGGATAACACCTGCAACACCAGCTGAAGCCAGCAGAGTCGTTCCCATCCTCCGAAAAGGTTCAAAGGAAGTAAACATGGCAGCTAACGCCAAGATCGTTATAACTACGTTGGCGATTCGCTGAAAAACCTGGAATTTTGTGTAATTTACTTTGGCCTCAACGTTCACGTCGCCAAGCCCCCCCACCATTTGCAAAACCAGGGAGTCGAGTCCTGCGATGGCGCGCATGATGAACCATGCCACAGCCCAAATCCAAAGAACACTGATGGTCGTCTGTAAAGGGACATATATGGATTTCGGCCCTTCAAAAATGCTCATGCCGAATCCGATCCCAACAAGGATGGCGATTAACCTTGTTGGCGCAAGAAGGTGGTGGCCGATTATAGTGTTTAAAAAGGTATTCCCTGGCTTCCCAGCCTTGCCCAATATTTTGAAAATAATTTTATGAGCAAAGAAAGCAGCAACAACGCACACTACAATGCCGCCGACGGGGATCATCCAATCTGTACTGAACCAAGCAAGATTTATACTCATTACAAACTCCAAAACTCAATATCAGACTACATATAACAGTGTTACACACATAGGACAGCATTATACAATGCAAACAAAATAACATTACACCGTGGAAAACACTATGGATAGTATTAAACGACACACACTCTCTAACTAAGACGTGATGCACAGGACTAAAGCATTATAAACACTGCCAAAACATCCGAGGCTGGAAAAATGTCAAGTCCAGCAGTCACCTGCCGCACAAAACAAAAGACGCATCACGGAACACCAGACAGGGGTGCTGAATTGAGATGACGCTAACTCGCTGATATATCAGCGGGAATACGCCTCTGAAAGGGCTGGTTTTGGCGCACCATACGGCGCAGGAATCGAGGAGTTATGACGCTTCGCCAGGTGCCCAACCCATGCCGGCCCGCACCCTGGCCTCCTGCCGTCACAGGCTGCACATCAGCCCACCGAAGGGGCCGCCAACACGATCGCAGTGAGGGAACAAATGGCCCACCAGTCCGTTGTACAAGTCGATTCTTGCAGCCTGTTCAAAAACCCGCTGGTAAAGCGTAAAAAAAAGTCAAGGCCGAAGCGTCTTTGGCATACGAGAGGGTTTTACTTTATCGCAGCAACTTTACGGATTCTTGCCCCTTGGGGGCGTAGAAGCCGTTACATGGCGCCAGCGCAGCCAGCGAGGATTTTTCACTGCTGCGGCTTTCGGGAAGGCACCCACTTTTCCCTCAAAACTAGAGTCGCCATTCCCGGAAGTCCGCGATGCCGCTCATTTTCCCTCGGCCACGGAAGGCGTGGTCATGTGCGCGGGCACCACGATTCTATCGAAGGTGGCCTCGTCCACGTATCCCAGTTTCAGCGCGGCCTGTTTGAGGGTCAGGTCGTGGTCCATGGCGTAGTGGGCGATGGCCGAGGCCTTATCGTAGCCGATGACAGGGCTCAAGGCCGTCACCAGCATGAGGGAGCGCTCCACGTACCCGGCGATTTTCGCGGTGTTGGGCTGCATGCCGTCCACCAGGAACTTGCGGAAATTCAGCATGCAATCCGACATGATGCGTATGGATTTCATGATGTTGAAAATCATGAGCGGTTTGTAGACGTTCATTTCCAGATAGCCGCTTGCGCCGCCCATGGCCACGGCAGCGTCGCCTGCCATCACCTGGAGCGCCACCATGGCCAAAGCTTCGCACTGGGTGGGGTTGACCTTGCCCGGCATGATGGAGGAACCCGGCTCGTTGGAGGGAATAATCAACTCGTAGAACCCGGAGCGGGGGCCGCAGGAGAGCAGCCGGATGTCGTTGGCGATTTTGAACAGGGAGACTGCCAGGGTCTTCAAGGTGCCGGAGAGCTGCACCAGGGCGTCGTGGGAGCCTTGCACCGTAAACTTGTTGGGGGCGGAGACAAAGGGCAGCCCGGTGAGCTCGGCGATGCGGGCCGCAGCCTCGCTGTCGAAACCCGGAGGCGCGTTGATGCCGGTGCCCACGGCGGTTCCGCCCAAAGCCAGATGGTACACGTCGCCCAAGGCGGCATCGAGTCTGCGGAGGTTGTCCTCCAGAAGCCCCACGTAGCCCGAAAACTCCTGTCCCAGAGTGAGGGGGGTGGCGTCCTGCAGGTGGGTGCGGCCGATCTTGACGATATCCTTCCAGGCCTCGACCTTCTGCGCCAACCCGTCGCGCAGGTTGGAAACCGCCGGATTCAGGCTCTTGGCCACTCCAAGCCCGGCGGCGATGTACATGGCCGACGGGAAGGTATCGTTGGACGACTGGGACATGTTCACATGGTCGTTGGGATGCACCGGAGCTTTTGAAGCCAGAGGCGTGCCCGCCAACTGGCAGCAGCGGTTGGAGATGACCTCGTTGACGTTCATGTTGAACTGGGTGCCACTGCCGGTCATCCAGACGTGCAGGGGAAACATGTCGTCATGCTGGTGGTTGAGAATCTCGTCGCACACCGTGACGATCAGGGTGGAGTTGGCATCGCTCAGCCTGCCCTGGGCATGGTTGGCCTGGGCCGCGCCCTTTTTCAGGATGGCGTAGGAGGCGATCATCTCCCTGGGGATGAGATCGTCGCCGATGCTGAAATGCTCAAGCGATCGCTGGGTCTGAGCGCCCCAAAGCTTTCCGGCCGGAACCAGGACTTCACCCAAGCTATCGGTTTCCTTGCGGTAATCCATTGCGACTATACTCCTGTTTGAAAACTTCAGCCAAAGCGCGGATCTACCCCCACCAGGCGGCGAACCGGGCCAGCACGGCGTCGCGCTTGGCCAGGGTGTCCAGGTGTTCGGCATCCAGGGTCAGTTCCGCCTGCGGGTCTTCCTCGAACATCACGTCGATGCCGATTACCTGGCCAAGGCCGGGAAACTCCTGCCCCGTGGCCTTACGCTTCATGGCCTTGGCGTACAGGCCGGCCATGACCATGCCCTCGGGCCGGGAGGCCTCGCGCTTCATGGCCGTGAACACTGTACATTGCAGATGCACCTCGGCGAAACGGGCCATGCGACCTCTGGCGTATCGGCGCATGGCCACCTCGGGGCCGGAACCGTCCATGAGCACGATGCGCCCCTCGTCCACCAGGGCTGTAGCCTCGTCCACGAACATGCGGTAGGCGGTGCGGCGCTCCTCGATGGAATAATCGGGGTTCTTGATATAGTAGGGACGCCGGGCGTCCATTTGCAGCCACATGGCGTCCAGGCCCCGCTGGCGCAACACCTCCAGCACCGCCCTGACCACTGTGGATTTGCCCGCCCCCGGCAGGCCCGTGAACCACACCGCCGCGCCCAGCCCGGCTGGACGCAAAATATTTTCGGCCGCCTGCGCCACTAGTCCTCCAGATATTTGTTGATGCCCCGCCAATCGAATCGTTCGTCCTCCAGCACCCGTTCCAGAAAACGCAGCAAGCCCTGGCGCACCGGCTCGGGATGGTGCGGATACCACTGGGGCGAGGCGATCACCAGGCCCCGGAACACGAAAAACGGCGCGATGACCTCCAAAATTTCCTCGTCCCCCGTGCGAGCCAGGTATTCTTCCCAGAAGGTGGTGTACAGGCGCTCGAAGTCCCCCTCCAGGCGCGGGGTGCCGGTCTGGCCGTAAAGGCCGTAAAGCACGTAGTTGAGGCTCATGGTGGAGACGTCGTCAGCCGGTTCGCCGAACTCGCCCCGGCTGCGGTCCAGAACGGAGAAATCAAGCCCATCGCGTCCCCGGCGCGCCAGGGTATTCCAGGGATGAAAATCGCCGTGCACCACGCTCAGGCGATGGGAATATTTGCGAAGCTTCCAACGCCAATCCACGATGCGTCGCTCCAGGGCCTGAAACCGCTCCGGCGTAAACGACTCGTAGGGATAGGGGTAGCTGTCCACCAGCCCGAATATGCACTCCGAAGCGCCGATAAGGTCGCGCACCCGGCGCAGGTACAGGTCGGCATTGTCGAATTTTTCGGCGTGGACCTCCGCTAGCCAGGAGGCAAAGGAGCGGGTGAGGTTCAGATCCTCGTCCGTCACTCCGCTCTGGCCGATGCGCTCCAGGTCTTTATAGTAGTCGTGCCCCTCAAGCAGCTCGTTGAGGATGAAGAACTCCTTGGGTTCAAGCACCCCCACCATTGCGTCCTGCATGTCGAAATAGCCAAGCCCCATGGGTTTGGCGTGTTTGGGCATGCGCGCCGATGTGGCGTACTGGAACATCAGGATGGCCGCCCGGTCCCAGTAGAACTGGTGACCGTACTTGTCCCCGCGCATGATGGACAGCACCGCCGAACGCTGCCGCCCCTCCACGGCGAATTCGATCTGCAACGGCTTGCCGTACCCGAAATCCTTCATGCCCTGGGAGCCGCCCTCGCCGATCTCCCCCAACCATGTCAGCTTGGCCGTGGGGCCGAAACTCTGGCGCAGATACGCCTGGATCTTGTCCGCGTTGACCCGAAGCGGCGTCATGTCTTCCGTGCCGGTGCGCATGAGGGCCTCCGATGAAGAAGAGTGGGGGAGCGAGGCAGGACGGGGGCGCTGCCCCCGACCCCCCGCCGGGGGGGATGATCCCCCCCGGTCCCCCGCAGTAGGGGTTTGGGGTGAATGTACCGTCACCTTTTACTTGAACCGCTCAAGTCCGGTTCGTTTACTTGAATCGCTCAAGTCCGGTTCGTTGAATCAGGTCGGTGTTGCACAGTAGGCGCGACCTGGATTGCGGCTGCGGTTCCGCCGGACCGCAGGGGGATGCGCCGCAGGGCGCTTTGGCCCGAGGAATCGCATCTCCCGAGGACCGCCGGAATCGCAGCCGCAGTCCCGCATGATCCGAGGACCGCCGGAATCGCGGCCGCAATCCTAACCTGAACTACTCCAGAGGCCCGAAGTTCTCTTCGTAGCGGGCGTTGAACTGCGCCAGCGTGAAGGTGTGCTCCTGGGTGCCAGCCTGCTCCACGCAGTAGGCCGCAGCCACCGCGCCCATGCGCGCCGCAACCGACAAAGGCTTGCCCAGAGCCAGGCCCTTCAGCAGGCCTGCCCGGAAGGAGTCGCCCGCGCCGGTGGGGTCTTTCACCACCTGGGCCTTGGCAGCTGGAACGCGCGTCTCCTGGCCTTTTTCCAAAATCACGCAGCCGTCGCCGCCAAGGGTGGTGATCAGCGTGCCCACCCGGTGCTGGATGGATTCCTTGGTCAAGCCCGTAGCGTTCAGGATCATCTGCAATTCGTAGTCGTTGGTGATCAGATAGCTTGCGCCGGTGAGCATCTCAGCCAACTCTTCGCCGCTGAAGGCCGTTATGTTCTGGCCGGGATCGAAGAAAAAGGGAATGCCCAGCTCTTTGTATCTGGCCGGGTAATATTTCATGTCCGCCAGACAGCCGGGGGCAACGATGGCCAGGGTGGAGGCCGGATCGCAGGACTCCACGGAGAAGCCGGACTGGTGCTTCATGGCGCCGGGGTTAAAACCGGTGATCTGATTGTCGGACATATCCGTGGTAATATAAGCCCCGGCGGTGAACTCGCTCTCGACCCGCTTGATGCCTTCCATGGTCAGGCCGAACTTGGCCAGCCAGGCGGCGTAGGGTTCGAAGTCCTTGCCTGCCGAGGCGATGATGGTGGGCTGCTGGCCCAGAAGGGCCATGGTGTAGGCGATATTTCCCGCAGTGCCGCCGAATTTTTCGGTCAGGCCGTCCACCAGGAAGCAGACGTTTAAGATGTGAATCTTTTCGGGCAGAATATGGTCGGCGAACTTTCCGGGGAAGGTCATGATCCGGTCGTACGCTATGGACCCGGAAACGAGGATGCGCATTGCTGCTCCTTACACGTTGGGACGGGTCTCGGCGGCGATCCAGTCCAGAAAATCAGGGTTGCCGTCCGCCACCGGCAATACCACTACACACGGCACGTCGTAACTGTGCAGGGCCTTGACCCGTGCCGTGACGGCCGGGGCCAGCCCGCTCTTCGTCTTGGCGATGAGCACGGCCTCGTTGGCCTCCTGCACCGCACCGTCCCACCAATAGAGGGAGCGCATGCCTTCCAGGATGTTGACGCAGGCCACCAGCCGTTCTTCCACCAGGACGCGCCCTATGGAAAGAGCCTCGGCCCGGTCTTTGGCCGTGACGTAGACGAAGACAAACTCACCCCCTCCTCCGCCCGGTTCCCCGGTCTGCGGACCTTGCGGAGCGGAGGGCTGTTCTGTTCCGCCCTCTGAAAGGCCGGGGCCGGACGCGCTAGTCACAGACAGGCTTGTCGCCGGCCTTGCGGCTGCTGAGATAGGTCACAACCGTATCCTTGCCCTGCGGGTCAAGTTTTGCGCCCTTGCTGATCATCAGGCCCACCTTGGTCGACCACCAGGCCGCGTCATGCTCGCCCAGATTTTTGCAAATCCGTTTGGTGTTGTGGCACGAGGTGCACACGGTGAGCACGGTGTAGCCCGAATCCTGGGCCAAGGCGTCAAAAACCGGAAGCGCAATGAACATGACGGCGGCAAGCACCGCAGCGCGGAAGATACGTGTCATAGGGAACGCTCCTTGAAAAGAGGCTTGTAGCATCGCCACCATACACAACCGGCGTGTTATTGCAACGCGGCTGGAAAGCGCGTGGCGTCGGCGACCTTTACGAGCCTGCTGCGCCGGGGCTTGCCGAGATGTCGCCGCAAGGCTAGATTGGCGCATGGATCGTTGCGAAACCCTCATGGAGTATTTTAAGGCCATGCTTGGCGCCCTTGGCCCCAGCGGCTGGTGGCCCGCCAAGACGCCTTTCGAGGTGATGGTGGGCGCGGTACTCACCCAGAACACCTCCTGGTCCGGGGTGCGCAAGGCCATGGACAATCTCGAGGGCCAGGAAGTGCTCGATCCCCAAAAACTTCTGGCGCTGCCCGAGGCCCGGCTGGAGGAACTCATCCGCCCAGCCGGATATTTCCGGCTCAAGGCCAAGCGGCTGCGCAACCTGTTGGTCTGGCTGGACAGCGCCTGCGGCTTCGATATCGCCGCGTTGGCCCGGCGCGACGCCTCGTCCCTGCGCGAAGAGCTGCTCACCGTCAGCGGCATCGGCCCGGAAACCGCCGATTCCATCCTGCTCTACGCCCTGGGCCAGCCAAGCTTCGTGTCCGACGCCTACACCAAACGCATCCTCAGCCGACACGGGCTTGTGCCAGAAGACGCCCACTACGACGAGCTGCGCGAATTTTTCATGGATGTGCTGGAACCCGATGCGGCGCTGTTCAACGAATTCCACGCCCTGCTGGTGCGGGTGGGGCATCACTACTGCAAACCCAAGGGTCCCCAATGCGGCGTCTGCCCTTTAGGCTCTTTCCTGGAGTGAGGCTCCCGGCCCCGGCGCTGGCCCCGATTCAGGCCCTGGTTCCGACCCCGGTTCTCGCCCAGATGCTGGCCCGGATGCTGGCTGTGGCCCTGGCAGTAGCCCTGGCCCTTCCGGCCAGCCCTTCCCAGGCGGCCACAACCGGCAAGGCCGGTGCCCGGCCTGTCGCGCCTCAACAAGCCCCTCGCCCCGTTGCCCAAGCTATACCCCGTCCCGTTGCCCGGCCCCTGGCCCAATCCTTAGTCCAGCCCTTGGCCCGACACGACTCCCGGCCAATTGCCCGCCTGGAAGATTCCATAAACGCGTTCACCGCCAAAGCCACGGCCCAACGCACCCGCCTGGACGCCCTGAACGCCGAGCTCGACCGCCCGGACCTGGAACGCCAAGCCCTGCGCGCCAAGGCCGAATCCCTGGTCCAGCGCTCCCGAGACATGCTCCCGCTGCTGTGGGTCCTCGACTTCCAGACCAAGGCCGGCATGGAAGCCGCGACATCTTCCTGGGACGAATCCGACCGGCGTTTCACCTGGCTGGCGTCGGCCTTGGCCCAGGCCCGGCAGGAACTTGAGAGCGCCCAAAGCGCAAAGGAAAGTCTGGCCCTCCAGAAGGACCGCCAAGCGGAACTGCGTACCCAGCGCGACAACCAGGCCCTGGAACTGGCTGCAACCTTGAGCGCCCTGCTGGCAAAACGCTTCACGCTCATGAAGGAACGCGACGCACCACGCCAGGACAAAACCGGCAGCGGCCAACAATATTACCGCCTTATGGCCCTGCTGGAAGACCTCGACTTTCCCGCCCTCCCCGGCTGCCCGCCCCTGGATTCCCTGCATGGCAAGCTGCCCAGGCCGGTCAAGGGCCGGGTGGCGGCGGCCTTCGCGCCCCCCGGCGGCATCGCCCTGGCCGTTGACGGCCTAGTGCCTGTCACAGCCGTGCATCCCGGCATCCTGGCCTTCAGCGACAGGGTGGACGATCTGGGGCAGGTGGTCATCGTGGCCCACGGCAAGGACGCATTCAGCGTCTACAGCCATCTCTCCCTGGCCAGCCAGGGCGTCGGGCAACCCGTGGCCGCCGGCGAAACCCTGGGATCGCCAGGCCCCTATCTTCCGGCAGAGGGTTCAGGCATGTTTTTTGAATTGCGTTTCCAAGGAAAACCCTTTAACCCCACCCAATGGTTAACCGCTGGGCAATGATTTTGCTCGGCGACTTCTTTCGTTACTTATGCTTCCCGATGTGGCCAAGGTCCATCGGGTCTACGCTGGAGGCGATTCTATGTTTCGCTTGCGCAAGGCGGTCATGGCGGCCATTTTTGCCGCGCTGCTCTTAACGGCCGGTTTGGCTCTCGCCCAGGAGGACCGTTTTGGTCCGCTCAAACGCTTCAGCCAGGTTCTTGAACTGGTTGAATCCCACTACGTCAAGAATGTCACCCGACAGGAGCTTATCGACGGGGCCATAGTGGGCATGCTCCAGCAGCTCGACCCCCACTCCAGCTTCCTCACCAAGGAAGAATTCAAAGAGATGCAGGTCAGCACCTCGGGCGAATTCTCCGGCATCGGCATTGAAATCAGCGTGGAGAACGGCCGCATCGTGGTCGTCACCCCCATCGACGATACCCCAGCGGACAAGGCCGGCCTCAAGGCTGGCGACACCCTCATCGAAATTGAAGGCCAGTCCACCCAGGACATGACCCTCATCGACGCTGTGCAGCGCATCCGCGGTCCCAAAGGCAAGCCCGTCAACATCACCGTAATCCACAAGGGCAGCCAGAAGCCTGAAAAATACAAGCTCATCCGCGATATCATCCCCATCTACTCGGTGAAGAGCTCCGACCTTGAAGACGGCTACCTTTTGGTGCGCCTCACCCGCTTCACGGAGAACACCACCAACGAACTCAAGGACGCCGTGGCCAACTTCCAGAAGAGCGGCCACACCCTCAAAGGCATTGTCCTTGACCTGCGCAACAACCCGGGCGGCCTGCTCGACCAGGCTGTCAGCGTCTCCGACTACTTCCTGCCCGCCGGACGCATTGTGACCATCAAGGGCAAGCGCGACGAGCAGCGCAAGGATTATGAAGCCAAGAAGGACGGCCTGGAAGCCACCATCCCGGTGGTTGTGCTCATCAACTCCGGTTCCGCCTCGGCTTCGGAAATCGTTGCAGGCGCGCTGCAAGACAACAAGCGCGCCCTGCTGGTGGGCGACAAGTCCTTCGGCAAGGGCTCGGTGCAGACCGTCATTCCCTTGAACGACGGCTCCGGCATCAAGCTGACCACCGCGCTCTACTACACCCCCAGCGGTCGTTCCATCCAGGCCGAGGGCATCGAACCCGACTTCAAGGTCCCCCTCCAGGATACGGACAAGGAGAAGGACACCCTGGCCCAGGGCCACCAGTTCCGTGAGCGCGACCTCTCCCGGCACCTGGACAACCAAAGCCGCAAGAAAAAGTCCGATAACCCCGACGCCAAAATGAAGGTGAAAGAGCTTCTGGAACGGGACAACCAGCTCAAGCTGGCCCTCGAACTGGTCAAGGTGGCTCCGTCGCCCGCAAGCGTCAAATAACATGGCAAAAAAACGACCCGCCCCACCCCGGCGGAGCTCGAAGAAGAAAAAAAGCTCGCGCGGCCGGATTGACGATCCCATATTAAGGTAAATCGTCATGCGGGGTTATGTTTCAAATTATAATTATCCCAGGATGTTCGAGCGACATTATATTTGTATGATAATGTTTCGTTTGAACCCTGGTGGAGCAAAATTGGAGCAGGTGGAGCAGGTTAGGAAGTAATATTTTGTTGACATATTTTTAAGGGACTGACGCGGAGAAACCGGATGGAGACTCCAGCATGGCATGCATGCCGTGCTGGACTAGGCCGGAGATCATCCCCGGACTAAGCGCAGCCATTGGATAGTATTTGCCAGAAATGGCCCCGGCCAAGCCGGAAACTCGATGGAAAGCTGCCGCATTCCGCCCCGGTCGATCGCAAGGCTTTATTTATGGACGAGAACATCAGCCGAACGTAGAGGCAAGCCCAGCGAATCCCGGAAAATCCTAACAGGCGTAAGCACCATATTATTAAGGTTCTTTGTCTGCGTGGGTTTTCGGGGTTTCTTTGTTTTTGCGCCTCCCCCGATCCCGCTCAGGCATGCCCGAAGGATGTCATGAAGACTCCTCTCCGTTTCCGTAACCGCTTCTGTATTAGTGGTCAGAAGAAGTTGCAGTGTAATGGTCTAAACAACCCCTTCTTCCAGCGCCCTTCTTGCCATGGCATGAATCCTCTCCCAAAGGAGGAATCGCCATGGACAAGCGCACCCGACGTTCGTCACCAGTGAAACGGCGGTACTGGCAGGACCACGTTGAGGCGCAGCAGTGAAGTGGACTGAGTATCGGTCGCTATTGCCGCAACCAGGAGCTTGCCCAGAGCACATTTCAGTGGTCAAACCGACCTTTTCTCTTGAGAGCATTGCCATTTTCCATTATATGATGCCCAGCCAAACTTGTAGCCGTGTGAAGGTTTGGGAACATCGCTCAATCTAGTTTTTCATTTTTTGTTCACATGCTTGGCATAATTTTCAGACTGCATATCCACCATACTTTATCAGCTGGTAAGGTCGGGCGAGGATTGTGCCTAACAGAATATATTACAATTTCATACAACTGGTGTCACAGCCACCACGGATATAACTACGATGACATCGCCCCCCCGCGCTGAAACTTTTACACCAAGGCAAGGGCGTTTTGATGTGACGCTTGCCATTATTCTCTTCCTCGCGGCAGCCCTACGGTTTTACAACCTCGGTTTACCCACCCTCTGGCAAGATGAGCTTGAGTGCGGGATTGCTTTCACAAAGCTATCTTGGCCAGAGCTTTTTGCTTACGTTCACAAATATTCACTTGTTCTTCATTACAACCTCTTTGTGATAAAATTTGCTTCGATTTTGGGTACAGAAGAGTGGGTTCTTCGCTTTCCCGCTGCCCTGATAGGAACATTCGGGGTCTTTTTGTGCTATCGCCTTGGCAAGGACATTGGATGTCGTAATGCCGGGCATATCGCCGCTTTACTGGCAGCTATCAATCTTTTGCTAATTTGCTACTCAAGGTTTGCATGGCTGACGTACGCTTTCTTTTTTTGTCTATCTGCATGGTCATGCGTACTTTTTTTTGAAACATTAACGACGCGTTTCAAATCTGGCAGTATCCATTTAGCGCTTGTAAATTCTGCAGCCATGCTCATCTATGAGGGGTCTTTTGTTTTTTCTGCTATAGAAGCGATGTTGCTTGGAATATTTCTGGTCATACGCTGGAAGGAATGTTCGTTAAAATATGCCATAATACACTACGGTATACTTGCAATTCCTGCCCTTGCTGTTATGTACAGACTGATACCTCTTGTCGGCTCAGGGTATGCCAATACCCAGCCTGGAAATAATCCTAATATTTTTCATGAGTTACCAGTCATTCTGGAAACTATTCTTGAAGCGTTCTCTCCGAATGCTTCACTTAATGTACTTACAGTTGCTCTAAGCGCATTTTTTCTTTTTGGGGTATATTTATTATCCAAGAAGAGCAAAATTGAGACCATAATGTCCTTATCCATAATTATTTTTCCTGCAATTGCCATGCAATTGGCAGCGAACAATATATTTACTGGGCCTGACCGATACCACCGTATTGCCTATGCCCTCCCACTCATTTTTGCGCTTACAGGTGTCGGGATTTCATATATCATTCCACATACACTACGCATTCTTGTTCCACTGACTGGAGTCGCTTCTGCCTTATACATTTTTTCAGCCTATAGCGTTGAACTCTACAGTGAACGCTCAAATATATCACTTTGGCTTCCCTCAGCCTACTTTCGACAAGTGGCCAACAGCCTCTCTGCTCTTGCAAAACCCAATGGTGCACTCATCTTCTCCGACCATTTGTATCGACACAGGCTCGATTGGTATTTGGCCAAAAACACTGAAAATGACATACGCATACAGGCAATTCCCCCCGGTGAAGGAAACCTTGTCGTTTCTCTTGTTTCAAGTGGAGAACTGCCGTTTGGACAGCCTTCGGGTGGGGCGGACGAGATGAGGAGAGAATTTACGCGCACAGTGGGGGTTCATCTTGAACCGTACAGTACCTTTTATTCCACTGTTATCCGCCGTTCACCTATCAGAGGAAGCGACTCCTCAGCTCTACCGATTGAGTTTAGCTTTGATGGGTTTAAGCATTTTTGTAGGGTTTATGCACAAAATAAAATTTTTATGTCACCATACTGGGGTGGACAACTGTATCCTGCAGATACTAGCGACGATTGTTGGTTCATTTACAAAATTATATTTGACAAACAAAAAGTACAGGAAATTTTCGGAAATATCACCTACACTAATGAGCTCAAGGGAAATGTGATCGAAGTTTCTCTCTCTTCGGACGGTGAACATTTTCAGCCAGCCCACTTCGGAAGGCAGGTAGGGACACGCATAATCGAACGCTTTAACTTGGAACTACCAGAATCGACGTCAGATCTTTTCATTCGAGTTAAGCTAAAAGCGCAACGCTGGCCACCTGATCTATACTTAGACAATGCGAAACTTCTGCGAATCGAAAACATTAAACTGTACAGTTGCGATAGAGATAACGCAGCTAAGTGTGATATATTGAATATTATTTCGAGTTCACCGGGCAATACCAACGTAGTCCAACTTCCGCAAACTCCAGAGGCATCATATGAAAATTTCGCCGATGTTCCTACTCATGAGATCCCCGGCTGGCGCTGCATCGGAGCAGCAGACGCTGATATTCCTGGACGGGTAAAAGTTTCTGTCACCAAACATGGAACTCTGTCACTTTATCCCCGGGTTGGAAGTCAAACCGACACTGTAAAAGTCATAAATGCAGATACAGGCCAGCAGCTCCTTTTTCTTGCTGGGATTGAGAATAAGTTTACCCCATTGGGAATGCGTTACGATCTTCCCCTGAAAGCTGTTCCTGACGGACAAGTTCTCAATTTTGACATCACGGTTACGGGGAAGGCTCAATTATGGCTTAAGGAAAACTCTATCATTGTCACGCCTGCCCCTGAGGGTCTTGTGGAGCCTTCATTGCATAATGCTTCTTCCTCTGCTGAATATTGGACTCAGGTATTGAGAAGGTTTGTGATTGGTGCGTCGTCTAAGTAACTCATGGTGTGAGGAAGCATTAATTACTTAAAATCAACTTACGGGCATTCGCCGTCGTGATGTGGCACATGGCCTCAATCATCGCTGGATTTTGGGTGTTTAACCCTCCTCGGTGCTTGTTTTTTTATCTTTGAATCTGCAAGTATTCCAACTCAAAAAAAATGAGCACCCAATGTGCGGTATAGCCGGGTTTTCCGGCCCACCTAACCCAGCCCTCCTGCGGGCCATGTGCCGGACCTTAGTCCATCGGGGACCAGACGACGAAGGCTACCTCGATCATCCCCAGATAAGTTTGGGAATGCGCCGACTGGCCATCGTCGATCTTGCCGATGGACACCAGCCCATTGCCAATGAGGGCGGGACGGTGTTCACGGTATTCAACGGCGAGATATACAACCACGCATCTATTCGCCACAGTCTCCAGGCGCATGGACACCATTTCGCCACCCACCACTCAGACACCGAGACCGTGGTCCACGCTTACGAACAGCATGGGGAACTCTGGCCGGAGGCAGTGCAGGCGAATGGCATGTTTGGTCTTGCCATATGGGACCAGGCGCGCCAGCGACTGCTCCTTTATCGCGACCGCATGGGCAAGAAACCCTTGTATTGGGCGTCCATCCCCGATGGAATCGCTTTCGCCTCCGAGATCAAGGCCCTCTTCAAGCACCCGGACGTGTCGCGGGAATTGGACTACGGCAGCCTGTATAACTATTTCGGCCTCAAAACCGTCAGCGCCCCGCGCACAGCCTATCGGCAGATACGTCAGCTTCTCCCCGGGCACTCTCTCGTTTGGACGCCACAGGGCGGCATTGAACCTTCACGCCCTTACTGGAGCATAGATTTCACGCCTTTCACCGTCGTCCCCGATGAGCCAGAGGCTGCGGCGCGCATATTGGAACTTCTTACGGATGCGGTGCTTTTGCGCATGGATTGCGACGTGTCCTATGGGGCTTATTTATCCGGCGGCATGGATTCTTCGGCGGTAGCCTCGCTCATGGCACGATTTCAATCGAAGCCGGTGAAGACCTTTTGTCTGGGGTACTCTGATTTAGAAAGCGGCCAACAGGAAGGAAAGTCGAGAGACATTTTCTTCTCGCGTATGATGGCCCAACGCTTAGGCACGGACCACCACGAACACATTATCACTGCCGGAGACTTCGTCCGCGATTTCGAGGGGGTCATGCATGCCTTTGACGAACCCTTCTCTGGCACGGTGTCCACGTTCTTCCTTTCAGAATATATGCGCCGCCACATCACCGTGGCCGTATCCGGCGACGGCGCGGACGAACTCTTCGGCAGTTACCTAGCGCACAGACTTGCTTTGCCTATTGCAGTCTGGAACGGCCTCAAGGCACAAGGCAAGGCTCGCTTCGAGGACTTTTCGGTAGCAGACCGAGAGGCCCTCGCGCCCTTCGACACTCCAGAGCAGATGGCCTTCCTCGACCGAGTGGCCGCACCATCTTTAGCCGCATGGCGTGAACGCCTGGATGTCTTCAGCCATGCTGAGCGCCGTGAACTGCTCACGCCGCATTTTCTTGCTGCCGCAGGAGACGAGGCGGGGCGCAACCCTTACGTCGCCATTGAGACGTCGCTTACGGCTCGCGACGCCCTGAATCGCAGCCTGGAGACCGATCAACGCGAGCTTCTAGCCAACCAAGTTCTGCCCTTCGTGGACCGACTGTCCATGGCCCACTCCATCGAGGTGCGCTGCCCTTTTCTTGACCACCGACTGGTGGAGTACGTAAACGCCTTGCCGGGCTCCTATAAAATTCAGGGACGCTCCACCAAGCACATCCTACGCCGGGCCTTGTCCGAACTTCTGCCGAAGGAGCTGATCGACCGGCCCAAGGAAGGCTTCGTACAGCCGGTATATACTTGGATGCGTGGGCCGCTCAAGGCATTTACATCCAAGGCTCTTTCTACGTTTCCCGAGGAAGTTGTGAACCGCCGCGTCGTTTCGGAACTGGCCAAGCGTTTCATGGAGGGAGATCAGTCTGTGAACGCCAAAGTATGGAGCCTTGTGTGTTTTTCAGTCTGGTTTAGAGGGCTGTGATGAAGCTTCTTGTGAAACAGCCTGTATTGAGTGGTGACAAAGCTCAGCTGGTTCCTTTGTCGCAAGAACATCTCGCCCAGAGCCTAGAATGGGTCAACGACCCGTTCATAATGTCCTCCGTATTACGTGTGCTGTTCGTTACATGGGAGGATCAACTCAATTGGTATTCTGCTTTAAAGGCTAGCGACTGCTGTCTTGTATGGGCCATTCTGGACGTACATTCAAAAAAGCACGTGGGCAACACGGGGCTCTACTCCATCGATTCCAACCACAAGAGGGCCGAGTTTTGGATATACCTGGGGGATCCCCAAGCGCGTGGCACAGGCATAGGCAGCCAAGCCTTGGCATTGACAAAGAGTTTCGCATTTGGCCCTCTTGGTCTGATGCGGCTTTTCCTCCATGTAGGGGTAGACAACCTGGCTGCGCGTCACCTATACGAACGCCACGGCTTTAGGCTTGAGGGTATCTTGCGTCACCACTATATAATAGAGAATCATCCCGTGGACGTGGCCGTTATGTCCATTCTTAAGAACGAGTATGACCAAATCAAACATCCTGGATAAAGTTGATCGAACTACCGAAGCCGTCGGCTTCCCGGCCGTGGTGCTCATCGACAATTGCAACGCCTGCAACCTGCGCTGCTCCATGTGCGACCACCCTAACATGACCAAGCACCGCAAGGTGCAGATCATGGAAATGAGGCTCTACAGGAAGATCATCGACGAAATCGCTACGGAGAACCCTTCAGCGCGCGTCTGGCAAATCTTCTTCGGCGACCCGTTCATGTGTCGCGACATGCCCGAGCGAATCCGCTACGCCAAGGACAAGGGCCTCATTGATGTGGTGCTCAACACCAACGGCATGCTCATGAAGCCCGAAAAGGCTCGCGCTGTCATCGAGGCTGGACTCGACGCCATGTATGTGGGAATTGACGCTGCCAAGGCCGACACCTACGAAAAGATCCGCGTGGGCGGCAAATTCGAGACCGCCGTAGCCAACGTGCTGGCCTACCGTGACATCCTCAAGGATATAGGACGTCCCGACCAGAAGCTCTTCGTGCAGTTTGTGGTCAGCGACATCAACGAAGGCCAGGTGGAAGACTTCAAGGCATTCTGGACCTCCCAGGGCGTCAACGTGAAGATACGTCCCAAGGTGAGCTGGGCCGGGCTGGTCAGTGCCAACAACCTGCAGGAGAACTCGCAGGTAGGACGCCGCCCCTGTTACTGGCTCATGCGCACCATCAACATTTGCGCTGACGGTCGGGCCGCCTTGTGCTCGGTGGACGTGCACTGCCGCGTGCCTTGCGGCGACGTGAACACCTCCTCCATCAAGGAACTGTGGGCCAACCTGCTCAAAGAGTACCGCCAGATACACCAGCAGGGCCGCTTCGACGCGCTCCCGCAAATGTGCCGCGACTGCCGCGACTGGCAATCCGGGTACGCCGACTTCGCCCTGACAGGCGAGGCCAAACAAGGATGACCATGGCAAGCGACGTCACGCACACCCGGCAAGAGTACGGCATCCGCGAAGAGGCCAAGGACTTCCCAATGATGGTGGTCCTATCCTTCATCTACGTCTGCAATGCGGGCTGTCCAAACTGCCCCTACAACAACTCTGACATTCGCGATGACTACGCTGACGCGCTGTTCATGCCTGATGATCTTTTCAAACGCATTGCCGACGAATGCGGGGAGTACGGGGCCATGCTGCGCATCTCCGGCGGCGGCGAACCCATGCTCCACCCTAACGCCGTGGAACTCCAGGAATACGCCAAGGCCAAAGGAGCCAGGGTCGGTCTCATTACCAACGGCTCGGCCTTTGCAGAGGGCGACCTTGAACGACTCATCGCTGTTGGCGTGGACGCCATCGAGTTCAGCGTGGACGCGGGTGACGCAGAAACCTATGCCTGGACCCGCCCCGGCCTGGACTGGGATACGCTCAACGCCAACGTGCGCAAGGCCGTGGAGATCCGAAACCGCCTGGGCTCGCCCACACGCGTGGTGGTAAGCGCCATCAACCAGGAAGGCGTGGACGTGTCCAAGGTGGAAGAGCACTGGCTCCTTATCGCCGACAAGGTGCAGATTCGTAAGTATCTGACCTGGGGCTACAACGAAGACAACTCGGCGGACGCCACCGCCTACCTCCCTCCCGAGGAGCGTGTCCCCTGCCCCTGGCTCTTCGAGCGCTTCAACATCGACTCCCGGGGATTCGCCACCATCTGTGGCGAGGACATCGCCTTCGCCGAGAAGTTCGCCAACGTCTACGACCGCAGTATAAAGGACATATGGCACGGTTCCGAGTTCGCCCGCCTGCGCGAGTTGCACCTGTCGGGAAGAGGCCAGGAGATACCCATCTGCGCCAAGTGCCCCGACTGGAAGTACCGATCCTGGGAGTACAACTACTGGAAGATCATGCGCGACGCGGACGCAACTAAGAAAGAACGCACTGAGTTCAAGGGTTGAGCTTGTGACCGTCTACAACAAGGCATATGCCGACTCTCTCCCGAAGTTCGACAGGGGGGTTTCCCTGGTGAGCTGGGCTTACAACGAGGAGGAGCTCATCGAGTGCTTCCTGCGCCGCGCAGACGCCATGCTCGCCCGGTCTGTCGAGGATTACGAAATTGTGGTGGTGGACGACGGCAGCCAGGACCACACCCCGGCGATCCTCACCCGTCTAGCCGCCGAAATGCCCTGCCTTCGGGTGCTCACCAACGAGGTTAACAGAAACGTGGGCTATTCGTCCCGCCGGGGCGTTGCCGCTGCCTCCAAAGAGTACCTCTTCTGGCAGACCGTGGACTGGTCCTACGACATCTCCCTGCTGCGCGTGTTTCTTGAACTGCTCAGGACCCATGACGTGGTCGCGGGAGTCAGACGAGCCCCGGTTCAGGTGAAGCTGCGCCTTTTCAAACCCGTTGCGCTTATTCTCAAGCTCTTCGGCATCAAGCACCTCACCCGGCGCTCGGACACCGTGCCCAAGGCTCTGGTTTCGGTGTGCAACTACAGCCTGATCCGGCTGCTCTTCGGGCTGCCCCTTTCGGACTACCAGAACGTAGTTTTCTATCCCTCGCAGCTGATCCAGCCCATCATCGCCACCGCCGAGGCCGACAGCTCTTTCGCCAACCCCGAGCTGCTTTACAAGGCCTTCGTAGGCGGAGCCTCCATTGTGGAGGTGCCTATCAGCTTCATTCCCAGAGCGATGGGCACGGCCAAGGGAACCCATCTGAAAGCCATCAAGGCCTCCATCAAGGATGTCTTTAAGTTTTGGTGGAAGTGGCGCGTGCTCGGACAGCTTAGGAAGACTGCTGGCGGGCACGTCACCCGGATAGATTCCGGACAATGGGAGAGTTGACCGCCATGCTACTCATACGCACCTCCACCGGTGACTTGCCCCAGCACTTGCTCTCCGGTGGCAAGTGGAATCAGGGGCGCCATCTGGCGTCGTTGCGCTTCGGCAGCTGACGACATGACCACCACTGTTGGCATCCTCCAGCCCAGCTACATCCCCTGGCTTGGGTACTTCGAGCAGATCGCCCGTTCCGACGTTTTCGTGCTTTACGATGACGTGCAGTACGACAAAGGTGGCTGGCGCAACCGCAACCGCATCAAGATTCCCAGCGTACCGCACTGGCTCACCGTGCCAGTGCTCACCAAGGGCGGCAATCTCCCGCTGGTGCGCGACGTGCGCGTCAACAACGCCCAACCCTGGGCCCGAAACCACTTGCGGACGCTGGCCCAGTACTACTCCAAGGCTTCGCACTTCGCCTTCTTCTTCGAGGAGCTCTCGGACATCCTGAACCGTCCCTGGGACCTGCTGGCCAAACTCGATCGTACTCTGATCGAATGGATGTGCGGGGTATTCGGCATCACAACGCCCCTGGTGTGGTCCTCGGAGATTGGTGTAACCGGAGACAGGCTTGATAGGCTCATCGCCATCGTGAAGCATTTCGGTGGGGACGCGTTCTATGAAGGAGCGGCGGGTAGGGATTACATTTCCGTAGACTACTTCGCTGACCGGGGCGTGGAAGTAATCTTCCAAGACTACCATCACCCGACCTACCCCCAACTGCACGGGGAGTTCGTCTCGCATCTCTCGGCCATTGACCTGATCTTCAACCTTGGCCCGGACAGCCCGGAAATTCTCCTCGCGGGGGCGCAAGGGGCTTAACATTCGCCTGTGCTTCCTGTAGGGAGGCCGTCGGAGGAGACACCGTGAAGACTATACTCATCACCGGCGGAGCCGGATTTATCGGCTCTGCCTTCACGCATTACATCTACAACACCTATCCGGATTACAAGATCATCGTCCTGGACGCGCTGACCTACGCTGGCAACGTGGAGAACCTGCCCGTCACCGATTGGGAGCTCCAGGATGAGCGATTCACCTTCTGGTACGGCAACGTGCTCAACGGCGAGCTGGTGGACACCCTGGTGTCCCAGTCCGACATGGTGGTCCACTTCGCGGCCGAGTCGCATGTGACCCGCTCCATTTATGACAACTCCCTGTTCTTCCAGACAGACGTGATGGGGACCCAGACCATCGCCAACGCCGTTTGCAAGCATAAGGACCGCGTGCAGCGCTTCGTGCACATCTCCACCTCTGAGGTATACGGAACGGCTGAATCGGCGGCCATGGGCGAGGAGCATCCCCTCAACCCACTGAGCCCTTACGCTGCGGCCAAGTGTGGGGCGGATCGGTTGGTCTACTCCTACTACGCAACCTACAAGATACCCGCCGTCATCGTGCGCCCCTTTAACAACTATGGGCCCCGCCAGCACCTGGAGAAGGTCATACCCCGCTTTGTGACTTCGGTGATGCTGGGAGAGAAGCTTCGCGTACACGGGGACGGCCAATCCTCCCGAGACTTTATCTTCGTGGAGGACACCTGCCGAGCTTTGGACGCTATTCTGCACGCACCGGCTGAAAAGGTCGAGGGTGAGGTCTTCAACGTGGGATCTGGTACCGATCGCACCATCCTCTCCCTGGCTCAAGAAATAACTGCGGCCATGTGCCAGGGGAAGGAGTGCTACATCAACGTGGGCGACCGGCCCGGCCAGGTCATGCGTCATACGGCGGAAGCCTCCAAGATCAAGCGTCTGCTGGGATTCACTCCAACCGTGAGTTGGGAGGAGGGTCTGGAAAGGACCATCGCCTAGTATACGGCTAACGAGGACTGGTGGCGAAAGCAAATTTGGATGCGCGAAATCCCTATCATCTCCGCTTCCGGTAAGAGGGAGCTGCACTAGCAGCGCATCCTTGAAACTGATTGAGATTAAAGGGTCTTCGACGTTGACTGTGGAAATAACCACTTCAGAAGCTGAGTGATTGGAGCCCCGATCAGGTAGATAATGGTGATGAAATTCGTGACGTTTCGATAGCCCCTTGCCCGCGAGCGTGCGGCCTGGAAAAGGCCGTTGAGCCCCTCCAGTCGAGCGTTTGAAAGAACTGACTCCCATCGGCGCAGGATGCGGGGCAAATGTCCTTGGAAGGTGTGAAGCGCCTTTCGAACAGGCTCAAGGGTCTTCGAATCGCCTACGAGCTCCTGGGCGAAGTAGAAAAAACGTGAAGCCCTCCAACTCGCGCCTCGCCTGGTTTCAACTTGGAGCACCCAACGCAGCAGCTCCCTCACCCGGAATGCCGTAGCGGTGGTCAATCCGCGCTTTTCCAATTCCTTCAAGGCCGCTGCCTGCCCCTCGCGTAAGCGTCTTGTAGGACCCTTCTACCGCTCCATTCCCGCGTGTGGCATCTTTGCCCCAAGCGAGGAGGTGCACGGATGTCGGCGAGCACCAACAGGAAACGGCGGACCTCGCCAGCGAAACTCGCCTACTGGCGGGAGCATGTGACTGCGTGGCACCGGAGTGGTTTGGGCCAAGCAAAATACTGCCGTCAGGAAGGCATGTCAAAGAGTTCACGGGGCCTTTGGGTGCGATCAAAGACCTTCACGCCAAGATCGGTCAGGTGACCGTGGAGCGGGATTTTTTGGTCAAAGCCTTCGGACGTTGATCCTCGCCCGAAGGAGGGGGATGGTCGAACCAAGCCATCCCCGGCTCAGTATCATCAGGCAGTGCCGCCTGCTGAGCTTCAGCCGCTCTGGATTCTACTACGAGGAAACCGGAGTAAGCGGCCTGTACCTTACGCTGATGCGACTGATCGACGAACAGTTTCTCGAAACGCCGTGGTATGGGCGACGGCAGATGATGTGCCACCTCCGACGCCTTGGGTACCACGTCGGCGGCAAACGGGTCCGCAGGTTGATGTGGAAGATAGGGCTGATGGCGATCTACCAGAAGCCGCGCCCTCGCATCCCGCATCCCGAGCACAAGGTTTACCCCTCCTTGCTGCGCGGGGTGACCATTGAGAGGCCCAACCAGGTTTGGTGCGCGGACATCAGCTACATCCCGATGCGCCGTGGGTTCCTCTACATGGTGGCGATCTTGGATTGGCACAGCCGGAAGGTTCTGTCCTGGCGGCTGTCGAACACCATGGAGGCTGACTTCTGCATTGCGGTCTTGGAAGGAGCCTTGGGACGACACGGAACGCAGGACATCTTCAACACAGACCAGGGAAGCCAGTTCACCAGTCTGTACTGTACTTCACCCAGGCTTTGAATGATGCCAACGTGCGAATATCCATGGATGGACGGGGACGTTGGATGGACAACGTCATGATAGAGCGGCTGTGGAGGTCCCTGAAGTACGAGTGCGTCTACCTGCGGGCCTTTGAAACGGGAAGCGAGGCGAGGGTGGGCATCGGCAAATGGATCGGCTACTATAATTCCAACAGGCCGCACTCCAGCCTGGACGGCATGACGCCCGACGAAGTATATTGCGGGCTAAAGAAGCCGAGACCGGAATCAAAGCAGTCCCTGGCAGCCTCCAAGGCGGCATAATAGAACAACAGGTTCCACCTGATTCAAGCCGCCAACCTGTCCGACCGATGGGGTCCACCTCTCACAACTGGCGCAAATAATCATATGAAGAAACAACCCGGCAACAAAAAACCTCGCAAACCCACGCAATCACAGGGCTCAGGAAGACGTCACTCCTCACGATCCCGCCAGAAAAGCCGGATTGACGTTCCGGCCGCGCTCGTTTTCATTCTCGGCATCGCCCTAGCCGTGGGGCTTATCTGGTGGGCCCAGAAAGCCTTGTTCCGGCCAGCCCCCGCCCAACAGAAAACTGCCAAGACCGCTCCGGCCAACCCGGCGGGCAAAAGCCCGGCAAAGGGTGCGGCCGCAACCGACGGCCAGGCGGCAGGCACGGGCAAGCCCGCAAGCACGGGACAGCCCCCGGTGTCCGTCAATCAGGCGGGCTCGGAGCCCCAGGCACCTGGACAAAGCACCGGGAAGAACCAAGGTCCGGCCTCGGGCACACCGTCCGGCCCATCCGCCGCAGGCCCGCTGCTCACCATTGTCATCGACGACATGGGCGGCTCCACGTCTCAGGCCGGGGATGTGCTCGACCTCGGACTGCCGCTGACCCTCTCCATCCTGCCCAACCTGGCCCACACCCGCGAGGTGGACGCCCTGGCCGCCAAGGCCGGTGCCGAGGTGCTGCTGCACCAGCCCATGGAGGCCCAGGACAAAGCCGCAGAAGCTGCCGGGCCGGGCGTGCTCAAGGTGGGCATGAGCGCTGCCGAGGCGGCTCAAATTCTTGCCGCTAATCTCGCCCAAACGCCCCACGCCGTGGGCATGAACAACCACATGGGCTCGCGGGGAACCGAAGACGTGGGCCTTATGCGAGCCGTCATGGCCGAACTCAAGGCCCGCAACCTTTTTTTCCTGGATTCCCGCACCTCGGACCGCAGTGTAGGCGACAAGGAAGCCCCCCGCCTGGGCGTGCCCTTCCTGGCCAGGGCGGTGTTTCTCGACAATGAGCACGGCCAGCAGGCCGCTATCCTCATGCTTAAGGAAGCCGAGCGCCTGGCCCTGACCAGAGGCCGGGCCATAGCCATTGGCCACCCCCGCCCGGAGACCCTGGCCGCCCTCTCCGCCTGGAGCATCCGCCGCGATACCCGCATCAAGCTGGTTCCCCTGGCCAGGCAACTCAAAGCCCACTAAGCGCCAACGGCACCGCTTTTGCCGAGGCTGACCGGCTTTTTGCCTGGACCTGCAGAAAACATTGGACTACCAGTTGTCCATCCAAAATTCGGGAGGTTTCCATGCAGCGTACGCTTTGTCTCATCAAGCCCGACGCCGTCCGGCGTGACTTGGCGGGCAACATTCTGTCCATGATCCAAGGGGCCGGTCTTCGTGTCGTGGCTCTGAAGATGCTCCGTCTGACCAAAGCTCAGGCCGAAGGATTTTACTATGTCCACAAGGAACGGCCCTTCTACGGAGAGTTGACCGAATCCATGTGCAGCGGCCCCATCGTGGCGGTTGTGCTGGAAGCAGACAACGCCATCGCTCGCTACCGCGAACTCATGGGCGCAACCGACCCGGCCCAGGCCGATGCGGGCACCATCCGCAAGATCCACGCCGTAAGCAAAGGCGAGAACTCGGTCCACGGCTCCGACGCTCCCGAAACCGCTGCCTTTGAAATCGGCTACTTCTTCAACGCCATGGAACTGGTGGGATAAACCTCATGACTACCATCTCCTTCATCGGCGCCGGAAATATGGGCTCAGCCCTCATCCGGGGGTTGGCCAAGCTTGAAGGCGTTCAACTGACCGCCTTTGACCTGGACCGCGAAAAGCTGAAAGCGCTCTGCGCAGAGTGCAGCGCAACTGCTGCCGCCTCCCCTGCCGAAGCCGCGGCCTCGGCCGACTACGTGGTGCTGTGCGTCAAACCCCAGCAGATGAGGAGCGTGGTCAAGGATCTCCACCCCATGCTGACCCAGGGCAAATGCCTGGTGTCCATCGCGGCGGGCGTCACCCTTGGCAACCTGACCAAATGGGTGGGATCGTGCTGTCCGGTGGTCCGGGTGATGCCCAATACTCCGGCCTTGGTGGGCGCGGGAGTGATGGCGGTCTGCCTGGATGACCCTCAGCTCAACAGCGAGCAGAAGAACTTCGTTAAGGCCATGTTCGCTTCCATCGGTGCAGTGCATGTGCTTGAAGAAAAGTTCTTCGACGCCTTCACTGCCGTGGCCGGCAGCGGCCCGGCGTATGTCTTCTACTTCATGGAAGCCGTGGTGGAAGCCGCTGTAGCCTCGGGGCTGCCCAGGCCCATGGCCACGGAAATTACCATGGAGCTTTTCGCCGGATCGGTAAAACTGGCCAAGGAAAGCCTGACCCATCTGAGCCTGCTGCGGGAAATGGTGACCTCCCCGGCGGGCACCACCATTGCGGCCTTGTCGCATATGGACCGCCAGGCTGTGCGCGGGTCGATAATCGATGCTGTGGAGCATGCCGTGAAACGCGGCAAGAAACTGGGCGAATAAACACTCACGGGGCCTTAATAATGCATAAAGCCGGTTCGCGAGAACCGGCTTTATTTTGTGTTCAAAAACCCGACGACTGTACCATTACACACCCAGCAACACCTTGTCGGCGGGATCGACGGCACGGTTAACCCGACGCTAAGGTTTGGTCACGTTGGTGGCTTTGGGGCCACGCTCGCCATCGGAAATTTCGAAGAGAACCATCTCCCCTTCACGCAGGGTACGGAAGCCATCACCCTGAGTGGAAGAATAATGAACGAACACGTCATCCATGCCGTCACGGGTTATGAAACCATAGCCTTTTTTGTCGCTGAACCTTTTCACAGTGCCTTCCAAAGACATACCGCCCCTCCTTGATCAAACGTCTAAGATATTACTATGAGGAACTCTCTAAAAAGGTCAACTCCGACATTCGGTAGGGTTACACGAATTTTTAATATATACGAAAAAAGGAGGATTGCAGTATCAAGGCCACGCCCAGGCCCACTACAAGCACCAAGCGCAGGAGCATGCGGATGCGCGCGCTGGTCCATTCCCCGGATAAAGGCCCCAGGGCCGGTTTTTGCACCACCGTGCCGAAGTACGATGCCTGACCGCCCATAGATGCCCCCAACAGCCAGGCGCAGGCGGCCATGGGCCACCCTGCGTTGGGGCTGGCCATCCTTGCCGCGTCGCTGCGCACATTGGCTGCTGCCGCACCGGCCCGAAGCCCCAGGCACCACCCGGCCCCGATGAGCGCAACCGCTGACAGGCGGGCCGGAAGCCAGGCCAGAACATCGTCCATGCGCGCCCCGGCCCAGCCGATTTCCCTGAAGCGGGCCGTCTTGTACCCCCACATGGAGTCCATGGTGCTGATGGTCTTGTAGAACCACAAGAGCGCCGGGCCGCCGAGGAAAAGATACAGCAGCGGCGCGACAAAACCGTCGTTAAAATTCTCGCTCACCGTCTCCGCCAGTGTCCGGCGGATGGTCGGCACATCCATATCCGCAGTATCCCGGCTGACAAGATAGCTCACAGCCCGGCGGGCCTCATCAATACGTCCGGCGTCCGCCAGAGCCGCCACCGCACGCGCTTCGCGCAGCAGCTGCCCCAAAGCCAGCCCGGCAAAACCGAAATACAGGCCGCACAGCCAGCCCACTCCCGGCAGCCTGTGCAGCAGCCACACCACCCCGGCCACGCCAAGCGGCAACAGCACAGCCACTGCCACGCCAAAGCACCGTTTACCCGCAGGCGAAAACGCCGCCGACAACGGTTCCAGACGCGCCAGCGACGCCCCGATCATACGCACAGGATGCGGCCACCCCGGAGGATCGCCCGCCAACAGATCCAGCCCGACCACGACCAAAAGAAAAATAGGAATGTCCATGCGCGGCGGACGTTGCCCTGCCAAAGGGGACTGCGTCAAGCGGAGGAGAAAATGATGCGAGGAGAAGATGAGAGAAGATGAGAGAAGATGAGATGAGAGAAGATGAGAGAAGATGAGATGAGAGAAGATGAGAGAAGATGAGATGAGAGAAGATGAGAGAAGATGAGATGAGAGAAGATGAGAGAAGATGAGATGAGCCTCCGGCGGCCGGGGGGGATGATCCCCCCCGGACCCCCGCAGTGGGGATGAAGTCCACGGACCTTCCTGTTGGCGCAAACAGACTTAAGGCAATCACAAGACTCTTTGACTGTTTTAAGGGTGCAGCGCCTGAGGGAAACGGGCGTGAATACTGGTGTGACGCAGACGAAAAAGGAAAAACAGACTTGCGCGGTGGTGAGACGCTGGCGACCAGGGGGACGTCGTTGCCGATGGTTTAGCGTAGGCGGGCGGGGGAGGTTCCGCCGGACCGCAGGCCGATGCGCCGCAGGATGCGAAGCATCCGAGGAATCGCATGGGCCGAGGACCGCCGGAATCTCCACCGCCCGCACCCGAACGGCAGGACAAGCTGCTGGGCCACCGGCCAACACCGGCGGTTGGGAGGAACCGCCGGTGCCGGAAATCGCCGTCAGCTGCGAAAGGAGGGAATGCCGGTGCTTTCAGAAGCCTGGCTGGCGTGACAGGAAGGTGAACTTTACGGACTTTCCGCCTTCATCGCAAGATGAACACACATCTCCACCAATCCCACACCATCCATTACGCCAACACCCATAAATACAAGGGATTCCAAAGGGACAATGTCCCTTTGGCCGCCGGAGGCATATTCATCTTCCCGCCTGTCCTTTGGCCGCCGGAGGCATACTCATCTTTCCCCCCGCTCTTCGCCAGCCGGTGGCGTCCACTCGTCCTAGGTGGTCAGCGAGTGCAGGGTGGTCTCCAGATCAGTGGCCAGGCGGCCAAGTTCCTGGATGCTTTCTGCGGCGCTGGTCATTTCCTTTACGGTCTGGCGGGAAATGTTGTGCACTTCGTCCACAGCCCGGTTGATTTCGTCGCTGGTGGCGGACTGCTGTTCCGCCGCCGTGGCGATGGCCCGTACCTGGTCCGAGGTGGCCTCCACCATTTCCACGATTTCGCGCAGCACTGTCCCGGAGGATGCGGCCAGTTCGGTGGCCCGTCCCACTGCCAGGGCGGCTTTATCGGTGCCACTGATGCTCACCTGGACGCCGTTCTGGATATCGCTGGTGACGTTTCCGACTTCCTTGGTGGCGCCCATTGTTTTTTCCGCCAATTTGCGCACTTCGTCGGCCACCACGGCAAATCCCCGCCCGGCGTCTCCGGCTCTGGCGGCTTCGATGGCCGCGTTCAGTGCCAGCAGATTGGTTTGATCGGCGATGTCGGAAATAACGCTCATAATGCGGCCGATGGCTTCGGCTTTGGTGTTCAGATCGGCCATTGTCACCTTCAGCCCGTCGGTGGAGGCCTCGACCTGGTGAATGGCCTCCACGGCCAGAGCCACTATTTCGGCCCCCTCGCGGGCCTTGGCCTTGGCCTGTCCGGCTCTTTCCGAAGCTGTGCCGGCGTTCTTGGCAACTTCGAGCACCGTGGCGTTCATCTGCTCCATGGCCGTAGCAGTTTCCTCGGTGCGGCGATTCTGCTGTTCAGCCCCTTCGTTGGCCGCATCAACCTGTGACAACAGCGCCTGGCTGGTGCTGCCCAATGTGGAGGAGATGCTCTCCACAATTTTCACGGTGCTCATGATCTTGTCGCCCTGGCAGGTGATCTGGTTCTCCTGGCAGCGGATTTCGGTAAAATCAAGATAGATGCACAGCCCGCCGCTGACTTTGCCATCCAGGTCGTGCAGGGGGGAGAGAGCAGCCTGGATGAACCGGGTGTTGCCCTTGATATTTTTGAACTCCACCTCGCGCACGTAGCTTTCATTGGCTTCCATGGCGTTGATGATCAGCGCCTTGCGGCTGGAGTCGCCGTAGAAGAACTCCGAAAAGCTCATGCCGATACAGTCGGCCGGTTTGCCTGAACGCTCCAGCATGGCCAGGGCCTGCTGGTTGCAGAAGGTCAGCCGGCCTTGGGTGTCCACTAGGGCATAAGGAATGAGAATTCCCTCGGTTAAGCCCTTCCAATTGCCCAGGGTAAGCTTCAACAGGCTGACCAGCGCCGTCAGCCCGGCAGTCAGGGCTTCCCCATCGCTGCCCGGACATTGGGGCACCGGGGTGTTGTATTGTCCCGCAGCGATGGCGGAGGCGGCCTCTCCGGCGGATTTCAGGCAGGCCCGCGGGCCGTTAAGGGCCAGGGCCGCAATCCCCGCCCCGATCAAGACTGCCAGGAGGGCGCACAGGGCCATCAGTCCCAAACCAATAGGGCCGACAAAGGCCTCCATGGCGGCCACAACGGCCACGCCCAGAATGGATGCCAAGCAGCTGGTAAAAACTGTACGGGAATACAGGGATGTGTTCATAGGGGTTGCCACTCCGAGCAAACACAGGGTTCAGGGCTGGACGGCCCATAGGCTGAAAAGCGCGCCGCAGTGGGCCGTTCCATGACGATTCTGTGCTATGCCTACCGGAATGCAGCATTTTTGTGGAGTTATATTTCCTGTCGTCAATCGTGGGGGCCGAATGGCCGGATAGCAGTACTGAATGGAAAAGCCGCCGGGCTGGAAAACGCACTTCGTCAGGCCGGAGGCCATGCGCAAACAACGGAATGCGGGGGCGGGGCCTTAGGAGGGAAGCTGCCCGGTCTGGCGAAGGGCTTCGTAGAGCAGCACTGAAGCGGCGTTAGCAAGGTTGAGGGAGCGCACACAACCCCAGATGGGTATGCGCACCAGATGGGGTTGGCCGTCGAGTATTTGGGCGGGCAGGCCTTTGCTCTCGGAGCCGAAAACGATGGCGTCGTCCGAGTCGAAGGCGAATTCATGGTAGGATGTGCCAATGATGCCCCGATGCCCGCTGGAGGTAAACACCAAACGGCCGGGACTGACGTTGGCCAGAAAGGCCTCCCAGTTGGGCCAGACGGAAAGCTTGACGTGGGGCCAGTAATCCAGACCAGCCCGTTTGAGGTAACGGTCTTCCAGCTTAAATCCCAGCGGTTCAATAAGGTGGAGCGGCGTATCGGTAGCCGCGCAGAGCCTGGCCACGGAGCCGGTGTTCTGGGGTATTTCTGGTGTATAGAGAACTATTTGGAGCATAATAAAAAAAGCCCCGCAGGTGCGGGGCTTAATTTGCGGTGGTGGGCGATCGGGGATTTGAACCCCGGACTTCCACCGTGTGAAGATGGCACTCTAACCACTGAGTTAACCGCCCGGCGCGTCAAGTAAGTGAAAACGGTCCCCCTTGGCAAGCACTTTTTTTAGCCATTGATTCCCGGCCCGGTTTGAGGCAATCAGGCGCGGGGGGGCATCCCTCTCAAATCACGTTACGGATGGATTCACTTTATGCGCGTACTGGTCACGGGCGGCTGCGGTTTCATCGGTTCCAACTTTATCTCCATGATGCTGGCCAAGCATCCGGATATGGTCATCGTCAACCTGGACAAACTGACCTACGCCGGAAACCGCTTCAACCTGCTGCCCATTGAAAAATCCCTCGGCGGCACCCGCTACCATTTCGCCCACGGCGACATCGCCAATGCCGAACTGGTGACCTACCTGCTGACCACCCACAAGATCGACGCCGTGGTGAACTTCGCGGCCGAATCCCATGTGGACCGCTCCATTGCGGATTGCAACCCCTTCATCCAGACCAACGTGGTGGGCGCGCAGGTGCTGCTCGACTGCGCCCGGAAGCTCGGCATCCCCCGTTTCGTCCATGTTTCCACCGATGAAGTCTACGGCACGCTGGGGCCTGAAGGAAAGTTCACCGAATCGACGCCCCTGGCCCCCAACAGCCCCTACTCCGCTTCAAAGGCCTCGGCCGACATGCTCTGCCGCGCCTTTTTCGAAACCTACGACTACCCCGTGCTGATAACCCGCTGTTCCAACAACTACGGGCCGTTCCAGTTCCCGGAAAAGCTCATTCCGCTCATGTACCTCAAGGCTGCCCGGGGCGAGGCGCTGCCGGTATACGGCGACGGCATGAACGTGCGCGACTGGATTCACGTCTCCGACCACTGCCATGGCGTGGAATTGACCCTGCTCAAGGGCAGGCCCGGCCAAGCCTACAACTTTGGCGGCAACGCCGAAAAGCCCAACATCACGGTGGTAAAGACCATCCTCTCCGCATTGGGCAAATCCGAAGAGCTTATCAGTTACGTCACGGATCGGCCCGGCCACGACAAGCGTTATGCCATGGATTACTCACTGGCCCAGGCCGAACTCGGATTCACGCCGGAATACACCTTCGAGCGCGGCATCGCAGAAACCCTTCAGTGGTATCAGGATAACGCCCTCTGGCTGGAGCAGGTGCAAAGCGGCGCCTATCTGACCTTCATGAACTCCTGGTACGGAGAAAGAGCATGAGCATACGCGCAGCGGTATTGGGTGGCAGGACCGGCCTTCTCGGAGTGCCCCTCACCAAGGCTCTGCGCGAGAACGACTGCGAGGCGACCCCACTGGGCCGCGCCGATTTCGATATTTTCGACCGCGACGCCATGGCCGCGTACCTCGACCAGGAGCAGCCCCAGTGGCTGTTCAACACCGTGGCCTACACCGCCGTGGACAAGGCCGAGGACGAGGCCGCCGAGGCCGCACGCCTGAACAAATGCCTGCCCGTGATGCTGGGGCGCCTGTGCGCCGAACGCGGCATCGGGCTGTTCCACTACAGCACAGATTTTGTCTTCGACGGCGAAAAGACCACGCCCTACACCGAAACCGATCCCGTCAACCCGCAGTGCGTCTACGGCCAGACCAAACTGGACGGTGAAAAGGAACTTCTGGCGCTCGGGCTGGAAAAGCTGATCATCGCGCGGGTTGCCTGGCTGTTCGGGCCTGGAAAGAAAAACTTCGTGGCCACCATCCTCAATCTGGCCAAGGATCGCCCGACCCTCACCGTGGTGCACGACCAGATAGGCTCCCCCAGCTACACCCCGGATCTGGCCGTCTATTCCGTGGCGCTGATGAATTCCGGGGCCACGGGCCTGTTCCATCTGGTCAACGGCGGCCGGGCCAGCTGGTGCGAGCTGGCGGGCGAAGCCGTGTTCACCGCCGGGCTCAACTGCCGGATACTGCCCATCACCAGCGCCGAATATCCCCTCAAGGCCAACCGTCCGGCCTATTCCGTGCTCGATACCGCCAAATTCACCCAGGTCACGGGCATCACCCCACGTCCCTGGGCCATGGCCATCAGCGATTATGTTTACGGCGACCTGAAATACGGCGAGGACGAATAGCCCCGTTCCGGCGCAGACGCCGGACGTCAAACAGACTGCAAACCGGTACACCGCGCCGGTTGCGACCACACAACGCTACCGCTGGAGTTCAGTTCTGCCCTGTGGTCCCCCGGCCGGGCGATGCCGCCTCCGGGACAAGGGTCTGCCGGTTTGCCAGCCCCGGATACAGGCGCATCCAGCAAGCCACCACCAGCACCGTGCACACGCCCCCCGCCACCACCGCCGGAACCGTGCCGAACCAGGCCGCAGTGACGCCGGACTCGAACTCCCCCAATTGATTCGACGTGCCAATGAACATCGAATTGACCGCGCTCACCCTGCCGCGCTTGTCATCGGGCGTTTCCAACTGCACCAGCGACGACCGGATGACCACGCTGATCATGTCTGACGCGCCCAGCACGGCCAGGGCGGTGATGGAGAGCGCGAACCACCGGGAAAGCCCGAAGACGATGGTTGCTGCCCCGAACACGGCTACAGCGGCGAACATGGTTCTGCCCACCTGGCGCTTCAGGGGAGAGCGGGCAAGATACACCGACATGGCGAAGGCCCCCACGGCAGGCGCGGCCCGGAGCAAACCAAGCCCCCAAGGGCCGGTGAACAGAATGTCACGGGCGTAGATGGGCAGAAGCGCCGTAGCCCCGCCCAGAAGCACGGAGAACAAATCCAGAGAAATCGCTCCGAGGATATCGGGCTTGCTCCAGATGAAGGTGATGCCTTCGAAGACGGATTGCATCGTGACCGGTTGCCGCCGCAAGGGCGGGGCATCGCTACGGATGCACAGAAACAGGATGCTCGCCGCGCCATAGGCGAGGCAGCTTGCGCCATAGACCGCGTCCGCACCAGCGATGTAGAGCAAGCCGCCCAAGGACGGCCCGGCGATAACGGCCAACTGCCGCCCGGAGGCCGAGAGGGCCAGGCACCTGGGCAGTAAGGCCGATTCCACCAGCGTGGGCAGGAGAGCCTGGGTGGTGGGTGATTCAAAAGCCCTGGCCGCGCCCAGAACGCAGGCGCAGACCAGGACAAGTTCCACCGTGAGCCAATTGCCGAAACTGCCCAGGGCCAGCACTGCGGCGGTGGCGCACTCCACAGCCAGACAGGCGATGACGATGCGCCGCCGGTCGTAGCGATCAGCCACATGTCCGGCCACAAGCGTCAACAGGAATTGCGGCAGGAATTGCACCAGTCCGGCCATGCCCAGCATGAAGGGGCTGCGGGTCAGGTCATAGACCTGCCAGCCCACGGCCACCACCAGCATCTGATAAGCCAGAAAAGCAGCGGCCTGCCCGAACAGGAAAGGCTTGAAGGCCCGAAGGTCCGAAGGCCTGCCGGTGGTGCGCAGGGTTGTCATGGGGCTGGCAATCTGGTTGGCACGGCGCTCAATAGTCCTTGGCGGCCTTGGGCAGGGCGAACATCCATAATTCGGGTGTGTCCCGTTCCGGCTTGAGGGCTACGGTGGCTTTCGTGGGTGCGCCGTCCAAGTGCAGCACGCCCGAGCCGTCCAGCACATAGGCCGCCGGAGCGGTGACGGGCCTGCCCTCGGCGTCCTTGCCGGGATTCTCCACCACCGCCTTCACGCCGAAGCCCCCGCCAGCCATCACCGCCAGGGTACGTCCGTTGGGCAGCAGGGCCATGCTTTCAGCCTCAAGCCCCTGCCACCCGGCACCATTGAGGTCGAGCACCAGGGTTTTGACGGCCATGCGCACGTGATCCTTGGCCCACAGAGCGGGGCTGGTCACGGTCTCCAGAGCCTTATCGTCAGCGGTCTTCAGGATGTTGATACTTACAGCCTTGGAGGTATCGGCCGCATAAACCTTGTTCTCCCACCGGCCGTCATCCTTCCGGCACTGTTCCAGAATCAGGTATTTATTTTCGCTCACACACACGATGGACCCGGTGTGGATTTCCCGGCCTTCCTTGTAGTCGTCCAAATCAACCGGATACGCGAACTGGCGCACCCGCTGGGAATCGGGGTCGTACTCGACAATGCGGCTGAAGATCCCCCGCACGCCGTCTTCCTCCCAAGGAGCGCGATAGATGGTGACCACCAGCCCCGAGGGTGTAACGCACACGCCGTTGAAGCCCATGCCCGGCTTGCTGCGCCCGGTCAAAAGCGAGGGCAGGCCCGCGCCTGGCCGCACGGCTTCGCGGATGACACCCGTGGCCATCTCCAGCCGGTAGAGCGCCGGGCCGTAGGCGTCGCATACCCACAGACTGTTGCGTTTAAAATCCTGGACCACGCCTTGGGGGTCTATGCCCCTGGGATCATAAGGCAGGCGCTTGAGGGCGCTGTCCAGGGGAACCTCGGCCAGGTCTCCGGGTCGGGCAGGACCGGGAGGCAGGCAGCGCATGGGCGTGCCCTGCGAATCCTTGATGGGCAGGATGGCCAACGGTTCGGCGAACTGAGGGGTCACTTTCAGGGATACCACTGCGGGCGAGTAGTCCGGCACAGCGAAAATGGCTGTCGGCGCAAGTCCTTCGCTTTCCTGGAGCATGGGGCCTGCCTGGACTGGGCCGCGCCCGGTGACCCCGTGGAAAATCATGAATCCGCCGGGCTGGGCAAGGGCGCAGGTAAGGCCGAAGCCCATGCCCTGGGGAAGCCCCTTGGGAAACACAGGCTTCAGCGCGGGGGGAACGGCAACGACGGCGTCGGGCGGCAGCCGCACGTCCACCTTCACGCCCTGAACCGGCGCGGCAACAGGCTGTGCTGCCTTGCCAGGCTGCGCCGCGTTGGCGGGGGGCGCTTGCACCTGCCCGTGCTGGGGTTGTTGGGCAAAAGCCGGAAGCGCCAAACTGAGCGCCATGCCAAGGGCCAGCACAAGGGGCTGTAATCGCATGGGTGTTCCTTTAGCCTTCTTTGAATTCACGGGCTTCGATGCCCAGACGTTTGAGAATTTTTTGCAAGCTTACCCGCTCCAGGCCGCTTAAACGGGCTGCTTCGGAGATGTTGCCCCTGGTGCGGGTGAGCAGTTTGTCCACATAGGTTCGGGTGAAGGCTTCCACGGCCCGGTTCTTGGCATCCTGATACCCGCCGTGCTCCATGGGGGAAACTGCTGCGGGCGTTTGCGCTCCGCCGTCCACCAGCCGGGCCACTCCGGCGTCGATCACCTCGCCGGGAGCGAACACCACCAACCGCCGCACGAAGTTGAGCAGCTCGCGCACGTTACCCGGCCAATCCCGGCCGGTAAGGTAGGCCAGCCCGTCCGGGACAATGTCCTTTTGGGGCAAGCGCATCTCCTGGCAGCTGCGATTGAGGAAGCGCACGGCCAGGAGAGGGATATCATCCCTGCGCTCCCGCAGAGGCGGGGTCTGGATGGTCAAGACGTTGAGGCGGTAGAAAAGATCTTCCCGGAAGGCGTGCTCGCGGATCTTACGTTCCAGGTGCTGGTTGGTGGAGGCCAGGATGCGCACGTCCACAGGCAGGGTGTCGCTGCCGCCAACAGGGCGCACCTCGCGCTCCTGGAGCACGCGCAGCAGCTTGGTCTGGATGTTCATGGGAATGTCGCCGATCTCGTCGAGGAGGAACGTGCCCCCCTGGGCGGCCAGAAACAATCCCTTGCTGGCCTTATCCGCCCCGGTGAAGGCCCCCTTCACATGGCCGAACAGTTCCGACTCCAGCAACTGCTCCGGGATGGCCGGGCAGTTCACCGAAAGCATGGGGCCGTCCCCGCGTCTGCTCAGGCGGTGAATGGTGCGGGCCACCAGCTCCTTACCGGTGCCGGATTCGCCCTGGATGAGCACCGTATAATCCGACCCCGCCACGGCGGCGATGGTCGTCTTCAGGCGCTGCATGCTGGGGCTTTCGCCAATGAGTTCCTGCACGGCCTCCGATGCGGCCACGGACCGGCGCAAACGCCGGTTTTCGCTCATTAGCCGGGAGCGCTCCAGGCTCTTCTGCACGGCCCGGAACAAATTCTCCGGCTCCACGGGCTTGGCGAGAAAATCGTAGGCCCCGGCCTTGAGGGCCGTCACGGCTGATTCCACGTCCCCGTGGGCCGTGAGCATCACCACGGTGAGCCCGGGATCGTCCAGCAGGGCCTGCTCCAGCAACTCCTGGCCCGAGAGGCCGGGCATGCGCAGGTCGGTAAACAACAGTTCCGGCCCGCGCTCCTTGAGCAGGCGCAAAGCCGTTTGCCCGTCGCACGCCTGAAGCACTTCATGGCCCGGAAAACGCGCTCCGATCAGGCGGGCCAGACCAGCGGCGAAATCGGGCTGGTCATCCACCACCAGAATGGTCTCAAGCTGCGGCACGGTCGCCTCCCTTTGCCGGATGCAGCTCGCATTGCCGGGCCAGGGGCAGCCACACGGTGAATTCCGCGCCCCCGTTGTTGCGGGCCTCCACCGTGCCCAGCATGTCTTTGACCAGGCTGAAAACCACGGCCAGACCCAGCCCGGTGCCCCGCCCCACGGCCTTGGTGGTGAAAAACGGATCGAAGATGAGGGACCGGTTTTCTTCGGGAATGCCCGGACCATTGTCGGCCACGCGCAAAAAGGCCCGGTCGCCCGCCAGGCCGGTGCTCACAGTGATGACGCCGGTTTCGACAGGCGCGGCGTGCAGGGCGTTGATGAGCAGGTTGGAAAGAATCTGTTCCAGGGCGGCAGGGTCGCCGGGCACCGGAGGCAGGGTGTCCGCCGCATCCAGGAAGAGGGCCACGCGCCCGGCTTCTGCCTGGGGTGAAAACACCATGACCTGCTGCCGGGCCACAGTCGGCAGGTCGCACAGGCCTTGAGCGGCCTTTCTGGGGCGAACGAAGCCCAACAGGTCGCCCAGCACCTTCTGGGCCTGCCGGGTGTGCTTGAGGATGATGTCCACGTCCTGCCTGCCCTGGGGATCGGTGGTGATGCCCTTGAGCAACTCGGCGTAGCACAGGATGACGCCGAGGGGATTGTTGATCTCGTGGGCCAGACCGGCGGCCAGGCGGCCCACGGCCAGGAGCTTTTCGTTCTGTTGGGCCTCTTCGAGCATGCGCCGTTCTGCCGTCACCTCGCGGCCGTAGGCCACCAGCCTGCCGCCATGCTCCCGGTACTCGGGCAGAGGGTAGAAAAAGAGCATGAAGCGGCGCTCGCCGGGCAGGCAGACTTCCCGCACCGAGGGCGTTTCCAGCATGGCCACAGGCAAGGGATCGCCCGCCGCGATGCCCAGCGCCCTGCGCAGGAATCGGCCTCCGGGCTTTTGGTCGTCCGGCTTTTCGCCATCCGGCCCGCCATCAGCGGTCTTGCTGCTTTCCTGCGTTTCACCGCGCGATTCGCCGTCTTCCGGCCCTTGCCCGTGTTGCCCGGCCTGGGCCAGAGTTCTGGCCGATTCGTTGGCCAGCACCACCCGGCCCGTCCCGTCCAGCAGGGCCAGCGGGTCGGTGATGCCCTCGAAAATGGATTGCAGGGTATCGTTCTGGCGGAGCAGGCCGTCCAGGGCCTCCAGGTTTTCCATGACGATGCCCAACTGCTGTCCCACGGCCATGAGCACCTCCACGGCCTGTTCATCCGCAGTCTGGCCGGAGTTCCAGGTCACGGTCAGAAGCCCCCTGGCCACCTCGCTGGTCTGCACCGGAATGAGGGCCTGTTCCCGACTGAAGCGCGGCACGCCGTCAGCCACCAGCTGATGCCAGTCCGGCGGCAAATCGGCCTGGGGAGCGTCCGCCCTGTCCCGGTTCCGGGCCGGGGCTGTTTCCAGGCCTGCGTCATGGCCCAGATCATGGCCCATATCGTGGCCCGCGCCCTGGTCGTCGTCCGTATCTGAGGGCTGGGGCATGCCCCCTCCCGCGTCCGCAATTTCGGCGTGGCAGATTGCTTGAGCGCCGTTGGCAACTGTCACGCGCTCCGGCCAGGTGTACGACTCCCCGGCAGCCATGGTGCAGGAGTAAGAAACCCGCACGGCCCCGAAGCGCACGCAGATGAGCGCCAGGCAGGTATCCATCAGCTCCTTGCGGCTTCGACTGTGGTTCAGGCTGCCCAGCAGCCCGACGAACAGGGAGACATCGGCCCGGCGGGCCTCGGCCTCCTGGGTGAGTTGGGCGGTGCGCCCGGCCACCATGGTTTCCAGATTCGCGGCGTAGCTTTCCAATTGCCCCCTGGCCTGGCGCAGGCTGGCGGCGAAATCCTCCACCGAGGCCAGCACCTGCTCGATCTCATCCTCCCCGCCAACTGGCGAGGCGACTCCCGCCCCGGCGGCCTGTTCTGGAAAATGGCGGCGCATCACACTCAAGGTGCGGCTCAGGTTATGCACCACCAGCCGGTTGAAATAGACGTTGATAGCGCCGAACAGCAGCAAAGCGCCCACGCTGAACATGGAGACAAAGGCCAATGTTGCCCCCCGGATACGCGAGAGGCCCCCCTCCACCGGCAGACTGACCACATGCGCCCCCACAAGGTCGCCCTCATGGCGCCAAAAACCCCGCTCCGAGCCGTAGTTGTCCAGAATCTCCCTGGGCGCGGAGGCGGGGTCGCCGTGGCAGCGCAGACAGGAGGCCTGGAGCACCACGGGCTGAGCCAGAATGTACGTATCCTGGTCGCCGTCCTTGCGGAAATAATCAGCGGAGGCCAGCTTGGGGTCCGCCCGGAAGCGGGCCAGCAGCTCGCGCTCCAGAGGATCGGCCTCGAAATCGGGATTGCGGGCCGATTCGGCCACCCGGCGGAACCGGAACTGCTTCAAATCCTTGCCCACAAGGTCCATCACCGCCCGGCTGATGGACGAGCTGGACATGGCCTCCAGCTCGCAAGCCACCTGGGATTTGCCCTGCTGCGCTCCCGGGCCGGGCAAAGCCTGTACGGAGTGCTGCAAGGTATCGACATTGCTGAGAATCAACTGCGCTTTGCTGCGCACCTCCTGCTCCAGGTTCTGGCGCAGGTGCATCTGGAGAAGGGTGATGAAAAAAACGCCCATGACGGCCATGATGACCGCCAGGCCAAGAAAGAACTTGGTCTGGAGTTTGCGGGGGTTGAAGAGGTTCATGGAGAATAGAGTCTACTGTTCAAATGCCTGGAGGGCAATCCTCTCGTTCGGCACTCCACGCCAAGCCAACGTCGACCACGCCTGCCTGCGCAGGCCCAGCCAGCCTGCTCGGCAACCTCCCGCGCGGCTTGACGCGCCTCCCCGACGGCATGCTACAGATCATGGCAACCCATGGTCATGGCCCGGCCACACCCGGAAGCCCACCGGACCGGAGTTGCCGCAACATCACAAGGATATCCCGTGAGCGAATCCCGCCTGCCGGACGGCTTCGAAATTTTCTGGGCCACCCCCGAGGTTGCTGTCGGGGCCATGCCCTGCAAGCCGGAGCACCTGGAGATGCTCAAGCGCGACGGCGTGCGCGGGGTGCTCAACCTGTGCGCCGAATTCTGCGATCTGGCGGATATCGAGCGGGAATCGGGCTTCGCAGTCCATTTTCTGGCAATCGACGACATGGACGCCCCGGACCCTGCCGCCCTGGAGCTGGCCCTGGACTGGCTGGACAACCTGCTGGCCGCCGGAGGCAAGGCCTTCATCCATTGCCGCTTCGGCATGGGCCGCACGGGTACGGTGCTGGCCTGCTGGCTGCTCCGCACGGGCCTGAGCCCCGAGGCTTGCGGACAGGCGGTCGCCGGATTTCGAGCCACACCGCAAAGCGCTGCCCAACGCCGGTTCGTCAAAGACTACGCCGAATCCAGGTGTGGACCTGCCCCGCCCAACGGCCTGCGCCGGGCCATCAATGCCTGCCTGACCAGGCTGCGCTGGTAAAGCCACGGCCTGCCTCCTGCGTGCTGCGTTCTCAGGACTGCACCCTGCCAACTTGAGGCTACAGTTTTATCTCTTCGCACTGGTTCGCCGACAGTGAGGAAGGGCTTGCCAAGAGAAACCGAGGGGAGGCCTCCGGCGGCCAAAGGGCCAATGACCCTCTGGAATACCTTGTATTTTCAGTGCCATATGGTTGATTATGACGGAAGGAGCTCATCCGACGAGTGCGCGGGGGTATTCTTTGGCGGGCAACAGGCCTCTCACCGGCGGTGTTGGCACCACCCTTGCTTAGAAGTCGGCGGGTGTGTTGTGGTGGGGCGATGCCGCGAGAGTGACCGGCTCTCGGCTACGCCTCGCTAGGATGTGTCGTCGATTGGACCGGTCGGCCTTTACAGGCCTCTTCATAGAAACGCCGTTGGACAACCAGGACTGTCCAACGGCGTTTTCTAGTTTCCACAGCCCTACTTTCCCCTTGCCTTTCCCGGTGACTGGCGTAATATTGGCAAAAGAAGAATTGCCCATATGACACCCCAATTCACCAAAGACATCAATACCGCCTGCCAGTTTGAATCCCGGCTGGACATGCGCGCAGTACTCACCGATTTCCTCGCCAGCGCCCCCCCCTCGGTGCAAACGGCAGTGCTCCACCTGCTGGTCTCCATGAAGATCAGCCTTGATGTTCTGGTGAAGCGCCCGCCCTTCACCGACCTGGACAAAACCATCACCGATTGGCCCGGCCTCCTGGTGGCCTTGACCGAACTGCGCCTCGACCTCGACCGCGTCAAGTCGTCCCGACTGGCCCGGCTCAGGCACTGCCATCCCCATTTCGTCGAACTGGAACACCGCTTCGAACTCCTGCGCCGAGCCTACGAACAGTCCACCCTGATGATCGAAATTCTCTACGCCCTTATCGGGGCCGGGCAGGAATTCCAGACCGCCGAAGAAGTGCTGGAGCAAAGCGGTGAAATCCTGCTGCGCGAGCTGGAGGCCGACCTGTACGTCTGCCGCCTGCACGACGAAGAAGAGGGCTGGGTCAACGTGGCCGCCAGTGACGCGGAAGAAAAGCAGACCCCTATTTTTGTCTGGTCCATGGAAGACTCCCTGCCTAACCACCCGGTGATGCGCGCCGTGCACGAACGGGGCGTGTTCCATGTGCTCTCCAACGACCTGCGCGGCATGGAGCGCGGCGGCGAATCCGTGGACTGCATGGCCTACCACGAGGGCTACCGCTCCCGCCTGGCCTTCCTGCTGCGCTCGGACTGCGAGGCCTTCGGAGTGATCATGCTCTACTCGCACAAACCGGGCTTTTTCGACCGCTACGAATCCCAGTTCCTGGCCGACTGCTCCAAGGTGGTCTCCCTGACCGTGGGACGCCAGTTGGAACTGGGCCGCGACGCCCTGGCCAAAGCCGCCGGCGGCATGGCCCACGTGGGCAACAACGTGCTGGGCATCATGATGAACTACAACGCCCTGGTGATCGAAGAACTTGAAGCCCTGAGCATTGATGTGGACCGCGCCCTCAAGCGCGCCGTCCCCACAACGCTTGAAGAGGCCGAAGCTCTGGGCACGCAGGCCCTCTTCGATGAAATCACCAAACTGCGCACGTTGCTGGGCGAGTTGGACCTGCCCCGCAAAATCAATGCCCTAAACGGCGTGGCCGATTCCATCCTGCGCCTCAAAGCGGCCATCCAGAACCTGCTGTCCCAGGTGTACAAGCCGGTCATCATGCCCTACGTGCGTGGCCAGGAAGTCCTGGACCTGGAGCCCAGCCAATCACTGCCGCTGTAAACGGCTGAAACGAACAGAGCCGAAAGCGGCTGGTTCGTCTCAGTAGGACACCTTCCCGACAAGGGCCTTTCAACCTCCACTCCAGCAGCCACTTTGGCAGTACACATCAGAATGTGTATTCTCTTTTGGTGAACAGTGCAGAGCTTCTTAAAAGGCTCGAAGAGGCCGGATTCGAGGTGGTAAGCATTCGTGGCAGCCACCATAAATTGCGCACCCCGATGACCGGACAACCATCGTCCCCCACCCCAAGAAAGACCTCAGTATCGGGCTGATAAACAAGATTCTGCGCAAATACGCCAAGATCACCTAGGAGGGACAGATGTACTTCCCCGCTGCAATTTTCATAGAGGAAAATAAAGCCTACGGTGTCACACTTCCAGATATCCCTGGCTGCAACACCGCTGGCGACACACTGGAAGAGGCCCTTGCTAACATCCAGGAGGCGGTCGAACTCCTGCTTGAGGATGCCACAACCAAGCCGTCCCCGTTGGGGCTGGAAGTCCACAAGGATGATCCTGTTTACAAGGATGCCGTGTGGGCCATGGTCAATGTGGATCTCGGCTTCATGGATCAGCGCACCGTACGCGTAAACGTGTCCTTCCCAGCCGGTACTTTGGAAGAGATAGATCGTGCAGCAAAAGGGCGCGGCCTTACCCGTTCCGCCTTCCTGGTCCTTACCGCCCGCCATGAAATGGCAACCCTGTAGTCCCCCCCGTCCTTGACAGCCCTCCGCTGGGTTGTTAGCTCTTTTGGCACTCACACACCGGGAGTGCCAAACAAGGCTGCGTTCCATGTCCCTGATCCAACGAGAAGCAGACGTCCTCACGGTCATCGTGGAGGATTACATTGCCAAGGCCCAGCCCGTTGGCTCGCGCACGGTATCCAAGCTCGGTGTGGTGCATTTGTCCCCGGCCTCGGTGCGCAACACCATGGCCGACCTCACGGACAAAGGCTACCTGGAGCAGCCCCACACTTCGGCCGGTCGCATTCCCACGGCCAAGGCCTTCCGCTTCTACCTTGATAAAGTGATGCGCCTGCGTCCCCTGGCCGAACCGGTCAAGGAAATGATGGCCGCCTCGCTGAGCCGTGCGGGCCTGGAAATCGACGATATCCTCCGCCAGGCCTCGCGGGTGCTCTCGGGCATTTCCAAGCAGGTGTGCCTGGTGCTGGCCCCGCGCCACTGCCTGGCCCGCTGGCGGCAGATAGATTTTGTGCTGCTGCGCCCCGGCATGGTCATGGCCATTCTGGTGCTCCAAGGCGGGCTGGTGCAGAAACGGGTGGTGGCGGTGGATAAATCCATCGCGGCCGACGACCTGGTCCATTTCGGAAACTACCTGAACCACCATTTTCAAGATATGGCCGTCTCCGAGGTGCGCCTGCGCATTCTTGCGGAACTGAGCCGTGCCCAGCGCGAGCTTTCCGAGCTCACGGGGCGCGCCCTGCGGCTGGCCATGGATACCTTCCAGACCGCCGAAGCCCCGGAAGTCTTTGTGGAAGGCACCCTGAACATGCTCTCCCAACCGGAATTTTCCGACATCTCGGCCATGCGCGAACTGCTGAAGGCCCTGGAAGACCGCACCCGCCTGCTGGAAGTGCTCGACAAAACCATGGACGAATACCGCACCGTGGTCACCTTGGGCCAGGAATCCACCGCTCAGGATCTGCCCGGCTGCGGAGTGATCTCCACCCCTTACGGCGGCCCGGAGTCGCCCCTCGGAGCAGTGAGCGTCATCGGGCCCCTGCGCATGGATTACGCCGAAGTGGTGCCCCTGGTGAACTACACGGCCAAACTCATCACCGTGATGCTGGGAAAACATTTTTAAAAACCCCCTCTTCCCCTTTCGCCAAAATTTGTTATACTTTTCCGCTGCCGCTGCCGCGCACGGCGACACACCATGAGGAGCATGTGATGACCATTGAGAACCATACCGCCTCCCCGGAGGAAACCCCTCCCCAGCCCCTGACCCTCGAGGAAGAGCTGCAAAAATGCCGGGAAGATCTGGCTGCTGAAACCGACAAGCGACTGCGCGTACTGGCTGAAACCGAAAACCTCAAAAAGCGCCTGATCAAGGAAAAAGAGGAATTCGTCCGTTTCGCCGCCGAGGGCGTGCTCTCGGACATGGTGCCGGTGCTCGACAACCTGGACCTGGCCCTGCAACACGGTCGCGCGGTAGCCGCCTGCAAGGATTTCGTCATGGGCGTGGAGATGACCCGCAAGGTATTTCTGGACATTCTGGCCCGCCACGGTCTGGACGCCTTCGGCGCACCCGGCGAGGCCTTCAACCCCGAGTTGCACGAGGCCATGGGCGCGCAACCCGACAAGAATGTCCCCGAAGGGCACATCATTTCGGTCATGCTCAAGGGCTACAGCCTGCGCGGAAGGCTTTTGCGCCCGGCCAAGGCCATGGTCAGCCAGGGTTAAGGCCAGAATAGGGCAAAAATTATCGCAAATGCCCTTTACACTACGCAAATCCGGCTTATACTGCGTTGTCGACTGCGTGACGGGCCTTGAGCCCCCGCTTTTGAGCCAACAAAACAATCGCATTCGCCTGACCTCCGGTCATGCTTAAATTTACTTTCTAAGAAGGAGCGCATTCATGGGTAAAATCATCGGTATCGACCTCGGGACGACCAATTCCTGCGTTTATGTCATGGAAGGCAAAGAGCCCAAGTGCATCACCAATCCCGAAGGCGGCCGGACCACCCCGTCCATCGTGGCTTTCACCAAAGAACGGCTGGTAGGCGAAATCGCCAAGCGCCAGGCGGTCACCAACTCCGAGCGCACCGTCTTCGCGGTCAAGCGCCTTATGGGCCGCAAGTTCGACACTCCCGAAGTGAAAGAATGGCTCAAGCACTGTTCCTATAAGATCGTCGAAGGTGTCGGCGGCGACGCCGCTGTCGAGGTGGAAGGCAAGAAGTACTCTGCGCCTGAAATTTCGGCCATGATCCTGCAAAAGCTCAAGGCAGACGCCGAAGCCTATCTGGGCGAAACCGTCACCGAGGCCGTCATCACCGTACCGGCCTACTTCAACGACTCCCAGCGCCAGGCCACCAAGGACGCGGGACGCATCGCGGGCCTGGACGTCAAGCGCATCATCAACGAACCCACGGCCGCCTCCCTGGCCTACGGCTTCGACAAAAAAGCCAACGAAAAGATCGCCGTATTCGACCTGGGCGGCGGCACCTTCGACATCTCCATCCTGGAAGTGGGCGACAACGTCGTGGAAGTGCGCGCCACCAACGGCGACACCTTCCTGGGCGGCGAAGACTTCGACCAGCGCGTGGTCAACTATCTTGTGGACGAATTCAAGCGCGAAAGCGGCATCGACCTCTCCCAGGACCGCATGGCCCTCCAGCGTCTGAAAGAAGCTGGCGAGAAAGCCAAAAAAGAGCTTTCCACCTCCATGGAAACCGAAATCAACCTGCCCTTCATCACTGCCGACGCCTCCGGGCCCAAGCACATGATGGTCAAGCTGTCGCGCGGCAAGCTGGAAAAGCTGGTGGAAGACCTTGTGGAACGCACCGCCGGTCCCTGCAAGAAGGCCCTTGCCGACGCCGGGTTGACCTCCGCCGACATCGACGAAGTCATCCTGGTGGGCGGCATGACCCGCATGCCCCTGGTGGCTCAGAAAGTGAAAGACTTCTTCGGCAAGGAGCCCAACCGCTCCATGAACCCCGACGAAGTGGTGGCCATGGGCGCATCCATCCAGGGCGGCATCCTGACCGGCGACGTCAAGGACGTACTGCTGCTGGACGTCACCCCGCTGTCGCTTGGTATCGAAACCCTGGGCGGCGTGTTCACTAAGCTCATCGAGCGCAACACCACCATCCCCACCCGGAAATCCCAGGTGTTCACCACCGCTGCCGACAACCAGCCCTCGGTGTCCATCCACGTGATGCAGGGCGAACGCCCCATGTCTTCGGACAACATGACCCTGGGCCGTTTCGAACTCACCGGCATCCCCCCTGCGCCGCGCGGCGTGCCCCAGGTAGAGGTCAGCTTCGATATCGACGCCAACGGCATCGTCAACGTCTCGGCCAAGGACATGGCGTCGGGCAAACAGCAGTCCATCCAGATCACGGCCTCTTCGGGCCTGTCGGAAGCCGACATCCAGAAGCTCATCAAGGACGCCGAGGCCCACGCCGATGACGACAAGAAGAAACAGTCCGTCATCGAAGCCCGCAACCACGCCGACACCCTGGTCTACACCAGCGAAAAATCGCTGCGGGACCTGGGCGACAAGGTTGACGCCGCAACCAAGGCCGAGATTGAAAACAAGATCGAGCTTCTGAAAGAAGCCATGAAGGGCGACGACGCCGACTCCATCAAAAAGGGCACGGACGATCTCTCCCAGGTGGCCCACAAGCTGGCTGAAAAACTGTACCAGCAGCAGGGCGGACAGCCCGGCGGCCCCGAAGGCGGACAGCCCGGCGGCCCTGAAGGCGGACAGCCCGGCGGACAGGCCCCCCACGGCAAAGACGAAGACGTGGTGGATGCCGACTACACCGAAGTGAAGAAATAACCCTCGCCACTCAAGACAGCAAAAAGCCCGACCGGATTTCCCCGGTCGGGCTTTTTGTATTGTTGACGGGTTACTGCGTGGCGACCGCCCAGAAGGTCAACCTTCCACAGCCGGCGGTTCCGTCAGCGCGCCCAAGCGATCTCTGGAACGCCCGCCGGACAAGCGCCCTGCACGCATGTACCGGCGTGCTCGACAACGGAGACGGGCTACTTGCTCCAGACCAGCGCCGGGTCCAGAGCGTAGGTCCAGGGGAGGTTGTAGTTCTTCCAGCCGTTTTTCATGCGCTTGTGCAGGTAGACGCTTTCAGGATCGGTGACCATGTCACCCTCGAAGCTGTCCACTATGTTGTAAACGTTGGTAAAACCATCCTTGGCCAGGAGATTTACCGCCGCCGCCGCGCGCTGGCCGCTGCGGCACATGACGAGGATGGTGGCCTTCTTATCCAGCCGTTTGGAAACCTGCGCCGCGAAATCAGGGTTGGCGGCCAAGGCGTACGCTTTCTTCTCCGGTTCGAAGACGCCGGTGCCAAGCATGACCGGAACATTCACAGCCATCTCAGCATGGCCTACATAGGAATATTCTTCCGGGGTCCGCACGTCCAGGATGACCACTTCCTTGGGTTTGGCCCGCCACATCAGGTAGGCTTCCATGGAGGAGCAATATTTGCCCAAGGTGGTCTGTTTTCTGGTGTCGGCGGGCACAGGCGTGGCTGCCGGGGGCTGAGCCAAAGCCAGCGCGGTCCATAACGCGGTTATTCCGAGGATGGCCGTCACAATCCGGGTCAGTTTCTTCATGGTAGTTCTCCTTGAGTATTTGTTGGGGTTGCCCATGGGTCAGGGCTTGCGGCCGAAGCGGATGGCGTCCTCAGGGCACGATCCGGCGCACTCGCCGCAGTTGGTGCAGCCCTGTCCGGCCGGACGCGTGCCGAACTCGCACACACGCAGGCACTTGTCGCAACCGTTGCAGGCCGAGGTGGTGAAGTATCCCCACAGTGAAAAGCGTTTCAAAATCTCCAGCGCCCCTCCGGTGGGGCAGGCGAACCTGCACCAGAACCCGGCCACAAGCAGGCCCAGGCCCATCAGCCCCAACACCGTGAACGTGCGCACCAGCCAGAACGGGGTGGCGTGTTCAAAGGTCAGCTTCACGGCCCCGAAGAACTCTCCCACCCGGATGGGAACGTTCACGCGCGGCTGCCCCAGAACGAACCACACATACAGGCAGCCCGCCAGCGCCAGGAAAGCGCCCCATGGTGCGAAATGCGTCAGTAGGCTCCGCTTGCGCAGCTTGAACGGGGCGAGCTTGCCAAGCATCTGGTTCACCAGCCCACCGGGGCAGGCCCAGCCGCAGAAGGCCCGGCCCACCAGCAGCGCCGAGACCGGCAGCAGAAGCCAGAAACCCCAGAACATGGTGAGTATCCTGCCGTGGCAGGTGATAACCGGACAGTTCTGGCAACTCACATAGGGCACGATAAACGGACAGCGGAAAATTCCATAGAAGGACCACTGACCAAGCATCGCCAGCATGCCCAACTGGGTCAGCCTGCGCCAGAGGGTAATCCGAACGGCGGCAGCAGCTACAGGGGTAGCCACGGGGGTGGCGGCAGCCTGCTCAGACATCCTTCACCCCCAGCTTCTCGATCATTGCCCGGCCTTTATCCGACGCAGCCGGGATGAATCCCGCCCGCTCGAAGTACGACTGCCCCTCGGGCGAGGTCAGAAAGGCGACGTAATCCTCCGCCAGCCGCACATCCTTGGCGTCCTTCATGACCCCGACGGTGAAGGTAAGAGGCGGCGGCGGAAACAGCGCTTCGGAAAACTCGACAATCTCTGTCTTGCCAGAAAACTGGGGGATGCGGGTGACACGCAATTCCACAATGGAGACGTCGCCCTTGCCGGAGATGACGTCGTCCATGGTGCGTTGCACGCAGGACCCCAACGTGACGCAGTTCTTCAACACGGCGTCATGAATGCCCGCTTTTTTAAGTATGCCCAGCGCCGCTGCACCGCCAGGAGCCGAGGCCTCGGGCGCGAGGACCACCCGTACTCCGGGCCGGGCCATATCCTCTATCTTTTCAATGCGGGCCGGGTTGCCCTTTGGAGTCACCATGACGTAGCTGGTGAAGCACAAAGGTTTGAAGGACACCATCTTGCCGGTCTGCCGCAGCTTCTTGGCCAGATCGAGCACCCTGCCTGCGAAGACCTCCGTCGTGGCGCTGCCCAGGAGGGATTTTCCCAATGCGGCTGCGAATGCTCCGGTGTAACTGACGCGCACGCCGGTGCGGCTCTCGAAGAGTTCGTTGGCCGGGTTTATAGCCTCAGCCAGGCCGCCGCAGGACCACACCTGGAGCAAACTCTGGGAGTATCCGCTTGCCTGCGCCTGCCCCAGAGACATGCCCAAACCCGCCAGAGCCGCCGCCGACCCGGCCATTGTCTTCAAGAATTGCCGACGGCAATTCGCGTCTGTCACCTCTTCCATTGCCCACCCTCCTTGCACTGAACACTTCGCTGAAAATGCCCATGTCTGCTGCCCATGGCACCCAAAGCACAAAACAAACAGCCCTATAGAGTGAATAAATGGATATGTACAATAGACATACTCGATAACAATGCTACAAAGCCATTTGTCAGCAGCCATGCGTGAGCGGGAAAAGGCGCATTGGAGGAACATACCGGGCCAACGGATGCTACACTACGTGGTGGTGGAGGCCGAGCTTGACGGACTGGTGGAACACGCCAGGGCGATTGGACGCCACCGACGCAGCATGCCGTGTGCCGGATGAGGGGCGGGGGGAGGAGGCTTAGGGCCCTTCCACCTTGCCAGGGTGCTTTTTGCGCCACCAGGCCATGCCTTTCTTGGCCGAAAGGGGCACAATGCCTATAAGCACGAACGAAACCACAAGGCCGGGTGAAAGAATGCCCGCGAGGCTCTCCACTTTGGCCAACTCCCGCCCGGCGTTGACGAACACCATGGTGCCCAGGAGCATGCCCACCTGGGACACCCAGGCAAAGGTCCAGAGCCTGATGGAGGTAAGCCCCATGGCGATGTTGATAAGGAAAAAGGGCACAGCCGGAATGAGGCGCAGGCTGAAGAGATAGAATGCGCCCTCGCGCCTGATGCCCTCGTTGATGGGGGCAAGCCTGCGTTCAAAGCGGCGGGTGACGAAATCGCGGAACAGATACCGCGACAAAGCGCAGGCCACAGTGGCTCCTACGGTGGACATCACCGAAACCACGGCCGTTCCCAGCCAGAACCCGAAGAGCGCTCCAGCCATCAGTCCCAGTACGGCAGCTCCGGGCAGGTTGACCGCCACCACCACCAGGTACGCAGCCGCAAAAATGGCCACGGTCTGCGCCGGATGTTCCCCCTGAAACGCCTTGAAGCCGTCCAGAGAGTCCTTCAGGGCCGCCAGCGAAAGAAAACGCCCCAGATCAAAGACGAAATAGGCGGCCATGGCACAGATCACCACAGCGACCAACACCGCACGTTTTGCAGTCGAACTCATGGTGACGAATCCTTTCAGCGAACACAAGTGAGCAACCAGGGGGCGCTGCCCCCTGGCCCCCGCCGGGGGGGCAACGCCCCCCCGGACCCCCCATATAGCTTTGCGTCGACGAGCGTAAATACTGGGGGGGGCTGGGGGTGCCCTGCACCCCCAGCAGGGGAGCCCAGAGGGGGCAGCGCCCCCTCTGGCCGCCGGAGGCCTCCCCTCCTAGCGCAGCCTGTCGGCCAGCCGCAGCAGCAGCGAGGACAGCCTGGAGCGCCTGCGGGCCAGGGCAGCATGGTTGAGGCTTTTGCCGAGCCCCGGCAGGCGCGCGAGGATCACCGAGGCGGCGATGGCCGCGCCCTGTTCGGTCAGCCCGGCGCAATGGGCGAAATGTTTACCGGGATCGGATTTCACCGGTTTGGTCAGCACCCGGCAGCAGGCAGAACCGTGGGCGGCCTTGAAGCGCTCGTGCACTTCAGCAGCAGCTTTGCGCACCTCGCCGGGCGGCAAATCCTTGGACAAAAACCAGGAGACAGAGAGCACCGCTCCGGTCAAGGCTCCGCAGGCACAGCCAGAACCGCCCATGCCGTTGCCGTATCCCACTGCCAGCCCTCTGGCGCGCTCCGGTTCCAGGCCGCCGCCGAGGCCTTCGTTCAAGGCCACCAACACAGCCTCGGCACACAGCACTTCCTTGCTCTCGAACAGGGCTCTGGCCTTGCCCGCCAAGGCCGCCACCGCTGCTGTTTCCGCTTTGTGGTTCATTCCGTCGGTTCCTTGATCATCGCTTACCCTTCCCTTTTCGGCTAATTAGCCCGGCAGAGCAAATACATATTATCATAATTTTGCATGCGCAGCCATCAACCAGATAAATATGTCGGATGAGGCCGCCGGGGCGTCTTGATTTGACTCCCGCCCGGGAGTATGAGCATACATTCACTTCAATTCGACACTCCGTTCACCCACTTTACCATAATACGGATACGCCCATGCCCCAACGCTCTCTCCACCGCACCACCGCCCTGACGGCGACTTGCCTGCTTCTTGGCCTTGCGCTCCTTCTTTCCGGCTGCACCGGCATGAGCATGTTTGGCAAAGATACCCCTCCCTCTTCGCCTCAGGAGCTTTCCGCCATGCAGGCCAAGGCCGATGAGGCCTGGAACGCCCGCAAATACGACCGCTCCATGCAACTCTACGGCCTGATACTTTCCGGCGAGGGCGTACGCCGCGAGGCCAAGCTCCAGGCCATGGAGCGCTATACCAAATCCGCCATCTCCATGGGGAAATACGCCGAAGCCCTGGAAGGGCTGGATAACTGGGCCACCATGGACCCCAAGGTGAAGTCCACCTGGGAATGGAACAACCTGGCAGTGCTGTGCTGGTCCGCCACTGGCCGGGAGCGCCAGGCCGAAGAACATCTGGCCAAGCTCCTCCAGACCAAGGGCGCATCTTTTGAACTTACCGGCCAGGCTTCACTGGAGCTGGCCAAGCGCTACGCCGGTCGCAACCTGGCCAGCCAGGCTGCCCAGACGCTTTTCTCCCAACACCGCAAGGCCCCGGACCGCAAACAGCGGGCGGCCTATGAGGCCGATTGCGCCCGCATGCTGGCCAGACTGGAACAGCCTTCCCTGTCCGCCCTTCTTACCACGGTCAGCGACGCCAACCGGGTGGTGTTCCCCTACAACCTCATCGCCTTCGAAGACCTGCGCCGGGCAACAGTTGCCAACCCGTCCGAGCGGGCCCGCATGCAGGCCCTGGCCGACAAACTGACGCAAAGTTCCGACCTGGCCGACAGAACGCTTCCCACCCGTATCATGAACAACGGCCTCGACGCGGCTACGACGGGCTCCGTCGATATGCCGTTGCCAAGCGGCCCCCAGGCCGACGCGCTCAAGCCCGGCACCGTGGGCGTAGCCCTGCTTCTGCCCCAGACCGGCGCCCTGCGCGGCCTGGCGGGCAAGGTCCAGGCCGGAGCCAAGGCAGCCCAGGCTATAGCCGCCGCCCAAGGCCTCCAGATTGATCTGCGCATCATCAACTCCGACGACCCCGGCTTCATCGACCAGCTCCACGCCCTGCCCCCGGAGTTCCGGCTGATCGGCGGCCCCATGCACTCCAGCTATTTCAAAGGCCTTCCGGCCAGCGGCGAACTCAGCCGTCGGGTGTTCCTGACCTTCATGCCCGAACTGGCCGATGCCGAGGAAGGCAAGCACGCCTGGCGCTTCTTCTGGAGTGCTCAGGACGAAGTGAACACCGTTCTGGCCATGCCCCTGGAAGCCGGAGTGAAGCGTTTCGCCGTGCTCTATCCTGAAAATCCCAAGGGCGAGCGCCTGGCCAAGCTTTTCTCGGGGTCCGTCTCGGGCCGTGGAGGCGAAATGGCCGCCATGCAGGCCTATCCCACCCAGGACCAGCCCAAGTGGGGCGACATCGTCAAGACCCTGGTCCGGGCCGTGCCCAAAGGAACGGACGGCAAGAGCTTCACCGCCCGACCGGACTTCCAGGCCCTCTACCTGCCCGACGACCTGCAAAATGCCGAACACATGATCGGCCAACTGCAATTCTACGACGCCGATTCCCTGATCATCCTGGGACCGGCCATGTGGAGCGAAGCCCTGGCCGTGGCCACCAAACGGCCTACCTTCTCGCCCGCGCGCTTCCGCTTCGCCTTCTGCTCCGGGGCATGGTGGCCGGAGACGCCCTCCAAGGCAGCGGCGCAGCTCAAAGCCGCCCTGGCCAAGGACAAGCTGGGCGACCCGGATTTCTGGAGCGCCCTGGGCTTCGACTTCGTCCGTCTGGCCGCCCAACTGGGCGACCTGCCCCAGGACGCCGCACCGTCGGAGATCAGCATGCGCCTGGCCCAGGCCTCGGGCGCAATGGAATGGTCCATGGCCCCCATCACCTGGGATGGTGCCGGACAAGCCAAAATGAACATGTTCCTCTTCCGCCCATCGGTGGAGGGTCTGGCCGCAGTGGATAAGGAAGGGTTTGCCGAGCGCCTTGCCGCCGTGCGGAACAAAACCACCCAGTGAGCGGAGAGGCTACGGTTCAGGCCCCGACTCAGGGTACGATTCGCGCTCAAGCTTCCGCCACGACCGCACGGCGGGCGGCCGGGGACTATTTTGCCCTGGCCGCCCGCGCCGTTCCCGGGTTGGACGGCCTGCGCGGGCTGGCCTGCCTGATGATCTTCAACGTCCACTACTTCGCCCAGTTCGCCCATGAGGACTACTTCACCACCCCCCATTCCCCGGTGCACACCGCCCTGCGCATCCTGCACTCCGGCTCCCACGGGGTGGAGATCTTCTTCGTCATCTCCGGGTTTCTTATCTACGGCTCCATACAGCGCAAGCGCCCGGCCCTGATCCATTTCTTCATGGAACGCTACAAGCGCCTGCTGCCGGTGGTGCTGGTGATCAACATCCCGGCCCTCTACTGGATCAACGCAGGCTGGAAGGACGTGGTGGACAACCTCTTCTTCCTGCAACTCTTTCCGGGGTCCACCCTGGTGACCTTCGTCACCTGGGCTCTGGTTTACGAGATGTATTTCTACCTGCTGTGCGGCGTGTGGCTCATCCTGCTGGGCTGCGGCAAACGCGGCACGCCCTGGCTGAGCTTCGGGCTGATCATGGCCCTGTATGTGGCCAACACCCTGGTTTTCAAGGTGCATCCGGTGCTGTCGGACTGGCGCTTCACAGGCTTTTTCGCGGGCATGGCCCTGGCCATGCTGCGGGAAGACCCGCGCACCGCGCCTCTGCTGGCCAGGGTGCCTCACGGTGTCTGGCCGGTGTGCACGGCCCTGCTGTTTACAGGCTGCTGGTTGTGGTCGCAGGACGCCATAGGCTTTCTTTCAGCCCGCTCGCCCGCACTGGCTCTGGGATATTTCGCGGCCTACGATCTGGTGGTGGCCGTGCTGGTGGCCTCGTTTCTCAACGCCGCGCCGGGCCAGGGATCACTCTTCACCTGGAAAGGCCTACGCATCGTGGGAGCGGTCAGCTATTCGCTGTTTCTGCTGCACACCCAGTGGGGGCTGCCTCTGGCCACCAGCCTGTGGGGCGGCCGCCCGGAGAGCCTCGGCGGCTTGCTTGGCCACTACGCCTGGAGCCTGGCCATTTCCCTGGCCATGGCCACCTTCCTGTACGTCCACCTTGAACGCTTCTACTTCCGCAGGCGCTAGCATGGGCCGGTTGCGTGAACTTTTCTTCTTCCGCACGGATCACATCCCGGCCATAACCGGCCTGCGTGGTCTGGCCATGCTGGTCTTCTTCCATATGGCCTTCCTGCTGCAATTCGACCCTGCGAAACTTTCACGCCTGGCCGAGGCCCATCCGGGGGTGCTCAGCGCCTACAACCTGCTGCGTTTTCTGCTTGCGCCGGGCATGGCCTGCGCCGAGGTGCTCTTCGTGCTGGCCGGGTTCCTGCTGGCCATGCGGCTGGAGCAGCTTACCCTTCCAGCCTTTGTCCTGGACCGGACGCGCCGCCTGTACCCAGTGTACATCCTCATTCTGTTGCCCTTCCTGAGCTACACCGGGGCGGACTGGGACATGCTGGGCTCGTCCCTCTCCATGCTGGCCGTGCCCGAGGGCGGGCCAAAATACACCTGGGTGCTCGGTTCGCTACTGTGGGGTTCCATCATGTGGATGAGCCTGCACACCCTGCTTGGCCGGGTGCCCTACTGGGCGCAATTGCTGGCCTTCGTCGCGCTGCTGGCCTGGGGGCCGTTCTTCATGCCTGACGCCGCGCGGGCGTGGCAGGTGCTGGGATTGGCCTTCGGCCTCGGGGCCTGGCACTGGCGGGACCGCCTTCGCGCCGGGCCGGGCCACAACGCCTGGAGTCAGTTGGGCCGATATCCGGGCCTGTGGCTCACGCTCTTTCTGCTGCTGGCCTGGCTGACACCCTTCGTCCCCCTGCCCGTGCTGGCCCCCCTGCGCGAGGCCGCGCTGGCCCTGGCCCTGCTCGGACTCTCGTCCCCACCGGATGCGCTGTGCTCCCCAACACATACAGCACGGCTGCTTTCCCATCCGCTGCTGCGCTACTTCGGGGTGACGGCCTATTCCTTCTTCCTGGTGCAAACCACCTGGGGCGTGCGCTTGTCCCGTTCCCTCCTGCAAGGCGAGATGCAGTCCGCCGCGAACATCCTGGCCCATTATGCCTTGACCCTGGCCTTCAGCACCCTGTTCGCCGGGATGCTCTGGGTGTTCTTCGAGCGGCCCGGCTTCTTGCGCAAAGCCCCGGCAGCGGGTACAAAGCGCGGGTCCCAAACGCAAGGAGCCTCCTCATGAAACTGAGCCCCCAAGAGGCGGGCAAGGTGGCCACCCTGGCCCGCCTGCGCCTGTCCGAGGACACCCTGGAACGCTTTGCCGCCCAAATGGGCGACATCCTCACGTATATGGAAACCTTGAACAGCTGCGACACCCAAGGCGTCGAGCCGCTCTACGGGCCGGTGGAACACGGCACGCCCCTGCGCATGGACGTGGCCGTCAAAACCTGCACACGCCAGGACGTGCTGTCCAATGCCCCGGAAAGCGACGGCCAATTCTTCATCGTGCCCAAAATAGTCTCCGGCTGACGCTCGGCCCCGAGACCGGCACTCCGGGAACGCGCCGCTGGTGGCGTCACGTTACAGAGAGCCGTGTCCACAAGGCCGTGCCCGACCACCGAGGGATTGCCGGAGTTCGGGCGGAGTTGCCCACGTCCCGAAGAGGACGCCCCTGACTCCAAGAGATTATCCATGTCTCCAAGAGGTTGCCCATGTCTTCACTGACTTCCCTTGATCTCGATACCCTGCGCGGCCGTCTGGCTGCCGGGGAATGCTCTGCCGTCCAGGCCGTCACGGATTGCCTGGCCCGCATCGAGGCCACCGAGCCTGCCCTGGCCGCCCTGCTCTCCCTGCAGGCCCAGGAGGCCCTGGCCGCAGCCCAGGCCATGGACCAGACCGGGCCGGACCCGGCCAAGGCCCTGTGGGGCGTGCCCGTGGTGGTCAAGGACGCCCTGTGCACCAAGGGCGTAGCCACCACCTGCGGCTCAAAGATTCTGGAAAATTTCGTGCCCTTCTACGACGCCACGGCAGTGGCCCGGCTCAAGATGGCCGGAGCCATCATCCTGGGCAAGGCCAACATGGATGAATTCGCCATGGGCTCCTCCACGGAGAACTCGGCCTACCAGACCACCCGCAACCCCTGGGACGTCACCCGCGTTCCCGGCGGTTCCAGCGGCGGCTCGGCAGCCACCGTGGCAGCCGGACAGTGCTTCGGCGCGTTGGGCACCGATACCGGCGGCTCCATCCGACTGCCTGCCGCCTTCTGCGGCATCACCGGCATCAAGCCCACCTACGGCCGGGTGTCGCGCTACGGACTGGTGGCCTACGGCTCCAGCCTGGACCAGATAGGCCCCATGGCCCGCACCGCCAGGGACTGCGCCGCCATGCTCCAGGTGATCGCGGGCCACGACCCCAAGGATTCCACCAGCGCGCCGCGCTTCGTGCCCGACTACCTGGCCGAAATGGACGCCCGCAAGGATCTCAAAGGCCTGCGCATCGGTCTGCCCGAAGAATACTGGGGCGAAGGCATCACCGATGAAGTGCGCAGCCGCTGTCAGGAAGCCGTGGACCAGGCAAAATCCCTGGGCGCGGAGATCGTGCCCGTCACCCTGCCCCACACCAAATACGCCATCGCCACCTATTATATTGTGGCCACTGCCGAAGCCAGCTCCAACCTGGCCCGCTTCGACGGCGTGCGCTACGGCTACCGCCATCCCGAAGCCAAGGAGCTCAAGGACCTCTACGAGCTGTCGCGCAGCCACGGCTTCGGCGAGGAAGTCCAGCGCCGCATCATGCTGGGCTCCTACGTACTCTCCGCCGGGTACTACGACGCCTACTACCGCAAGGCGGCACAGGTGCGCCGCATGATCCGCCAGGATTTCCTGGATGCCTACCAGCGCTGCGACCTGATAGCCGGACCCACCTCGCCCTTCGTCGCCTTCGGGCTGGGCGAAAAACGGGCCGATCCGCTCCAGATGTACCTGGCTGACATCTTCACCATTTCGCTTAACCTCTCGGGCCTGCCCGGCCTCTCTATGCCCGTGGGACTCGGCCAGGAGTCCGGCCTGCCCGTTGGCCTGCAACTCTTCGGCCGCGCCTGGGATGAAGGCACCATGCTGAGCGCCGCCAACCTGCTGTCAGCCGCGCTGCCCAAGCTTGGAGCGCCCGCCGGAGTACAGTAAAAGAAGAAATATGAACCTCCGGCGGCCAAAGGGGCAATGCCCCTTTGGAAACCCTGGCGGCTTCGCGGTGGCGCACAGCAACCGTGTTGGCGCACATACTATTGGGGGGGCCTGGGGGTGCCCTGCACCCCCAGCGAGGGTCCAGGGGGCAGCGCCCCCTGGCTCATGCAACCAGTAAGGGACCACTCATGCCACGCAGCCTCCTTGGACTCGCCGTTCTGCTCACTCTGGCCTGGCTGGTTAGCGCCGACCGCAAGCGCGTGCCCTGGCGCATGATTGTTGCCGGGTTGGGTTTGCAGTTCGCCATTGCGGCCTTGATGCTCAAGGTTCCGGTGTTTTCCGGGCTGTTCATGGCCTTGAACAAACTGGTGCTGGCCATGGAGCAGGCCACCAGGGCCGGGACCTCCTTCGTGTTCGGCTATCTGGGCGGCGGGCCGGTGCCCTTTATGGAACCCAAGCCCGGCTCCAGCTTCATCCTGGCGTTCCAGGCCTTGCCGCTGGTCATGGTCATCGCGGCGCTTACGGCGCTGCTGTATTACTGGCGCGTGTTGCCCTATGTGGTGCGGGCTTTTTCCTTTGTGCTGCGCAAAACCATGGGAATCGGCGGGGCGCTGGGCGTGGGAGCCTCGGGCACCATTTTCCTGGGCATGATCGAAGCGCCGCTGCTCATCCGGCCCTACATGGCCCAACTGACCAGAAGCGAACTCTTCGCCATGATGGCCACAGGCATGTCCTGCATCGCCGGAACCATGCTCATGCTCTACGCCACGGTGCTCACCGGGGTGATTCCCGACGCCCTGGGGCACATTCTCACGGCCTCGGTCATCCACGCTCCGGCGGCCCTGGCCGTTGCCGCGCTGATGCAGCCCGAGACCGGCTCCCCGACACTGGGCATGGACATCCCGCCCTCCCCGGCCAAGGGAGCCATGGACGCCATCGCCACCGGCACCTGGGACGGCTTGCAGCTCTTCCTGAACATCCTGGCCATGCTCATCGTGTTCATCGCCCTGGTCACCCTGTTCAACCTGGGACTGGCCCTTCTGCCGGACACAGCCGGTGCGCCCCTGACCCTGCAACGCGTTCTGGGATGGATACTGGCCCCGGTGGCCTGGCTGTTGGGTATCGACTGGAGCGACGCCAGCACGGCGGGGTCGCTTTTGGGTACCAAGATCGTGCTCAACGAGTTCATCGCCTTCATCGACCTGGCCAACCTGCCCGTTGCCGCCCTTTCCGAGCGCAGCAGGCTGATCCTGACCTACGCCATGTGCAGCTTTGCCAACTTCGGCAGCGTAGGGATACTCATCGGCGGCATGGGAACCCTATGCCCCGAGCGCCGCACGGAGATCGCAAGCCTGGGCATGCGGGCGCTTCTGGCCGGAGCCATCGCCTCGCTCATGACCGGCGCGGTTATCGGAGTGCTCTTTCCGGGCTGATCCTCAAATCTTGATGACGATGTTTCGCCTGTACATGATCCACGCGGGAATCATCAGCGCAAGCAGGAAGCTGAGCGACCAGGCCAGAGACGCCAGGTAATGGTGCTGCCAGAAGGCAAAAAACACATCATACAGATAGAAGTGTAAACACTTCTGCGCGCCGTCACTGAGCTGAACCTTGGTAATATAGAGCAGGACGTTGATGATCTCCGACGCCATGTAGATGGTCAGGGCGTTGAGTCCCAAAACCAGAAATGGCTTGGTCCCCCAGGTTTTTCCACGAATATCCATCCACCAGTGGCAAAGAACCAGCAGCATCACTGCCGCGCCCCCCACAAACACCACAAAGGAGCTGGTGAACAGATTCTTGTTGATGGGGAAGTTGAAGTTCCACAACAACCCGCCCAGATGCAGGGCCAGGCCGTACAGGAACACCCGGCCCAGATGCATGTCTCCGCCCTGGCGCAGCCAGCGGCCGCACAAGACGCCGATAAGCCCCATGCCTATGGCCGGTATGGTGGAGAGCAGCCCCTCCGGGTCCCAGGTGGTGTCATACTCCCATATGTGGTTGTGCAGAAATTTCTGATCCAGCCAGCCTTCCAGGTTGAGGGCGTCATCCAGGTTCGGATACCCCAGGCCGGGGACGGCCACGTCTTCAAGCAGCAGCCAATAGCCGCCGAGAATAGCCACGATCAGGGCCAGGATGGTTTTTCTGTCGCAATACAGGTGCAGCCAGACCACGCTGATGTAGACTATGGCGATGCGTTGCAGCACGCCGGGAATGCGCAGGTGATGCAGGTCGAAATGGGGAAAGGCGTTCTCGAAAAGACCCAGGGCGAACAGGATAGCCGTGCGCTTGAACGCCTTGCGCCAGAAGTGTTCCACTTGGCCGGAAAGCACTTTTTCACGGTTGACGGCCAACGCCGCCGAAACGCCCACCAAAAAAAGGAATATGGGGAAAACAAAATCCGTGGCTGTCCAACCGTTCCACTTGGCGTGCACCATTTCCTTGTAGACGTGCATGTAGTCGCCGGGATTGTTGGCCAGAATCATCCAGCCGACGGCCAGCCCACGCATGAAGTCCACGGATATCAACCGCGCCTTGCCCTGTCCGCCCTGTCCGCTCATAGCGCACCTCACGAGGGCTTAGGCAGATGCCCGGCCCTCCAGCCTGTCGGCCATTGAGAACTCCGGCATATTTCCGGTTTACGCCTCCCTCGCCAAAGAAAAAAAGACCGCCGCGCCCGAAGGCTGCGCCAGCCCGTCCGGTAGCGCTCGACCGCCCTGCTCCACCGCTTCACTCTCCGGCTGGCCAGCCTGCTCTTTGCCGCCCGGTACCGGGCGCACCTGCACGTGCCACAGCGCGCCCTCCCGGTCGGCAATGGTCATATCCTTTTCTCTGCCCTCCAGGCTGGCGGAGGACAGAATATCTTCAGGCAGATCGAACAGTTGGCCCAGCACATCTGTGGCGGGGCGTCCGGCCATGTCTTCCACGGTAAGGCCCAGCAGGCCCTCGGCCCTGACGTTGGCCCAGGCCACGGCCAACTCACGGCTGGCCAGAAGCGCGGCCAGGGGAAGGGCGTCCAGCACGGCCTTGCGCTCATTGGCCCAGTGCAGCTGCCGCTCCAGGGCTCCACGGGCCAGGGCCATTTCCACGTTGGCTTTGAGATCAAGCACCTTCACGGGCTTGTGGATGTATCCGCAGGCCCCGGAGGTGCCTACGCGCTCCATCATTTCGTCGGTGGTGGACGTCAGGTAGATCACGGGCACGCCGTGCCGCTGTCGGATGAGTTGGGCCGCTCGCACGCCATCCATCTCCCCGGCCAGCACGATATCCATGAGCACCAGATCCGGGCGCAGGCGCGCCACGGCGGGCAAAGCTTCCTCAGCGGATTCAAAAACACCGCTCACATCATAGCCCAGCAGTTCCAAACTCTTACGGGCGACCAGAGCCGAGACGGGATCATCCTCGACAATCAGGATCGTATTCTTGTCCACGCGCCACCCCCGGTGATTTCGATAGCTGGCGGAAGATATTTTTGCAACGGCTCCGGCCTTTTCGGACTAGCCACCCTCGACGGGCCGCTGGCTTCTTGGTACGGTGGGGCCATGCTCTTGGGAATCGATGTGGGTGGGACGCATACCGACGCAGTGCTGGTGAGCACATCGGGTCTTGTAGCGTGGGCCAAGGCCAAGACCAATCACGCCGACCTGCTGACTTCCATCCGTGAGGTGCTCACCGGGCTTCTTGACGGCGTGGACCCGGCCAGCATCACCCGGTTGAACCTCTCCACCACTCTTTCCACCAACGCCATCGTCGAAGGCAACACCGAGGCGGTGGGCGTCTTCGTGGTGGCCGGGCCGGGCGTGGACCCAGTCTGCTACGCCTTTGGCGATCACTACTACACCATCGCCGGGAGCACCGACCACCGGGGCCGCGTGGTGCTGCCCCTGGACGTCCCTGCCGCCCGCCAGGGCCTGGACCACTGCCGCCAGGCAGGCCTGCGGGTGTTCGCCGGAGCGGCCAAATTTTCCACGCGCAATCCAGAGTTCGAGCAGAACCTCAAGGAAATCCTGCACTTCCAGGCGGATTTCGTCAGCCTGGGCCACGAGTTCACTGGCCAACTGGGGTTTGGCCGCCGCATCAACACCGCCGCCTACAACGCCAGCGTCTGGCGCATCTTCAACCGTTTCGCCGATGCCGTGCAACGCTCCGCCCTGGAACACGGCATCCGGGCGCAGCTCAATATTCTCAAGGCCGACGGCGGCACCATGCCCCTTTCCATGTCCCGGGCCTATCCGGTGGAGTCCATCCTCTCAGGCCCGGCGGCCTCGGTCATGGGCATCATCGCCATGTGCGACATCACTTGCGATTCCGTCATCCTCGATATCGGGGGCACCACCACCGATATTGCGGTGTTCGCCTCGGGTGCGCCGCTCATCGAGGAAGGCGGAGCAATTATTTCCGGCCGCCCCACCCAGGTACGCGCCCTCAAGACCCGCTCCATCGGCATCGGCGGCGATTCGGCCATAACCGTGCTGGACAAAGCCGTCAGGGTCGGCCCCCGGCGGCTTGGCCCGGCCATGGCCGAAGGCGGCGTTCATCCCACACTGGTGGACGCCCTCAACGTTCTGGAAGCGTCCGCAGTGGGTGACTCCGAGGCCTCCCGGCGGGGCATCTCGGCCCTGGCCGCCACCATGGGCTGCGACGCCCGCACCCTGGCGCTCGATGCCGTCCTGGCCGCCGTCACCTCCATCCGCGCCGCCGTCTCCGGGCTGCTGGCCGAAATCAACGACCGCCCGGTCTACACCATCTACGAACTGCTGGAAGACAAACGCATCCTGCCAGAGCGGGTATACGTCATGGGCGGCCCGGCCCAAGCCATGGCCGGCATGCTGGCCGAGGTCTTTCACGAGCAGGTCATCGTGCCCGAGGGCTACGCTGTGGCCAACGCGGTTGGCGCGGCGATCTCGCGCCCCACGTTCTCCGCCGAACTTTTCGCCGACACCGAGCGCGGCCGCATGCTCATCCCCAGCCTGGAAGTCGATGAGGATATCCCCCCCACCTACGACCTGGCCAGGGCCAAGCTCGACGCGGCCAGCCATCTTCGGGAATACCTCGCCTATCTGGGGCTGGAAACCCCGGACGCCCTCATTGAGACCCTGGAAGCCCAAAGCTTCAACATGGTTGCGGGCGACGCCCTGATCGGGCGCACCATCCGCGTCAAATGCCAGATCAAACCCGGCGTGCTGCCGGGCTACAGGCAGGGGTTGCAATGCGCCCGTTGAAAGCCCTCCGCAAACTCGGCGTGGTGTTCTTCCCGGCCTTCGACTGGGCCTTGAGCCCCACCCATCCCGAACGCCAGGAGCGCCTGCTCTACACCCAGGACCAGCTCATGGAGGAAGGACTCTTCGACATCGAGGGCATCCGCGAATACAAGCCCGAGGTGGCCACGGCTCTCGATGTGGACCGCACCCATTTCACGTTTCCCGACGTGGAGCAGGTGGTCACCACCTCGCACCTCATCTCCGCCGGTGGGGCTATCCGCGCGGCCAGGCTGGTCATGGACAACAAGGCCCAGCGGGCCTTCGCCCTGGTGCGTCCGCCCGGACACCACGCCATGCAGGTGGTGCAAGGCTCGCGCGGCTTCTGCACCATCAACATCGAAGCGGTGATGATCGAATACCTTCGGGAACACTATGGCATCCGCCGTATCGCCGTGGTGGATACCGACTGCCACCACGGAGACGGCACCCAGGATATCTACTGGCACGACCCGGACGTGCTGTTCATCTCCCTGCATCAGGACGGCCGCACCATCTACCCCGGCACCGGCTTCCCCTTCGAACTGGGCGGCCCCAACGCCATGGGCGCGACGGTGAACATCCCCCTGCTGCCCGGCACCGGAGACCAGGGCGTGCTGCACATGATCGACAACGTGGTCATGCCCCTGATCGAACGCTTCAAGCCCCAGCTCATCATCAACTCTGCCGGGCAGGACAACCACTACTCCGATCCCATCACCGACATGCGCGTCTCGGCCCAGGGCTACGCTGAAATTACCCGGCGGCTCGGTGCGCAGATCGCCGTGCTGGAGGGGGGCTATTCCATCCAGGGTGCGCTGCCATATGTCAATCTCGGCATCTGCCTCGCTATGGCCGGACTCGACACCACAAACGTGCGCGAACCCGATTACGACCCTGTCGCCCTGCGCCAGGAAAAGAAAATCACCGAGTACACCGAAAACCTCTCCGGCCAGTTGCTCGACTATTTTGCCAAGCCTCCGGCCCTGCCTAAGGAAGGCCGTGTGGAAGACGGCTGGTTCGTGCGCGACCGCGATATCTACTACGATACCGACGGCTTCACCGAACGCCAGACCGACCGGGTGCGCCTGTGCGGCGATTGCGGCGGAACCGTGGTGATCGAAAGCCGCGTGGACCGCAGACCCGCCTGTCTGGCGGTGAAGATTCCCGTCGGAGCCTGCGAGCGCTGCCGCGAAGCAGGATTGAAGGCCTGGAGCGACGGCCAGCGCAGCGGCAACTACCATTACGCTCAACTCATCGACCGGCCCGCTAAAGAATACAGACGGGTGTTGATCTGATTAAGAGCTGAAGAGGCGGGAGAAGAAGAGGGGGAAGCCTCCGGCGGCCAAAGGGGAATACGGATGCTAGCCTCGCAGAGGCGTAGCAGCCCGTTTCGAACGAAGTGCAATGCCCCTTTGGAATCCCTTATAGTTAGAGTGTTTATTGGGTTGGGCATGGTATGCTCAGGCTCGCGCCAGGGAAATACACACTGAAAATGCAAACGTCCCGCCGCTCTTTGAGCGGCGGGACGTTTGGTTTTGAGAATCAGTACGTGGCTGCGAGGAGGATGCTTATTTCGCGACAGGTATGGCCTTCACCACGTCGGCCAGACGCTTGCCGTCAGGCGTCCGGGCCTCGGGGTTGATGGCCAGCAGCGCGTTCCAGGCTTTGAGCGCCCCTGCGGTGTCGTTCATATCCATCATCAGCACGATGCCTGTGTTCAACCGGGCGATTTCGTGTTTCGGATTGAGAGCGATGGCATGGTTGAACGCGGCCAGGGCGTCGGGGAAGCGTTTGTCGGCCCGGTACATCACACCCAGATCGGTCCAAACATCGGGCATGTCGTTTTTCTGTTTCAAGGCCCGCTCATACGTGTTGATGGCCTTCTGGTGCATGCCCTGGTCAAAGTAAAGGTTGGCCAAGTCCACCAACGCATGGGTGTCGTTGGGGTTGGCAGCCACCTTGGCCTCCAGGGCCTTGGCCTGGGCCATGAGTTCAGCCCCCTGCCCGCCGGGCATCGCTCCAGGCATTGCATTGGGCGTCGCGCCGGGCATTCCTGCCGGGGGTGCGGCCTGCTGGGCGACGGGTCCTGCGCTGTGGAATTCCTGGCTGAAGTACATCAAGGCCCCCTGCCAGCCGATAAACAGCCCGGCCAGCAGGCCCAGAACCACCAGAATCAGGGCGGTCGATTTGGTGACCATGACCGGTTTGGAGGCGTGCGCAGACGCTTTGGCCGTATGCTTGGCAGCTGCTTTGACGGGAATAGGCTTTTGTTTCATGTCATCCTTCTCAGGGTGTTACGACGAACCTTCGCAAGGTCTGCGTGTCGGCGGGTTTTGAAGAGCTTACGGCAAACTCACACGGCGTCCGCGGCTAATTCCCGGATCCCGACCCTGCGCTCTTGGCGTACTTGGGATTCAAGGCGGCCCTGCTCAGGAAGTAGTCGATCTTGATCTTGCGGTTCTTTGTCATGCGCTCAAGATAGTAGGTCGGCGGGTCTTTCCAGACCATGCGTTCCTTGAAGCCGTCAAGGAATACGCCCTCCACCACCGGTTCATGGCTATCTGCCGTTCCGTCAGCGCCGATGTGCAGGGGAATCACCAGAGTCAGGGAGCGGAACGTGTCCGGCAGGCTCTGCGATTTCAAGCGCTCAAGGACTTTGCTATCCAGCACGCTGTAGTCGTTCATATTCAACTCGCCACGGAACTCGGCGGTCTTTCCGGGTTCAAGGATCTTCCAGGTGCGCCCGGAAAAAAAAGCATAGTTATCCACAGCCTGGCCTACGGTGACAGCCTTGTTGTATTTGAGCTTGGCGTTTTTGAACAGCTCCACCTCAGCGGCATCGGGCTGCGCCGCTTCGGATACAGGGGCCATCTGAGGCGTTGCCGTCTGGTCGTGTTGGCCCTTGATGTCGATCTTCTTCACCGGCAGGGCGTACATGGGGTTTTGGTCGTTGAAGATCAGCAGATGGCCGGTGATTTCCACCGGCAGGCTTTCCTGAACGGCCTGATCCAAAGCGGCGCGCGTGGCCGGCCCGAAAGCTTCGGGGTCGCCCAACACAATGAGTTTGTTGTTCTTCAGGCTCAACTGGTAATACCGGCCTTGGGGATCGTCCACCAGCGTCAGCTTGCCGGAGCGGGTGACCTCCATCTCCTTGACCACCCGCGCCTGAACTGATGCAGCGGCCAGCACGAGACACAACACAGCCAAAACGATACCGCGCGCCATGCTCATTCCTTTTCGTGTGCGAATTGCCTTCCGGGCAATGTTCATGTTGCGGATGGTCTACAGGCTGGCCCTGACTGGCAATTGATCCCAGTCCACACGCCGCCCCAAGGCGGTCAGGCAGCGTTCGGCCAGAGCCTGGGCTCCGGCGGGGGTAAGATGGACGCCGTCGCGTGCGCGCAGGGGCTGCCCGTCGGCCACCTCGGCCTTGTTCCGAACGAACTCGCCGGAGTTGCCTGAAAACAGCCGCCAGGTATCCACATAATGGCAGTCGCGGGTGCGGCCCATCACCTGGGCCACCAGGGCGTTGATGTGCTGTAGATCCCGGCTCAGGGCCGCGTTGGACATCACCGGTGCGCCCACCCAGAATACGGTTGCCTGCGGATTGTAGCGCCGGAAGGTATTGACCACATGGCGCACCTTGGCGGCATAGGCCCGGTCCCATTCAGCAGTGCCGAAATAGATCTGGGAGCCGTCCGCCTGGAGCAGATGTTTGTTGTCGTTGGCCCCGATCATCACCACCACGGCGTCGGGTTTGTTGCTGGCGGCCAGTTCTTCCATGTGCCGGTCCCAGTCGAAGAAATCCGGACGGGCGAGGCCGGAGGACACCTTGCCGAGTTTGGCAAAGCGCAAATTGCCGACCGTCGACAGGGAGGACTCCATCTGCCCGGCCAGGCTGATGGACAGGGAATCCCCCACCACCAGGAGCGACCGGATATGCCGCCGGGACTGGCGGACCTCGAAGAGTCCTTTGGGAGGAGCTAGCGCCACGCGGTCCAAAGATTGAGCGGCAAGAACCATCTTACGGGAGGACGGCCCGGCTGATCCGGCCAGGGCGTCACTCTGCGTGCCTGTGGCGCAACCGGACAGCACCAAATACACCAGAACCAGGCTGATCAGGCCCGGAAAATTTCGCAGCGTCGTGTCTTTCATGATCTCTCCCTAGGCTCCAAACGGACATTCCGTCAAGAGCCGAGGCGGGATCAAGGTTTCCCGGCGGCCTCCCCGGCATGGGCATTTACTGCCACGTCCTTGGCATTCTTGCCATTTTGCCCGAAAAGCGGCCCGGCTTCCTTGAGAAACGCCTTGACGATTATATCTCCGCCAGCTGCGGAAAAGTGAATTTTGTCGCCTTCCCGCACCCTGACGCGCGCTCCCTTGTCATTGGCAAGATAGTGGGCGTACCCGCCGTCCGGCCCGGCCAGCAGGCTCCAGGTATCGAGATAGTGCGTGTGGCTTGTGGTTTCGCAGGTCTGGCGGATCACGGTGTTGAGGGCCTGGCATTTGGCCGCCAGTTCCTGGTCGCCCATGATGGGCATGCCGATCCAGTAACTGGTCACGCCCCGCTCATCCAAAGCCAGCAGAAATTTGTCCAGCCGGGCCTGGTAGGTGCTCAAACGCCTGTCCGGCAGGGCCGTAGGCACCGGATCCTGGGGGTCCAGGGTGAGATACTTGGCGTCGTTGGCCCCCATCATCACCACCACCAGCTTGGGGTCGTACTCGCTGAGAAACTGCCGCAAGGCTTCTTCCCACTTGAATACGTGGGGATTTTGCAGGCCGCTAGCGATCTTTCCCTTGGAAATCATGGTCAGGCCGTCGATGTCCTTCAAGGCCTTTTCCATGGGCACGGCCAAAGCCAGGGCCAGGGAGTCGCCTACCAGCAGTACGTTACAGGGCGTATCCAGGCGCAGCAAAGGCGCAGGCAGGCTCTTGGGCGGATTCGCGCCGTCCGGCTGCACCGAGGAGGTACGCGTCCCCGCAGCCTCAGGCCATAGTCCTTCCGCCCCAACCGGGCCTTCCGGCTTTCCAGCATCAGTGGATTCGTCCACTTCTTTGACTGTTTGAGCGGCAAAAGCCTCACCGGGAAGGGATGCATCCGCCAGCAGCGCCGGAGCCGGGGGAAAGTTGTTCTTGTAGGTGCCCGAGAACGCACCGGCAGCGACCACATCCAGGGTGTGGGCCGCCCAGTTGAGCCCAAGCCCGCTGCGCACCCGGTTGACGTCGGCGCTGACGATGGCCCACTCGGGGGATGGTCCGTTGTCAAATTTCGCAGAAAGCCACGGCTCCAGCTTATCAAACTGGATGAAAAGGCCTACGGCAAGCGCCACAGCATAAATGAGTACGATCCGGCCACCCTTCCAAGACATCGCTTATTCGCCTTTTTCTTCGCTAAAAGGAGAAATAAATAAACGGCAAAACGCCGTCGGGTCCCAATCGCACGATCAGCGCGCCCAGCCCGCCCAACGCAGCCCCAAGAAGCGGTGCGGGCAAATGCCGCAGACGATCCGGGCAACGAACGAACACATCAAGACGCAGAGCCTGCAACCCCACAACACAGGCCACCATCAACGGAAGCACCAGTCCAGGCCCGGTTCCAACCGCATCGAAACTGACCACCCGGCCAAGCACCGCCCAGGCCGTGCCGAAATCCGGTGCGGCAAAAAACACCCAGGCCAGGCTGACGAACCCGAAGGTGCCTGCCCAACACAACACCTTCCACACCCTGCCCGCCCGCCCCTGGACGGGAACCGTGAACCTGCCCGCCAGGGCATGGGTGACGGCCAGCCCGGCACCGTGCAGCAGCCCCCAGGCCAGAAAGGTCAGGCTGGCTCCGTGCCACAGGCCGCCAAGGCCCATGGTGGCCAGCAGGTTGAAGGCCTGACGCCGCTTGGAGCAGCGGTTGCCGCCAAGTGGGATGTACAGGTAATCGCGCAGCCAAGTGGAGAGGCTGATGTGCCAGCCCTGCCAGAACTCCCGCAGATTCAAGGCTTTGTAAGGCTTATGGAAGTTATCGGGCACCTTAAGGCCCAGAAGCCCGGCCAACCCTTGGGCCATATCGGAATAGCCGGAAAAATCGCAATATATCTGTGCACTGTAGGCGAACACCCCAACCAGCGCGCCCAAGCTGGAATAGCCTTCGGGCGAACTGAACAACTGACGGGTGATGTGTTCGGAAAGATAGCTCGATAACGTAATTTTCTTGAACAATCCCACAATGATGAGCCAGAAAGCCTGCTGAGAATCCTCCCAGGCGGGTTCAGGGGCGCTCAGTTGGGGGATGAAATCCTTGGCGCGCAGAATCGGGCCGGAGAGCAGTGTGGGGAAAAAGGCCATAAACAGCAGCACGTCCAGAAGCGAGCGGCAGACCTGCGTGCGGTCGCGGTAGGCATCCACCACGTAGCCGATTCCCTGGAAAGTGAAAAATGAGATGCCCACGGGCAAGACCAGGGAGAGGTCCGGCAAGGGGCTGGACATGCCCAGTCGATCCAGGCCAAGGCCCAGCAGCTCAAACACCATCCCGTAATATTTGAAGAAGCACAGGTTTCCCAGCACCAAGGCCAGATACCCGGCTACCAGACGGCGTCTTGATTTCTCTTCCTGAAGCCCGGCAAGAGCCCTGCCCGCGCCGTAGGTCAGCAGGCTCACGCCTGCCAGCAGCAGCACGAAAGCAGGATGGAAGGAAGCATAGAAGATATAGCTGGCCGCGAGCAGGGAAGCCTTGAAGACCTCTCGATAGGGACGCAAGGCCCAGCCTATCGCCAGGACGACGCAAAAATAACAGGCGAATTCAACGCTTGTCTGGAGCATGGAAACTGAAGATGCACTGCATGGTTTACCCAAAGACCCGCTTGACGGCGCTGGTTCCCTGATACACTCTCACCCCGCTGTCGGCTGGCCGACAACGATTGGGAGCAAATATTTGCCAAACGATTTCACCATATTACACGAAACTTTCAGCAACATCCGGGAATTCCCCCGGCAATTCGTAACTATTCTATGCCAATGCCCGAAAAAGGCAATCGCTGCTGAGCCCCTTAAGCACCGCGCGGAGGAGAAATCATTATGGAAAAGCTGCTGTTAGAGCTTCTTGAAGTCAACAGACAAATTTTAAGCGAACTGCGTCTGCTGCGCCGCGACCTGGCCCCGCAGGATGTGGAGCGCCCCCAGGCACCTGAACGCCTCCTGATGCCTGAACGTCCCCAGTTTCTCGAGCAACCTCATGTGCCGGAACGTCCCCAGGCACCGGAGCGCTTCCAGCCCGCCGGACTGGAGTCGCCCTACCCTTCGCAGACCGCCAAAACCGCGCCTGCCCGCACCACCGCAGAGGACCTGGAAGACATTCGCGGCGCACTGATGAACGGCATCAAACAGCGCAACAAAAGCAAAAGCAACGCGTTTTCCGAGTTCGAAAAGCGGCACAAGGATTGGTAGAGCCTGAAAAGCCTTTGCCTTATGGCGGAGGTTTGAGAGGTTCGGATGTCTGACCTGAACGGTCTTGGCAATGCGGATGCTTGGCTCGAAGAGGCAGAGCAGCGTGGCGGGGGCCTAGAGGTTGCCATTGCAACAGGTCGTTGCATGCTAAACGCCCGCAAGCCCTCTCGTCTTTTCTTTACCGAACCGAGGGGCTACCGGCGAAAAAACGATTTGGGGTCGGGCGGAGCGGCTTTGAGCCAGGCGACCACGGCGGGGTCCGGCTGAAAGGGATTCTCGGCCAGGGCGGCGATGGGCACGGTGTGGGTGGCGGCGAAGGGAGTGTTCCCCAGCAGTTGATCCAGGGCGTGGGTCAACAACACCTCCAGGCCCAGCACGTCGGCCACGTTGTAGGCCAAAAGGGTATCAAGCACTTGGCGGCGGCCGGTATTTTCCCACTCACGCCACAAGAGCACCGCGCTCCAGCCGTCCACGCCGTCGAGTTCGTGGCGCGACAGGCCAAAGCGTTTCTCGCAGGCCTTAAGTCCCCCGGAAATGCCGATGGCGGCTAGCAGAAAACGCAGATCCACATGGGCTTTGGGCAAGCTGATGCCAAAGGACCGCTCCAGGATGGGCACGTCGAAGCAGCGGCCGTTGAAGGTGACCAGCACTTTCACGGCCTGGATGTCACGGGCGAAATCGTCCAGGTTTTCTCCCTGGACATAGGTGCGCACTTCGCCGCCGTGGTACAGGGCGACGCTGGTGATGTTCTGGTAGGCGCTGCCGTCGGTTTCGATGTCGAGGTATCCGGCCTGTGAGAGAAAATGCGGGAAGATGCGCCAGGCGTTGGCGGCGCGCAGGCGCTGGGCAAACCACTCGGCGTCGTCCCGCCGCCGGGCAGCCAGAGACGCTTCAACTCCCTGGCGCATAAGGAGCGCCTTGGCAGTGCTGACCGGAAGGGACTCGGCGGCGAGAAAATCTTCCCAGGTACGGATGCCCGCACCCCACAATGTGGATTCGCTTTTGGGACCGATGCCGGGCAGATGACAGAATGTATTCCCCAGCATGACGGCAAGCCGGAGAGGCGGCTAAACTTTTTCCTTTTTGGCCTCGTTGGTGGTAGCGGAAGCCTGGGCGGTCTTTTCGTCGATCTTGGTCGGCGTCACGTCCTTTTCGTTCATGGCGTCCTTGAAATCCTTGATGCCCTTGCCCAGGTCTTTGCCAAGGCTGCCAATGCGGCCGGGGCCGAAAAGCAGGACAACGATGGCCAACACAACCAGCCAATGCCAGATAGAAAAAGCGCCCATTTGGCGTCTCCTTGATGATCGGATTGGAGCAGCGCTCCAGCACGTGAATCTAATTGTGCTCACGACGTTTGGCAAATGAAATGTTTTTAAGGAGGAGATCCCCATGTGCGGACGTTTCGCCCTGGGCATACCGCGCAAAGCCATAGGCCAACGCTTTGGGCTGGACCACCTGCCCAATGCGCCTGCACGCTACAACATTGCGCCGGGGCAACTGGTGGAGGCGGTGCTTGCGGCCCCGCAAAAACGCATGGGGCTTTTCCGGTGGGGCCTTGTGCCTTCCTGGGCCAAGGACGCCTCCATGGGGGCCAAGCTCATCAACGCCCGGGCCGAGACCGCAGCGGTCAAGCCCGCCTTCCGGGCCGCCATGCGCCGCAGGCGGTGCCTGGTTCCGGCCCAGGGGTTCTATGAGTGGAGCGGCGAAAAGAGCGGGAAACGCCAGCCCTGGTTCATAACCGCGCTGTCTGGCGTGCCCCTGGCCCTGGCCGCGCTCTGGGAACATTTTGAAAGCCCGGAAGGGGAAATTATTGACAGCCTGGCCATACTCACCTGCGAGGCCAACGCCCAGATCGCCCCGCTGCACCACCGCATGCCCGTGCTGGTGCGGCAGGAGGACGACGCCCGGTGGCTCAATTCGCGCTTGGAAAACCTGGATGCCGTGGAGGATATCCTTGCTCCGCGCGAGTGGCCGGAGATGAATATCTACCGCGTGGGAACCCTGGTGAACGCCCCAACGCGCGAAGGGCCGGAGCTGATTCTGCCGCTGCCGGAGCAAGACAGCCAAGGCGAGTTGGGCTGACGGACGCGGGCTGACGGACGCGGGCTGACGGACGCGGGCTGACGGACGCGGGCTGACGGACGCGGGCTGACGGACGCGGGCTGACGGACGCGGGCTGACGGACGCGGGCTGACG
>JBBRUD010000004.1:0-80338 GCA_038248065.1 Desulfovibrionales bacterium | reverse complement strand
TGGCGAACACCACCGAGAGAATCAAAGCCTTGCTACCGCAGAACATCGATAAAACCCGCCTCATCACCACGTAAGCTCATCAGCACCTTCTGACTCAAGCCCAATGCACCCGCAAGAAGGGGCCGATTAGACGCTTACGTAAGGAGACGTTATGCGTGTTGGGAGGATGTCTAATCAACTCGTCGGCATGGCGGCCTACCAAGAGGCGACCATCCCACTAGGCCGTTCCTGAACCTGGGGGAAGATGAGGAGCGCCGACTGAAGTGGGTGTTGCGGGAGTCTTCGCAGCAGAGGCAGTAGCATTTTCCTGCCTTAATTTCTGGGTGGGCATAAAAAGTACATTCGGCTCAGCTACGACAGGCTCACTCCGTTTAAATGAGTCGATAATTGTCTGCGGAACACACTGAGAAATGAGCAACGCTTCAAATTCATGGGGAGCAAGGCGTATCTCTTCCGCCAACTCATCCAACGTAAACTCACCCTGCAAAATTTCCAAGGCTTTGGATAATAAAGAAGGTAAAGGCTTTTGAAATTCTCTAGGTTCTTCCATTCGTTGCTTTCGATTACTTAGATCGATCATTCCCCATCGATAACTAGACTCTTTGATCAATCCTAATTGACGGCCCCGGTATAGCGCTGCCTGCATAGACATGGACCAACGCGCCTTGATCGCGAGAAATTGCTCATAGTCCCATGACCTTGGACAATCTAGACGAAATGTTTGGGCTGGGGCAAGAAAAGATCCGGAAAAGTGGTTTGCGGCTCTTTCACTTTCTGGATCACCTGCTGCTTCATCCATGTGCAAGATCAAATGTGCGAGCTCATGTCCGTGGTCGAACTGCATACGACTGGCAGAAACGGATTCAGTTACAACCACGCATGGGCGATCTTCAGCCCAGAAACTGAAGGCATCCAGTTTAGCACACGCTTGAGGCAGAAGAATAACAAAAATGCCCTTCGTTTCCAGAAGGGCTGCCATGTTGGGGATGGGACCGTTGCTCATACCCCAGGATTGACGAATTGCCTGGGCTAGTTTCTCAATGCCGGGTGGCGAATAAGAATCCCATTGATGCGTTGGCACATCAGGGGAAGGGAAGACTATGCCTCGCCGTTCCAATGCCCTATAAAGTTCAACAACAGCTATGGCATGTTGCAGCGCCCTTCTTCGTTCGCCTTGGGGAACACTTTTATTCGCACGAAAATGGCATGTGGCGAAGTCGACCTGAATACCTTCTGCATATCCAGTGAAATAGTTTGGCGGCAAGCCTAACGCCATTGTCAAAGCAGCGAATGTCTCAATATCGAGACCAGATCGCCCTGACTCAAATTGTGAAATGGCGCTAGGTGTTTTGCCTATTTTGTCAGCCAAAGTTTTTTTTGTAAGCGCACGCAATTCGCGACCCGCCGTAATCCTTCGGGGATCAAGGTGCGCAAGCGCAGTGCCAAGAGAACGATGCTTATCCATCGACTTTCTTCTTTAATCTCGTTGAAGCTGAGGCATCTTTTGACATATCACGAGCAAGCTGTGGCGCATCGATCCGTTCGGGTGCTGGGGTCTTAGTGACACCAGGGGTGGCGATATTCTCTGCCCCAGAAATAGCGACATCGTCCACAAAGGAAAGTCGTTCAGTCTGGTATAGGGTTGCCACAGGTAGTGCGACAAGTTTTTGGGGACTCGGTCCGAACAATTTTAGCACTGAAATCAAACTAAGCCCCTCAAATTGATCGAAAACATACCCGACAACAAGTTGGAAGTTTTCAGCCACCCAACTTTCAATCCCTTGGGACAAAAAGTTTTGTCCGCTAGCAGCCATTTTGGCACGTAGCCCACCGGTCGGTATCATTGTTTCGCCACTGCATCGGTGTACCCTAAGCTCAATGGTTCCATCCAATGGTATGAACGTAATCCGCAAGTCATTTTCATCAAGTTTTACTAACCATAATTTTTTATTAAGTTTACGTCCCAAGCGGTTGTATAGATTCCTCCAGGAGTAGGTTCCCAGAGTATAGTTATCGTTGTGCTCAGTATCTTCATCGAAGGCATTTCCGCTGACACGGCAACACTCAACGATATGAGGGACAACATCTCTTTTCAGGGCCTCAATAAGCTCGGCAGGCAACTCAAATTGGGCAGGGCTATCCGATCCATTTGAAGCCATATGCAACCTCCCGGGCGTCATGCCCAAAAACCTTCTAGCGTAAGCGTAACAACAAAACAAGTAAAAAAATTAAGTGGAGTTTTAAACTAAAGCCTCCATGCACGTCGGGGCTACGAACTGGTTCCGAACATTTGTTTTGGGCTTCTAGATATGAGGTCCCTCCCCCCACCTAGCCTTCCGCCCCTATTCCCGCTAAACTGCCCGCTTCAGGAGGCTTCATGACCACGTCCAAAATACGTCCCAGACTGGTTTTCGCCGATGCGGCGGGCAATATCTACGACCATCCCGAGTTGGAGATGCTTGTTCGCCGAGGGGATCAGATGGGGTTGCCCAGGCCTGACGAGTTGATGCCACTGCCTCCGGAGAGTGAGATGTTCCTGCTACCGGGCCGCTCCGCTCTGGGATTCGACCCGGAGACCGGCGAGGTTGAGGAGCTTGAGGATCTGGCCGTAGCCGCCTTTGTCAGCCCCGGCCACACCCTTTCCGCCACCACGGCCTACCACACCCGCGAGGGCGCGCCCACCTTGCCGCTGTTCGCCTACGGAGCCATCGGCTTTGCCAACGACCGCTTCTACGTGGCGGCCAAGCGCGTGGACCAGGACCAGCGCCAGGTGTTTTCCGGCGTGGCCAAAAAACGCATCACCCAAGGAGCCAAGGCTCTGTTGGGCAAATATCCCAAGAACCGTCTGGTGGCCCACCTGGCCGGATGCGCCCTGACCTCCTGCTGTCCGGCGGCCAGAAACCTGGCTCTAGGGCGCTTCGAAGCCCCGCTGCCCACTTCACGCAAGTGCAACGCCCGGTGCATGGGCTGCTTGAGCCTCCAGGAGGCCTCCTCCGGCTTTCCTTCCACCCAGAACCGCATCACCTTCAAGCCTACGGCCGAGGAAGTGGCGGAAGTGATGCTGGAACACAGCTCCCGCGAACCCAAGGCCATCCTGAGCTTTGGCCAGGGCTGCGAGGGCGAGCCCCTGACCGAGGCGGAACTGCTCATGGAAGCGGCCCGCCTCTACCGCAGCCGTGGCGGCACAGGCACAGTGAACGTCAACAGCAACGGCAGCCTGCCGGGCACCATGGCCGGGCTGAAGGAAGCGGGTTTCGATTCCATCCGCGTGAGTATGGTCAGCGCCCGCAAGCCCCTGTACGAGGCTTACACCCGCCCAGTGGGCTACGTCTTCGAGGATGTGGCTGAGTCAGTCAAACAGGCCAAGGCCGCCGGGTTGTTCGTCAGCCTGAACTTCCTGTTCCATCCGGGCGTCAGCGACACCGAAGAGGAGCTGGAGGCTCTGGGCCAACTTGTCGAGGACAACAGAGTGGATTTCATCCAGTTGCGCAACCTCAACCTGGACCCGGACCTTTACGCCCAGGTGGTTGGCCAAAGCGGCGTTGGCTTCGGGGCCAGCATGGGGCTTGGCAACTTCATGAAGCGCCTGCGCAAACGTTGCCCCTGGCTGCAATACGGCTATTTCAATCCCTACTTGGTGGATGGCAAAAAAGAAGGGGCCGCATAAGCGGCCCCAAAATCAGGACAGTGCCGCATAAGCGGCCCCAAAACTCGATGGGGCCGCTTACGCGGCCCCGGAAGTGCGTACTCAGGGCGGTATCAGGCCAGGCCGTTAGGCGTTTCCACAATGACCCGTTCGCCCTCGGGAGAGGCCAGCTTGACGGCCTCGCCGATGATCCAGGCCTGCTCGTGCATGGCGTGCAGGCGGGCAAGCACGTCTTCGCCCTGCTCCTTGTCCACCACCAGAATGTAGCCGATGCCGCAGTTGAAGGTCTGGAGCATTTCGCCCCAGGTGAGGTTGCCCGCATCCTTCAACCAGTTGAACACCGGAGGCACCTGCCAGGAGTCCATGCGCACATGGGCAGCCACGCCGCGCGGCAGGATGCGGGGGATGTTTTCAAAGAAACCGCCGCCGGTGATATGCACCATGCCCCGCACGGAAAAGTCGCGCAGCAGGTTGAGCACGGGTTTCACGTAGATGCGGGTGGGGGCCAGCAGAGCTTCAGCCACGGTCTGGGCCGCGCCGGGCACCAAATCGGTGGGTTTGAACCCCGATGCTTCATATATTTTGCGAATGAGCGAATAGCCGTTGGCGTGAGGGCCGGAAGACCGGATGCCGATGATGGAGTCGCCGATGCCGATGGAAGAGCCATCCACGATCTTGGCGTTATCCACCAGTCCCACGCAGAACCCGGCCAAGTCGTAGTGTCCCGGCGGGTAAAAGCCGGGCATCTCGGCGGTCTCGCCGCCCAGCAAGGCGCATCCGGCCTCGGTGCAGCCATGGGCCACGCCCTTGATCACCCGCTCGGCCACTTCCACTTCCAACTTCCCCGTCGCAAAATAATCCAGGAAAAACAGTGGCTTGGCACCCTGGACCAGAATGTCGTTGACGCTCATGGCCACCAGGTCGATACCGATGGTGGAATGTCCGTCCAGGTCAAAGGCCAGCATAAGCTTGGTGCCTACGCCGTCGGTGGACGAGACCAGCACGGGTTCTTCAAGATTGGCCAGATCAAGTTTGAAAAGACCGCCAAAACCGCCTATATCGGTAATGACGCCCTTGTTGAACGTAGCCTGGGCCAGAGGCTTGATGCGGCTGACCAGGTCGCTCGCGGCGACAATGTCAACACCTGCGCGGCGGTAGGCCTCGGCACGATCAGTCATGGTGGAAAAGCTCCTTCAATGGTATGCGGAACGTATATGCTTTCCGGCGTTGAAACTCAAGGAGACCAATGATGTCACAAAAAAAATCGTATCATGCAAAACCCACGGCGCACCAGGGAATTTTCTTGCTACTCGCCTTTGCAGCCGCGATCCTGCTGGTGCCCGGCCCGGCCCTTTGCCAGCAGAACCAGCAGGATAGCCCGCGCCAGGACGAAACCATGGGCACCACGGGCACGCCCGGGCGCGTATTCACCGGCACGAACGAACGCGGGGACAATGTCGTACAGGTCCAACCCGCCCCCAAAACCACGCAGGAGATGCCCAACGTGGGACCTATTTACGTGGTTCCCCAGGTGAACCCGTCCGGGACGTCCCAAGGAACAATACTGCCGACACCCTCGACTTCCAGCCGGGTGAAGCCCTCCAGGCCCTGAAACCCAGTTCCTGACAGGCCACGCTGTTCGACAGACTCCTAACCCTGGAGGCCAAATGCACGCCGCACGACTGTGGAAAGCCCTGGATAACGGGCTGGTCCAATGCCGACTGTGCTCCCACTTCTGCCGCATTCCGCCTGGGGAGCGCGGGAAATGCGGGGTGCGCGAAAACCAGGGGGGCGTCCTCTCCACCCTGGTGTACGACAGGGTGGCGGCCACCAATGTCGATCCCATCGAAAAAAAGCCGCTCTACCACTTTCTGCCCGGTTCACTGGCCTTTTCCTTCGGCACCATGGGCTGCAACCTGGGCTGTTCCTTCTGCCAGAATTACACGCTATCCCAGCCGCCCCGCGAGGGCCTGCCCATTCAAGGACGCCGACTGGAACCCCAGGAGCTGGTCGGCGCGGCTCTCGAATCCGGCTGTGCGAGCATCGCCTACACCTATTCCGAGCCCACCATCTTCTTCGAACTCATGGAAGATACCGCCCGTCTGGCCCAAGACAAAGGGTTGAAGAACATCATTGTCTCCAACGGTTTCATGAGCCCGGAGTGCCTGGACGCCCTGGCCCCCCTTGTCCAAGCGGCAAATATCGACCTCAAAGCCTTCACCCCGGACTTCTACGCTGATGTCTGCCAGGCCAAGCTTGAGCCCGTGAAAAAAAATCTCAAACACATCAGCGAGTTGGGCTGGTGGCTGGAGGTGACCACACTGGTCATCCCCGGATTGAACGACCATCCTGACGAACTGGCGCTCATGGCCGGGTTCATCCATGACGAACTAGGGGCGGACACCCCCTGGCATCTGTCGCGCTTCCACCCGGAATACCGCCTGCTGGACCGCCCCGTCACGCCCCTGGCCACGCTGGAACGCGCCTGGGATATCGGCCGCCGGGCCGGACTCAACCATATCTATGTGGGCAACGTCCCGGGCAATGACCACAATTCGACCTATTGCCCTCAGTGCGGGCACACGGTCATTGAGCGGCTGGGCTTTGCCGTGGGCGAGGTGCTGCTGCGCGGCGGCGTATGCCAGGACTGCGGCAAGGCCGTGGCCGGGCGGTTTTAATGTCCCCGAGCCGTTGTCTCCAACACAAGCGGCAGGGCAACTCCCATCAGAACGACGAATTGCCCTATGGCCTTGCTCTCTGGTGTTGAGCCCCAGGAAGAAGTCCTGAGCGCTCCAAATCATAACATTGCGCATTCTGCTTAACTATGAATTTTTGTCCATGTTCTCCCGTGGCTTCTTGCCGGGAATGTTTTCAACTGGTAGCGATAAGCCATGATCAAAAGAAAGGACCACCCCAGCAGCGCCCGCGCCCGGAAAATACAACGCCCCGGCGTTGGCCTTTCCGCCCGCATCGTGGCGTTTTCCGCCCTGGCCCTGTTCTCCGGTTGCGCCGGGAAAACCGTGTGTGTGGAATCGCCTGCACCGGTTCTGGCCTGCTCCCCGGCCAAGCTGTTCCAGCTGCGCAAATCCAAAGAAAAGAACATGGAAGTCACCGCCAAGGCCTACACCGCCCAGAGCGTAGGCAAGTCCAGAAAGAGCACCCTGCCCAAAGCGGCAAACGGCCAGCTGCTTACCCCTGATTCCAACGCCATCGCCGTATCCCCCGACCTTTTCGAGCACGGCCTCACCTTCGATAAAAAAGTGCGCATCGACGGCCTTGACGGCGAGTTCACTGTCATGGACACCATGGCCGCCCGCCACAACAAGACCATCGACATCTATTTCGGCAACGACCAGTCCGGTGCCCGCCAGTGGGGCTCCCGGACCCTGACCATCTCCTGGGAATAAACGCCGAGCCAACCGGGCCGAACAGCCCGTCAGAGCCACTCCCCCGGGCTGGAGGTTCCTCCCCTCCAGCCCCCCCTTGGGGGCTTTGTCGGTTCAACGCCGATTCCGCCCTCTCCTTGCGTGGACGTATCCGCAGATAAGCCTACCTGTATAGCTGCCCGACGCATCCCATACATATGATGTCAAGGAACCCCGCAACCGCCTGACAGGGTTGACCTCTTGCACCGCCCGGCGTAGGCAGTAAAGAAGTAGTAAAAATACACTTTCTCGAGCTGCAATGCTGAAAAAAATCCGCGTCTACGATCTGCAAGTGGGCATGTACGTGGTTGATTCAGGCCTTTCGTGGGTCGAGCATCCTTATCTGTATTGCCAGGAGGGCCTGCTTGAATCCGACGAGCAGGTGATGGCCATTCGCGCGGAGGGCTTTGCCGAGGCCTTCATCGAGACAGACAAAACCAAGCTGAGCTGCGATTCCTCCCGCATTTACGATTCCGCCGATGTGCAGAAGGCCATGGACAGCGCCTTGCTCGAAAGCCTGGCCATGACCCGCTCCAACAAGAATGTTCCCCTGCACCAGGAGCTTGAGGCGGCCATGGCCGTCCACTCCCGCTCTGTCGAGGTGGTGCGAAGCATCATGACCGCCTTGGCCAACAACACCCCCTTGGACGGCCAGGCAGCAACCGACACGGCCCGAGAAATTGCCGGAAGCGTCGCCCGCAACCGCGACGCCCTGATCTGCCTGGTAAAACTCCACGACGGGGACGACTACAGTTTTCGCCACAGCGTCTCCGTATCGGCCATTGCCGCCGGGTTCGGCGATTACCTGGGCCTTGGTCGGCCTCAGGTGGGCGAACTGGCCCTGGCCGGACTGATGCACGACGTGGGCAAGGCCCTCTCTCCGCAGGATCTTCTGGATAAACCCGACGCCCTCTCGCCCGGGGAAAACGCCCGGCTCAAACATCACCCAATCGAGAGCTGCGCCGCCGTCTCCGCCCGCATGGACGTGCCTCAACAGGTGCTCAGGGCCATTGCCGAACACCATGAACGCTACGACGGCTCAGGCTATCCACGGGGAATTAAAGCCTCCGAACAAAGCTACTACGGCCAGATTCTGGCCATCGCCGACGTTTTCGACGCCCTCACCCAGGACCGTCCCTACAAGGCCCGCATGCTGCCGGACAAAGCCATGAGCGTCATGTTCGCCATGCGCGGCAAAGATTTTGAGCCCAAACTCATGGAACATTTCGTCAAGTGCGTGGGCCTGTACACCGTGGGCAGTCTGGTGCGTCTGAGCACCGGAGAACGCGCCGTGGTGCGCGAATCCAATCCCCACAGCCCGCTGAGGCCCAAGGTGGCCATTCTCTTCGACGCAGGCATGCAACCCATCCACCCGGTGCTCATGGATCTCTCCGGCAAGGAAGGCCCCGCGCCCGCTCGCCCCGTGGATATCTGCGAAATTCTCGACCACCGCCACCACGGTTTCCTACCCCAACACCATCTGCTCTGAAATCCGACTGAGCGAGGCATCCATGCACAAACTGTATTCGGCGGATGATCGCAAGCAAGCCATGGAAACGCTCCTGAGCCGTTTCCGCTGGCCTGTCGAAGAAGAGTTCATGCGCGATTCCTTTGAAATCCTCACCGACCCGGCCCATAAAACCCACGTCATCTACTGGCCTCGGGAATCCTCAGGCCAGGAGCCGCCTTTCAACCGCTACCTCCACGAACTGGGACACGCCCTCCTGGCCGAGAGCGTCCACCCCCAGTTCGGCAAGCCCAGCTTCGTGCGCAGCAGGGACTCCAACCTCTGCGTCACCTATCAGCCGCTCTTTGATGCCTCACTGGACTGGTTTGTGGAACAACTGCTCATGGAAGCCGCCCCCGGCTTTCAGGGGCCGGATATCGACGCGCGCTTCAAACAGACGGCGCACATGCTGCGTCAGGGACAAGCCCTGCCCAGCGTGGAGTTCGTGCTGGACTCCGGCTTGGCCTTGGCCGCATTTCAACGGTATAGAGGGATGGAAACCGAAACGCATGGCAAGCTTCGCGAGGTGCAGGCCGCTTTCTTGAAAACCGCTCCTGACAAACCGTCGCTGTTTAGCCTGCAAAGTCTGGTGCGGATGCTACTGAAGGTTTTCGGACTGCACACCGCCACCCTGGTGAGGGAACGCGACTTCGAGCGGTGGCGCATCGATGTGGTGAAAAAAGCTACTCCTTAGCCCTCAGCACCTTGAGCACTTCCACATTGGCCGCCTGCCAGGCCGGATACGCCCCGGCCACAAGCCCCAAAAGGGCCGAACCGCACAGCGCCTGGACGATAAGCCAGCCGTCGTACACGTAAGGAAAGTTGCCCAGCTTGTAGACCACGGTGAGAACGGCCAACGCCGTCAGAACCCCTGCCCCGCCTCCTACGGCGCTCATCATGCCGGATTCAAGCAGAAACTGGCGCATGATATCCCGCTTTTTGGCACCGATTGCCCGCCGTACGCCGATTTCCAGCCGTCTGGCCCGCACCAGCAGAATCATGATGGATAAAATGCCCAATCCTCCCACGGCAAAGCTCAGGGAGGAACTGATGAGCCCCAGCACTTCAACCAGATCCAGGGCCTGCTGCTTGAGCTTCATGGCGTCATGGGCCGTGAGCACGGAAAAATCGTCGCGCTTTCCGCCCACGATATTGTGGCGTTCGCGCATGATGCTGGTAGCCGCATTCTTGGTGGTCTCGAAGTCCGTGCCGTCGGCGAGCTGGATGAACACGCCCGAAACCCAGGTCTGGTTGGCCATGCGCCGCATATAGCTGGAGAGCGGCACAAAGACCTGTTCGTCCTGGTCCGTGCCCGAGAGGTCCGCGCCTTTCTCTTCCATCACTCCAAGCACCCGCAGGCCGGAACGGTAGAAATAGACCACCTGCCCGAGGGCCTTTTCAGGGTCGCCGAAGAGCCGCTCGGCAATGCGCTTGCCAAGCACAACTACCTTGGCCCGGTCGCGCTCCTCTTCCCAGGTGAAAAAGCGGCCGCTGTCCACGCCCATGTTGCGCACCTGGGTGTAATCCGGCCAGGTGGCCACCAACTGGCTCTGCACGGTGATATTGCCGGAGCGCACCGGCATGACCCGGATGATCACCGGCACCCCCAGCACAACCCCGGGCAGCTGCTGCATCAGGGTCTGGCTATCGGGCACCGTCAGGGTGATGGTCCCTCTGGCACCGCCCGCGCCGCCGCGCGCAAAACGCACCTGCCCGGCCATGACCGCAAACAGGTTGGGGCCCAGCTTCTCCACCTCGATCTCCGCCTGGCGGACCATGGCCAGGGAGACGTGGCGCACCCCGGTAAGGGCCAGCGCGCCCAAAAACACCCCCAGCATGGCCAGAACGGTGCGCAGCTTATGGGTGGAAAGAGCCAACAGGGCGATTTTCAGGCTGAAGAACATGGCCCCTTCTAGCGTTTCATTGCAGAACGGGCAATGCCGGATGGTCTCGAGCAAAAGAATTCCTCGTCGTCACCTGGCCGGAAAAGAGATTGCGCAACCGTTGCGATGCCCCCGCTAACAATTATGCGACGGAGGGCTTGCAGGTGAAGTTCACCCTTTGGCGAATATCCTGGAAGGCATCATAGGGGGCCAAGAGTACTTAGCCACTGCGGGGGTCCGGGGGGGCGCTTGCCCCCCCGGCTGCCAGCGGCGTCTTGATCAGAAAGCGGGCGGGGGAAGATCGGGCGGGGGGTATATCCTCAGCAGCGCGGCTGCCGGTCTGTACGCACATAAACGGGTTCAAGGGAAAGCTCGGAGCACCACATGTTGCGCTCTTTGCCGGGAAGAATCTCAAACAGCCAGTGCAGCAACACGATGGCCAGCAGGGTGCAGGGCAATATCCAGTCGATCATGGCGTGTTCCTCCTTGCCTGGATCGTTAGCCGGTAAACCGGCCACACCCGAAAGAGGCAACATCCATGCCAGTATTAGGAAAGCTACAAACGTCTGAAACTGTAGGATAAAGTCAGCAGCAGAGCAAAGGCTTCGCCCTACAGAATTGTAGCATTAGAAATAAACGTACATTTATGTAAGAATTTTCCCAGCCCGTCAGCCGACCACCTGTCCGGCCAAACCGTCGCACCCGGCCAGAGCCTTGAGCACTACCAGGGTGACGTCGTCCTGACGAGGGGAATTGCCTCTGAAGGCCTCCACGTCGGCCAGCACCGCCTCGACGATGGCCTGAGCCGAAAGATGATGATGGTCGCGGATGACTGCCTGCATGCGCTCCTTGCCATACATTTCACCCTGCCCGTTCAAGGAACCCTGGGCGTCATGCCCGCCCTGATGGTTGTGGCATTCCCAGATGCCATCCGTGCCCAACACGAAGACCTCGCCGGCCTGCCACCCCGTGCGCAGCCCCTCAGTGAACTTCCAACTCGGCTCGATGCCCAAAGGAATACCCTTACTGTCCAATTCGCTGAAGAGGCAGGTCTCGGGATTAAACACCAGGGCGGGATCGTGTCCGGCTTTGACGTAGCGCATCTGGCCCTTTGCCGTATCCACCTGTAGGCAGAAAAGGGTCATAAACCGACCGGTATCGCCGGTATCGCGGCTCATGAGACGGTTCACGTCGCTGATGCATTCCCCCAAATGGCCCGGCTGCATGCACCGGGCTCGCAGGAAAGCGCGGACGCTCGCCATCAGCAACGCTGCCGGTATGCCATGGCCGGTGACGTCTCCCACAGCCAGGCCGAAGCCCTCAAGGTCGGGAAAGAGCAGGTAATCGAAGTAGTCGCCCCCTGTGGCGTCGCAGGGCACGCTTCGGCCCGCCACCTCGAAACCCGGCACAATGGGAGCGGCCTGGGGCATGAAGTCGCGCTGGATGCTGGCCGCGATCTCCATGTCGAATTCCATACGCTGCTTGGCAAGCATAGCCTGGTGCATGTGGGCGTTGTCGATGGCGATGGACGCCTGGGCGCCGATGAGGCTGAAAAGTTCCAGGTCTTCGGCGTTGAAAGGTCCGCCGTCTTGCTTGTTGATGACCTGGGCAACCCCGATGATGTGGTTGCGGGCCATCAGCGGCACGCACATGAGGGTGCGGGTGCGGTAGCCCGTGCGATGATCCACTTCCGGGTTGAAGCGCGGGTCGGCATACGCGTCGGGAACCAGCACCGGAAGGCCGTTTTCCTGCACCCAGCCCGCAAACCCCGCGCCGCGCTGGAGCTTATGGCCTTTGGGAAGCTTGTCCGCCACCGGCCCCTGGGCCACGGTAAACACCAGATCGCCGTCTTCGCCATCGGCCAGCAGCAGGCTACAGGTCTCCGCAGCCAGGGCGTGGCGGCAGGTGGTCATGATGCGTACCAGCACGTCGTCCAGGTCGATGGAGGCGCAGATCACCTCACACAGTTCGAAACACCGTTTGAGCGTGTTCACCCGCTCCTGCAGGTGGCGGACGTCCTTGGGTTCGAGGCCTGGTATGCTGGACATGGAATATACTTGCCCGCAAACAGCAGCCGTGTCCAGACTCGGCACGGTAAAAGGGGGCGTTGAAGAGGCCTCCGGCGGCCGGGGGGCAAGCGCCCCCCGGACCCCCGCAATAAGGGGCAAGCAGGGTGTAGCGTACATAACCTGTGCGCAGCTATACGGGGGGCTCGGGGGGCCATTGGCCCCCCGGCCGCCGGAGGCCTCTTCTCCCCTCTCCTTCGTCTTCTCTACTTCGCCCGCTTGTAGTCCACGTAGCCTGCTCTGGGATTTTTGCCGCCAGGAACGACATAGTAGAAGGTGAAGGCGTCCGGGCCTTCCATCTTGCCGATACGCAGGCCTTCCATGTGTCCGGCGAGGTAGAAGGTGACGTTATCCTTGTCGATAACCCCGGAGAAGGTGTCTTTGCCCGGCGCTTTGCCGCTCCATGCCACGGAGCCGTGGAAAACCCGGCCGTTCTGTTCCTTGACAACAAAGGTGGTTTGTTTGCCGTCGTCCTTGATGAAGCCGTGGACTTTGTGATGCAGATGGAACCCTCCGGCCTGCCAGGTGCCCACCATGTAGGGGATTGCCTGGGCGTTATGGCCCGGCATGGGTTGCGATCCCATCATGGCAGCTGGCTCCATCGGAGGAGCTCCCTGAGGTTGCGTGCCCATCATGCCAGGACCCATGGGCGTTTGGGCAGGGGCTTGGGGTGGTTGGGCCAGGGCGGTTACGGCCAGCAGGCAAATGGCGAACAGGGCGGTTATGATTGTGCGAAGCATGGAGGTCTCCTTGGGTTAGGGATTACGAATCCACTATCCTCTGCCGTATCTGAACTGTCCGGTCAATCAACTTCCACAACCACCTTGCCCACGGCCTGGCCGCTTTCCAGATACTCTTGGGCTTGGGCGATCTGGTCCAGGGTGAAACGGCGAGCGGCCAGCAGGGGCCGGAGCTTGCCCTGTTCGGCCAGCATGGCGGCAAGGGTCAGTATCTCACCGTGTCGCTCGCGGCCATGGCCGGTGATGAGCGCCAGGAGCATGAACACCACCGAGAGAGTGAGCCCCTTGGCGTGCAGCGCGGACAGGTCGTGAGTGGAGCGGGTGTTGGTGGAGGCAATCACGCCCTTGAGTGCGGCGGCCTGGAAGGAGGACTCCAGCGTGGCCCCGCCGACGGTATCGAAGACCACGTCGAAGCCACGGCCGCCGGTTATGCGGGCGGTATATTGCTCGGCGGATTCCTGCCGGTAGTTTATGGCGTCGTCCGCGCCGAGTGAGACGGCCAGGGCGGCCTTTTCCGGCGTGGAGACGGTGGTGGCCACGCGCGCGCCATGGGCCTTGGCCAGTTGCACGGCGATGTGCCCCACGCCGCCGGTTCCGGCATGGATGAGGGCGTGCTGGCCAGGGACGAGGCGAGCCCTGTCGAACAGGGCGTCCCAGGCGGTGATGGTCACCAGGGGCAGGGCTGCGGCCTCAGCCATGGAGTGGGTGGAGGGCTTCTTGGCGATGAGCCGGGCGTCGGCAAGCATGTACTGGGCCAGTGCGCCGGGGATGTCCCCCACGCCGCCGGGGCAGCCGAACACCTCGTCGCCCAGTGCAAAGGCGGTGACGCCAGCACCTACGGCTTCGACGGTTCCGGCCACGTCCATGCCCATGACGGCAGGCAGTTTGGGGGCAAAGGCCGGGCCGAGCTTGCGCATCTTGATGTCGATGGGATTGACGCTGGTGGCTGCCACGCGGATGAGCACATGGCCGGGCTTGAGTTCGGGCTTGGGGATGTCTGCAGGTCGAAAGTCTGGAATATCGCCGAAGGAGTGGAGCAGCTGGGCACGCATGGAGCCTCCCGTGTGGTCAGGGTTTTTCGCCCTGTAGCACACGGAAGGCCCCGGCGGAAGACTATTGAAACTTGCTGGTGATGTTGTCTTTGATCCAGTGGGGGTCCCACCATTCGATGGGCTGCACCTCTATGCCGTTCAGGATGATGCCGAAGTGCAGGTGGTCGCCTGCGGCAAGGCCGGTTGCGCCGGTGTTGCCGATGATGTCGCCTTTACGCACGTCGTCGCCTTCCTTCACGCTTATCTGGCTCATGTGGGAGTAGATGGTCTGCAATCCCCAGCCGTGGTCGATGACTACGGCGTTGCCGTAGATGCCGAAGAAGCCGGTGAAGACCACCTTGCCGGTGTTGGCTGCGGGTATCTGGGCGTTTTCCAGGGAGGCCAGATCCACGCCCAGGTGGGTTTCCTCGTCTATCTTCTGGTTTTTGTACATGTAGGTGCGGCCGTCGCCGAATCCGGCCCTGGGGGCGGCGTTGGGAAGGCGCAGGAAGGCTCCGTCCCAGAGCATCTTGGGCGAAGTCTTCAGAGCGAACTCGTGAAACCTGGCCACGTTTTCCTTGCGCAGGTCGCGGTTGACCTTCACGTAGAGTTGGGCCGGATCTTTAATGTCGGGGTAGAGGGACTCGAACTGGGGCATCTTGGCCTGCAGGAACTCGTCGCCCACGTTGATGGTATCGTGCTTGAACTTGTTGATCTTGGGCTGATAGCGGAAGGAAATGGAGCGTTCGTTGCCTGCGGAATCCTCGGCGTAGATTTTGGGGGAGAACCTGGAAGGTTCCATATTCCACGGATAGGCGAACAGGGCGCAATAGTTGCCCGAATCGAGCTTGTAGCCGGGGTAGAGGGTATCGCCCACCATGACGCCGGAGCGCTCCACATCCTTGTTGATCTGGTAGACCACGCCGCACACCCCGCCCTGTTTGATGAAATGGGCCAGTGAGAGCACGTTGATTACGGGCGGGCGGTTGTCGAGGGTCATGGTTTTGGTGATGCGGGTGGTGTTGCCTGCGCCGAAATTGAAGATGGACTTATCCGTGACCACCACCACGATGTCGAATTGTCCTTCGCGCAGGCCAGCGTTTTCCAGGGAGAACTTTTCCACTGCCTCGCGCGGGGCAGGGTCCAGGGTTTTCTGGACCACCACGGTCTCTTTTTGGGCCTGAAGCACGGAGATGCGCACGGCCTTGATGCCCGAGGTGGCGTCTTTGGCTGTGACGGTGAAGTCACGCTTGCTGCCGGTTGACGGCCTGTCCGGGGAGAGGACGACCTCGGGCGGCGCCATATCCCTGGTGAAGTAATAGGCACCAACGCCCAAGCCGACCAGAATCAGCAACAGCAGAAAGGAAATGAATTTGCCCATAGTGTACAATGCTACCGGGTGGATTGTGGCGCAAACATGAAGGTCCGCACCGGATGAAAGAACTGTAGCCCCCTAAGCCCGGAACCGCAAGGTGCTGCATATCCAGCCCAGCAAAACGCCCTGGATGCAGCCCGGCTCTTGGAGAAGCGCGGAGTCGGATTGGGGAGTGCGTGCGTGACCCGTTTATTTCAGGGGAAGGAAAAGTGTGAAGCGCGTGCCTCTTTCCGGTGCGGGTTGCACATCGAAGCGGCCACCGTGATTGGTGACGATGATGAAATACGATACGGCCAGCCCCAGTCCAGTGCCTTCTCCGACAGGTTTGGTGGTGAAGAACGGCTCGAACACCCGTTTGCGCACGGTTTCCGGTATGCCCTGGCCGTTGTCTTCAACGTCAATGCGGATGGCGTCCTGCTCCAGGCGGGTGCGCAAGGCTATTGCAGGTGGCGGATTGTCCGTCTGCCCGGCCATGGCCTGTGCCGCGTTCTTGAGCAGGTTGAGGATCACCTGCTCAATTTCCGTGCGGGTGCAGGGGACATCAGGCAGGTCCGGCGCTAAGGACCACGTGATGTGGATTTTTTTGAAATCGTACTTCTTCTTCAGGTCATAGTCCGAAAGGGCCAGCTCCACGGCTTTTTCAAGTATGGCGTTGATGTTGGCGGGTTTGTGCTGGGGGTCGCCTTTGCGGCTGAATTCCAGCATATTCGAGACAATGCGCGCCGCCCGTATACCAGCTTCCCGAATGCCCTCCAGAAAGGTGAGCACGCTGCGTTTTTGGGTATAGTCGATGATGGCCTCAAGGGAACAGCCGCACTCTTGGGCGGTGATTCTGTTGCCCTCCAGGTGGGGAGAAAAACGGCTGATAACCACCTGTGCGCTTTGGAGAATTGCACCGAGGGGGTTGTTGATTTCGTGGGCCATCCCTGCGGCAAGGCCACCCACGGACATCATTTTTTCCGACTGGACAAGCATTTCCCGTAGATGCACCTGCTCCGTGACGTCGTCTATGCGAATGACCACGCCGGACACACCGTTGTTCATCAAGGGATAGAATTGGATTTCCGTGAAACGGATGTCGTCGCCCTGTTGGAAAGGCATCTTTTCAACCTTCGCAACACTGCGGTCACGCAAAGCCATTGCAACTTTATCCATGTGTCCAGACAAAGTGGGCAGCGCCTCCAGCAGGGGACGTCCCATCACCGAGGCATGCGTTTTGCCGGACATGATTTGGGCGCTGGCGTTCCAATGGTTGATCAGACCTGCCGCATCCAGGCCGATGACTGCGGAAGGCATGGAATCCAGAATGCTTCTGATGAAATTTCTGGAGTCGGCGAGCTGTTGCTCAGCCAGTTTTCGGTCGGTAATATCCACATGGGTTCCCACCATGCGAAGCGGTAATCCGAAAGCATCTTTTTTTACAACCTGTCCTCGGGCCATAATCCAGGTCCACTCTCCGCTCTTTGCCAGCATGCGAATTTCGATCTCGAAGGTATTGTCAGTCAGTAAATGTTCACGCACCGCTGTTTCCGCAGGGTCCACATCGTCTGGATGCAAGAGGGAGCGCCATGTTTCGTACACTCCCGGAAAGGCATCCGGTTCGTAGCCGAGCATGGTGAACCATCGGGGACTGAAATAGATATGTCCGGTATCCATGTGCCAGTCCCACACGCCGTCGCTTACCGCGTTCAAAGCCAGGTCAAGACGTTCGCGGCTGGTGTACAGCGCGAGTTCTGTCTCTTTTCGAGTGGCCACTTCCGTTTCCAAAGCGCGCATGGCTCCCAAAAGCCTGTCGGTCATCTGGTTGAACGTGCCGGCCAGTTCCTGGAGTTCCAGAAAAGTGCCTCCGACCGCCCGGGCGGTGAGGTCGCCGTTGCGAATGGACAGGGCTGTTTTGCTTAAATCCAGCAGCGGGGCGACTATCCTGCGCTTTGCCAACAGCGCCAAGCTGACCCCGGAGAGCAGGGCGGCAAGAAAAACCACAGCGTAGACCGATGCCGACCGGTAGAAAGGCCCAAGCACTTCGCTGCGGGAAAGTGCAACAACGGCATTGAGCGTCAGTTTGCCCAGAGTGATGGTCGATGTTCCCGCCAGAGCGCTTGCGCCTGTTGGCCCTGGTTCAAAGAAAGCTTCATCCACCGGAGCGTAGCGCATGCCTCTGAGGGCCAGGGAATACTCTGGAGCCGCCAATATCCTGCCGTCACTTGCCGTGATGAACACCTCGATGTCGGGAGGCGTACTGAAATCCGCCACAAGGTCCAGCAGCACTCGGAGCCGGAGCAGGCAGAGCATGACCCCCCGGATCTTTCCGGTGCGGGGGTCGGTCAGGGGGAGCGCGAAGGAAACGAGGGGGTCCCCCACATCCGGGTCCACCTGTATTTTCCCGAAAGCCGTGCCGTTGCCGGCAAGCACTGCTGCGACTTCCTCATGGCCGGACAGGTCGCGCTGTTCATCAGGTCCGTGGGCCTTGTATGAAGACGCCCTGACCTTTTGATACCCGTCTGCACCGATGAAGGTGATTTCGCGGATTGAAGGTATCGAAGAAAGGAGTTCAAGAAGGATTTCACGCTGTTCCGTTGCACTTTGGGTGAAAAATCCTTTGATGCGATTGACGGTGAGCACGTCTTTTTCAATGCTTCCGAGCAATTCCTCCACCTTGCCCGCCACCGTGACTGAAAGGCTTTCCGCATAACGATGCTCGGATTCAATTTGACTGCGATAGGATGTCGCGCCCAGAAGAGCGCCCAAGGCGATAAGCGGCCCCAAGGCGAGGACGAGGAAGGTTACCGTGAGATGGGTGGTTAATCGGTTCATGCTGTCCTACTTGGACACCGAAGATCGGACAATGATGTGCGCCTGTCGCAAAAACGCCTCTGGAACTTCAATTCCGATATTTTTGGCTGCGGCAATGTTCACGAACAGGTAGTCCTGGGCGGTTTCCACAGGAATATTTGCAAGCGGGCGTCCTTTGAGCGCCAGACTGGCCATCCTTGCCGCCTGCTTGCCGATTTCAGGTCCGATAAAACCATAACCAGTCAAAACCCCTTCTTCCACTTGGTCCAGCCGGGGGGTGCTCAGGGGAATGCGCAGGCTCTCGGCGATGGCGATGAACTGCAGATAATGCGACATGACCAAGCCTTCCCTGGGCATGAATATGGCGTCGGCATCTTCAGGAACCAGACCCGACGCGGGGGAGAGATCGGTATCAGGCCCGATTTCGCGGGTAATAAGAGAAATGTTGAGCGACTGGGCGGAAGTAGCGAGCTGGCGCAGGCTTTCCAGCGCACTGGCTTCCTTGGGGTTGAAGGGAACAAAGACCTTCTTGATTTCAGGCTTGAGGCTCAAAAGCGACTGCAGCCGCCTGCCCTCGCTCGGGGCCAGCCGGACGCCCGTGAGGTTTGCTTCTGGGCGCTGGATATTCATGACGACGCCAGAGGATACCGGGTCGTTCACCGGGGCGAAAATTACCGGGATGGCGAGGCTTTTGGTGGCTTTCTTGGTTTCCACCGCCGCCAAGGTGGGGGAAACGAAGAGAAGATCGGGTTTGCTAGAAAGCACGGCGGCGAGTTGGCTGTCAAGTTCATCACGGGAACCGGCGGGGTTTTGAAACACATACCGCACGTTTTTTCCCTCCACAAACCCCTGCGCCGCCATACCTTGCTTAAAACCCTCAAGGGTGTCGAGGTTGTTGGCCGTGTACTGCACGACGCCGATCACCCGCATGGCCTTGGCGGCTGGAGGCGCTTTTGCAAACCACAGGGCGAAGGAGCCCAGGGCAGCGAAAGCAAGAAGTGTTATGAGAATCTTTCTTGACACCACACGTCCTTAATCCTTGGCGATACCGGTGGTCAACGTGCCAGGGAGTAGCGGAAACAACTTGATAGGTGTATAGGCAGATACTCCTGTTGGCTTCAATGATTATGTGCGGATGTCTTTTGTTCCGGCGGGTCGCGGGCATTCCGGATCATCCTGGACGCCGTACTGCAAAACAGGTAAACGTCCAGGAAATGGATTCCTCCGAGGCCTTCCCGTGAAAACTCTGCTTGCCTTTGTTCTGGCGGTGCTGCTGCTTGCCGCGTGCGACAAAAAGAAGGAGGCCGCGCCGCAGCGGCCTTTGAACGTCAGCGCTGTGGCGGCGCTCCGTAAGGACGCCCCCATCATCGTCAGCGGCGTCGGCCATGTGCTGGCTATGCGCACTGTGACTCTCCAACCCCAGGTCACCGGCATTCTCCAGACCGCGTCCTTTGCCGAAGGGGGCTTGGTGCGCGAAGACCAACAGCTGTTCTCCATCGATGCGGCCCCGTTCAAGGCCAAGGTGGAGGAAGCGCGGGGAACTCTGGCCCGCGACTGGGCCAAGGCCGAACAGTCCGGCCGCGACCTGGTGCGTTACCGCGATCTGGTGCGCCAACAGGTGGTCAGCCAGGATGATTACGAGCAGCGCCGCACCCAGGCTGAAGCGGACTGGCGGCAGGTGCAGGCCGACCAGGGCGCGTTTGACACCGCCCGCATCAACCTGGGCTATTGCGTCATACCTTCACCGGTCACCGGCGTGGCAGGCTACCAGTTGGTCAAGCCCGGCAACCCCGTTTCCGCCTATACCACCGCGTTGGTGACCATCAATCAGGTGCAGCCCATCCTGTTGCGCTTTTCGGTGAACGAGAGCGAACTGGCCCTGGTGCGCAAGTATTACGGCTCCGCCCCCCTTCCGGCCGTGGCCAGGGAACCCAAAGAGGAACACACCGTTCTGGGGCGGGGAGTTCTGACGGCCATCGACAACGCCGTGGACCCGCAAACCGGCATGATTTCCCTGCAAGCTCGGTTCGACAACGTCGATCTGGCCCTGTGGCCCGGACAGTTTCTGAACGCATCGGTGACCTTGGCGGTGGAAAAGGACCAGCTGCTTATCCCCGAAAACGCGGTGATGCGCCGCACGGACGGAGCCTTCGTTTTCGTGGTGACTCCCGGAAATACGGCGGAATTGCGCCCCTTGAAACTTGGGCGCACCATCCGGGGCAAAGATACAGTGGTGCTTGAAGGGCTCAAGGAAGGCGAGAGGATCGTCACCGACGGCCTTATCCGGGTGTCGCCCGGAGCGGCCCTCACCGTTGTCCAGGCCGGAGCCGAGGCCGCCAAGTGACCGGACTGTTCATCACGCGCCCCATCGCCACGGCGCTTATCACCTTCGGGCTGATCTTCCTGGGCCTCACGGCCTATAACGCCCTGCCGGTAAGCGAAATGCCGGGCATCGACTTCCCCACCATCCAGGTGAGCGCCCAACTGCCCGGCGCGGACCCCGAGACCATGGCCTCTTCGGTGGCCACGCCGCTGGAGAAACAGTTCTCCACCATCGCGGGTATCATCTCCATGAGCTCGGTGAACACGCTGGGCCAGTCCACCATCATCTTGCAGTTCGAACTGGGCCGCAACATCGACGGTGCGGGCTCCGACGTGCAGACCGCCATTTCGGCGGCCACGGGCTACCTGCCGCCCAACCTGCCCAATCCGCCCACCTATCAGAAGGTGAACCCTGCGGATGCGCCCATCCTGTACATCGGCATGCGTTCGGAAACCTTGCCCCTGTACAAACTGACCAATTACGCCAAAACTTTCGTCTCGCAGCGTATCTCCATGGTTTCGGGCGTGGCCCAGGTGGCCATCTACGGCGATCAGACCTACGCTCCGCGCATTCAGCTCGATCCCGACAAGCTGGCCGCCTACAACGTGGGCATCAACACCGTGGCCGACACCTTCCAGTCAGAAAACGTCAACCTGCCCACGGGTTCGCTCTACGGCCATGTGAAGCTCTACACCATCAAGGCCAAGGGCATGCTCATGAACGCTGCCCAGTATATCAGGCAGATCATCGCCTGGCGCGGCGGCAAACCCATCCGGCTGGCCGACGTGGGCACGGCCGTGGATTCCACCATCAACGACAAGAACGCCTCCTTCCATAATCAGACCCCCTCGCTGACCATCGCCGTACGCCGCCAGCCCGGCACCAACACCATCAAGGTGGCTGACGACATCCGGGCGCTGATGCCCTCCATCAAGGCCACGCTGCCCACCTCCATCGAATTCGAGGTGATGTACGACCGCTCCGAAACCATCAGGGAATCCGTCCAGGACGTGAAGCTCACCTTAAGCCTGTCCATTATCATGGTGGTGCTGGTGGTGTTCGCTTTCCTCAAGAACGTGCGGGCCACGGTGATCGCCGGTCTGGCCATTCCCACGTCCATTATCGGGTCCTTCGCCATCATGCGCATGTTCGGGTTTTCCCTCGACAATCTTTCCCTCATGGCACTGACTTTGGCCGTAGGCTTCATCGTGGACGACGCCATCGTCATGCTGGAAAACGTGGTGCGCCATATGGAAATGGGCAAGCCGCCCATGCAGGCCTCCCTGGAAGGGGCCAGGCAGATTGGCTTCACCATCGTCTCCATGACCCTCTCCCTGGCCGTGGTGTTTGTGCCCATCATGTTCATGGCCGGTATTCTGGGCAGACTGCTCAATGAACTGGCCGTCACCATCACCATCGCCATCCTGGTGTCAGGCTTTGTCACCTTGAGCTTCACGCCCATGCTGTGCAGCCAGTTTTTGCGCCATACCGGCCATATGGGCCAGTCGGGCCGTTACTTCAAATGGGTTGAACGCGGCTATGAACGCAGTTTGCGTTTCGCGCTGAAACACCGTTTTTCCACTCTTATGGGATCCTTCGGGTTACTGGGGGTGACGGTGTGGCTGTTCGGGTTGGTGCCCATGGGCTTTATTCCCACCACGGACATGGGCCTGATCTTCGGCTACGCCCAGGCGGAGCAGAGCGCCTCCTTCGACACCATGAAGGAGCGCATTCTGCGCGTGGCCGGGCTGGTGGCCGAAAATCCCGACGTGCACAAGGTGGTGGGCATCGTGGGCGTGGGCGGGCCAAATACCTCCATGAACAACGCCGCCTTCTTCACCCTGGTCAAGCCCATGGCGCAGCGCAAGGACGGTGCCTCCATCGACGCCATCCTGAACGACCTCCGGCGCAGGGTCTCCCAGGTGAGCGACCTGCGGGCCTTCATGTTCAACCCTCCGGCCATCCAGATAGGCGGACGTTCCACCCGCGCCCTGTACCAGTTCACTCTGCTGTCGCCTGAAACGAACAAACTCTACGAGGCGGCCCGGCATCTGGAGCAGTCCATGCGCGGCCTCAAGGAATTGCGCGACGTCAACTCCGACATGCAGATCGACGGGCCGCAGCTCTTTTTGCACATCGACCGCGACAAGGCCTCCAGCTTCGGCATCTCGGCCAAGGCCATCGAAACCGCGCTCTGGTCAGCCTATGGCGCGCGCCAGATTTCCAATATCTACGCCACCACGGATACCTACCGCGTGGTCATCGAGGTGGCCCCCGAATTCCAGCGCGACCCCGGCCTGCTCTCGCGGCTCTACGTCCAGCCCGATCTGGATAACAACAAGGATAAAAACAAGGACAAGCTGGTTTCGCTGGCCAGTCTGGTCACCCAGGAGGAGGGCGTCGGCCCCATCACCGTCAACCACACGGGGCAGCTGACCTCGGTGACCATTTCGTTCAACGTGTCACAGGGATATTCCCTCAGCCACGCCGTGGACGCGGTGACCGCTCTGGCCCAGACCGAGCTGCCCGGCGACGTGTCCTACACCTTCGAGGGGCAGGCCACGGCCTTCAAGGAGTCCGCAGCCAGCGTTCCTTTCCTGCTGCTTCTGGCCGTTGTGGTCATCTATATCATTTTGGGCGTGCTCTACGAGAGCTTCGTCCATCCGGTGACCATTCTCTCCGGGCTGCCCTCGGCCGCTCTGGGCGGCCTGCTCACGCTGCTGATTTTCGGGCGTGATCTGGATATTTATGGTTTCGTCGGCATCATCATGCTCATCGGCATCGTCAAGAAAAACGCCATCATGGTCATCGATTTCGCCATCGAGGTGGAAAAAACCGGCAAGAGCGCGCGCGAGGCCGTGTATGAAGGCTGCGTCATCCGCTTCCGACCCATCATGATGACCACCGTGGCGGCCATCGCAGGCATCATGCCCATTGCCATGGCTTACGGCGCGGGCGGCACGGCCCGCCAGCCCCTTGGCCTGGTGGTGGCGGGCGGCCTGGTCATGTCCCAGGTGGTCACGCTGTACCTCACTCCGGTGGTGTACACCTATCTCGACCAGGTGCAGCAATGGCTCAAGGGCCGCTCCACTAAGGGGGAGGCCTGATGCGCTGGGTGCTGGGACAGTTGGCGGACGCGCCGGGCGGGCCTGCGAGCTGCGGCCCGAAGGGCGTCTGATGCACATTTTCGATGCGGCCCGCACTGCGGAACTGCTGCCCTACGGCCCCCTGGCCGATGCGGTGGCCCGGACTCTGGCCCTCAAGGCGCAAGGTCTGGTGACTGCGCCTGAGCGGTTGAGCGTGCTTTTGCCCGGCGGCGCGGTGCTTTTGGTGATGCCCGCCTCGGACGGCAAGATTGCCATAACCAAGATGGTGACGGTGCACCCCGGCAATGCGGCTCGGGGGCTGCCTCTGATACGGGGCGAGGCAGTGGTGCTTGACGCGGTGACTGGCGAGCGTCTGGCCATGCTGGACGGCCCTGCCGTGACGGCCCGGCGCACGGCGTCGGCCTCGCTTCTGGCGGCCCGGCTTCTGGCTCAGAAGCCCGGCGGGCCATTGCTGCTGCTGGGGGCCGGAGTGCAGGCCAAGGCCCACGGCGAGGCCTTCATGGCCGGGCTTGGCGTCACCGAAGTGTTTATCAGCGCCCGCAACAGGGCTGCTGCCGAGGCGTTGGCCAGCCACCTGCGCGGTCTGGGCGCTGCCGCCGTGGTCCTGGCCGGGGCGGGTCAAAAACCGGGTCTGACGCCGGGCAACACGGCTGGAAACACGCCGGGTCAAGCGCCCTGCCAGACCGAGGGCCAAACTCTTGACCATGCTCTGGAGCGGGCCACGTTGATCGTCACCGCCACCGCAAGCCCCGTGCCCGTGCTGCCGGAGACGGTTCGGGATGACGCCTTCATCGCCGCAGTGGGTTCCTTCAGCCCCGGCGTGGCCGAAATTCCTGCCGGGTTGGTTCGTCGTTGCGCCCTGTATGTGGACAGTCTGGAGGGCGCGCACGCCGAAGCTGGCGACCTCCTGTTGGCCGGTGTGGACTGGAGACGGGTGACGCCGTTGGAACTTGCTCTTGCTGGGCGCGAACACGCCGACGGACCGGTGCTCTACAAGAGCGTGGGCCACGCAGCGTTGGACCTTGCGGCAGCCAGATTGGCCCTGGGCCTTACGTGACCCCAGGGTTCTTCAAACGCGCCGTAGATGGCAATGACGCCCTGCTGATGGCCGGGTTGTTCCTTCTGGCCCTGTGGCTGCGCCTGACAGGCATCGACGGCCCGTCTTTGAAACTCTGGGACGACTTCATCACTCTGGCTATCGCCGATCAGCCGAATATGGGCGCGGTCATACGGCAGCTTCTGGGTCAACAACAGCCGTTTGTCGATTTCCAACCCCCGTTGTATTATCTGCTCATTCAAAAAGTGCTGGAGCTTGGCCGATCAGATGTGGCTGTGAGGTTTCCGGGCGTCATCGCGGGGGCGCTGGCCGTGCCTGCGCTGTTCGCATTTGCCCGGAATTTGTTCGGCCGCCCGGCCGCATTTTATGGGGCCGTAGTCCTGGCCATCCTTCTCTATCCCATCGAATATTCCCAGCAGGTTCGCCCTTATGCCCTGTTTCTCACCCTGACGCTGCTTTCCATGGGCGCGTTTCACCGGCTGGCGGAAGGGCCCAGCCCCGGAGACGCTGGAAGGCCCGCAAAGCCAGGAGTTGGCAATGCATGGCGCGTCGGCTGGTATGTGCTGGTGAGCTTCGCCATGTGCATGACTTCCTACCTGGGGCTCATCAATATCGCCTGCCAAGGGACGTACCTGTGCGTACGGCTGGCCACCTGCGGCAAGGATGGCGGGCCTCGCCGGGCGTGGCCCCTGCCGGTGCTGGGGCTGGTTCTGGTCGCGGCTGCCTATGTCCCCTGGTATATGCGCTCCGCAGGCATCCAGACGCTTCTGGCAGGGCACTTTGAACCCAAACCCTCGGAGTTGTGGCGGTTGCTCGGCCAGGCCATGGGGGAATTCTTTTCCACCTATAACGAATACCTCAGTTTCCCCAGCGCAGCCATTCCCTTTCTCGCGTTATGCGCGGCAGGGCTTGTCGGGGCGGTGGTGCGGCGGCGCAAGACTGCGCTGCTGTACCTGCTGTGTTGGGCGGGAATCTCGCTCGGGCTGCTGGCTTTCCGTGAAAGCCAGGCGCATCACCTGCGTGTGCGGTATCTGGTCAGCCTGTTCGCATGTCTGGTCATGCTGGCCGGCATGGGGCTGGATTTTTTGACCGCCCGCATGGGGCGTCGCCGGGCCTGGGCCGGATACGCGGCAGGGCTGGTGCTGCTTGGAATCGTCAACCTTCCCAATTGGCCAGCCTACGGCTTCTTTTATCGCAGGGAGACCAACGCCATCAAAGATCTGGCCCTGGCCGTAACGGAGATGGACATACAGGCCGATAGCCTGGCCGTCGTGCCCGGCAACGGAATGTGGACCCCCTCCATGACCAGCCGCGCGTTGAACTGGTATCTCCCTGGCGTGTTCGCGCCCTTGGCGGATGTTTCGGGTGCGCGCTATCGCCGGGTGCTCCTGCTTGCGCCGGAAATGACGGACTTTCCCCCGGAGCGCCTGGGCCAACCCAGGGCTGCGGGCGGTTTCAGGGCCATGCGGTTCGCTGTGACCGGGCTGGTGAACAGATCGCCGTTGCATCTGTATCCCGACGCGGAGGGAACCTCCCGTTGCCAGATCGATCCCGGCGCGTTGGATGTGTTCGGCCAATGCCTTCGGGCGGACAACGTGGGGCTTGATGATCCGGGGCTGGGGGTAGTGCGCAAGGAGGCTCCGGGAGAGGTCGTCTTTTGTTTCGTGAGTCCTGCCGACAATCCCCTTGCCGGGGCGCGATTGGATATGGAGGCAATTTTTTCGCCCGCCGTCAACGGCCTGGCGGACAGCGTAGCTGTAATTTCCGCCCGTGCGGGGGGGGACACTTTCCGGGAGATCGGCAGGCTCGCCGTTGACGGCCACAAGCCATCCGGCGAAAGCGCTTCCAGTCCGCGCGACTCCGCACGGAAGTTAAAGGCGCAATGTGATGTGCCGGAAGAGGTGTTGAGGCGGGGCGATCTGGAAATCCGGGTGGTTCTGGACAACAGAGCGGATTACGGAAAGCTGCTGCTTACGCGGTTATCGTTTGAAGGTCGGCACGCAAGGGGGCAATCCGCTGTCGAAAACGCCCAGCAGGCGGCCCGGCAGGCCGGGGCGCTGTTGGCCAGGCTGGACGCACATCCCTGGAAGGGTGGCGAAGCGCCTATGTGCTGGCCCAATCTTGTGGCGTTTGGCCCCGGGGATGCCGCCGCGAGAAAGGCCTATCTGAGCCGTTTCCCCCAAGCGCGGCCTGTGCTTCGTCTGCCCGAAGGTGTGCAGCCCGGTGCGTCGGCGTTGACGGAGGTGTACGATCCCGGCCTCGACTCCCCATCGCTGGCGTTGGTGGCCGGGCAGCCGCAGTTGCTGACGTATCCGCGCAAAAATGGCTCCGGCCTTGTCGGCCTGCGGCTCCCGGCGACAGATTTGGGAGAGATCGGGCTGGGAGGTCAGACCCTGGCGTTGAACATGTCCGCGCCTTTGGGGACGAAGCTCACCCTGCTCAGTCGCCAGCCCGCTCGGTTGACCCACATACCCCTGTACGACGCAGAGCCGGTGATATCGGCAGATACCGAGATGTCCGGGCAGCTGTACAAAAAGCAGGGCGAACCCTGTCTTTCATGCAGGGATGCGAAGCCCTGTTCCATCGAATATGCCTATTCGTCCGGGTTGCCCCTGACCAGCCTGCGTCTGGAGTATTACCCTCGCGTTTACGCTGATGTGCGTTTCTCCAATCGCATCGCCGTAAGCTGTTCCCTGGACGGCGGCCCGTTTTTCCCTCTGGCTTCTACGCGAGGCATGGGGTCGCTCACCTGGGAGGGGCTCACTCTCCCCCGTGTGGTCCAGACAACCTTCCCGGCACCGGCCAAATCCATACGGGTTCGCTTTACACTCTCCGGCGATGGGGCGCAGCTGTGGTCCTCACGGGATTATCCAATGCGGTTGGATGCTTGGGGCGACACCCTCCTTGCGAATGTGTCTCCGGCCATGCTGACATTGGAGTCCTCTCAGGCGATTAAAGGGGTGGTTCCTGTGTGTCGTGAGCCGGTTGGCCCTTGGAAGCTCTGGCGGCACAATTGATCCGGGTAACGCATTTGACAAGGTTTGTTTCGGGAACTAGAATGTTGAAGACTTCCGTCGATCTCATTCCCGCCCGGCCAACACAATGATCAGTGGGGAGTGCCTCCCAGGGAGCCACCAAGTCTGCGGCAGTGACAAAAGTGGCGAAGTCGCAGTTGTCTGACGGAAACCATATTTCCCAAGCGATTGATTCACTGGGCAAAAAGTTAGAAAACCGGGCATGTGGCTGCCTGGAAGCGGTGCTACCGGTACGAGACAAAGCTGCCTCCTCGTAGCTTTTTACTCGAGGCTGCTACGAAATGCTTCCAGACGGAATCAGCGAATCCCGGAATTTTATGCTTTATAGTTTTTGCAAGTATTTCAAGGAGTTACCATGAAGACCAAAATCAACGATGCCATCACACAGCGCCTGCAGGCCGCATCCGATAATGCAATTTACAAAGAAGAAATGGTGGACGTGGTCCACAAGTTCAGGCGCGAGTTTCCCACGGTCATCGGCCTGAATGTGCTTACCCAGCGGGCCATTCTGGCCAAAGACATCACCGTGGTGCATTGCTCCAAGACCAAAACCTTCGAATTATGGCTTACCACTGAAGTCACTGAAGACGTTATGGAGCAGGTCAAGACGGAAAAACTGCCCAAGACCCGCAGCCGCAAAGCCGCTGTCCCCAAAGTAGCGGCCAGCGCCGCCGACAAGGCCCTGGCCAAGTCGGAGGCCTCCATCAGGGCCGAAGACAAAAAACTACGGGCCACCATCCGCCAGAGCTAGACCGGGCTGCCGTTTCCGGCTTCAATTCTTTGACCCGGGCGTGCAAACGTTCCCGGAATGTACGTATTTTCACGAGGTTGCCAAGTGAGCGAAGCGAATAAAATCATTTATTCCATGATGAGGGTCTCCAAGTTTCACGACAAGAAGCCCATTCTCAAAGATATCTCCCTTTCCTATTTCTACGGTGCCAAGATCGGCGTCATTGGCATGAATGGCTCGGGCAAGAGTTCGCTCTTGCGCATTCTTGCCGGCGTGGACAAGGATTTCCAAGGCCAGACCGTGCCCGCTCCCGGCTACACCATAGGCTATCTGGAGCAGGAACCCCAACTCGACGATTCCAAGACCGTGCGCGAGATCGTTGAAGAAGGGCTGGCCGAAACCATGGCCCTGGTGCGCGAATTCGAAGAGATCAACGCCAAGTTCGCCGAGCCCATGAGCGACGACGAGATGGACGCCCTGATCACACGCCAGGGCATGGTGCAGGAGAAACTGGACGCCGCCGACGCCTGGGACGTGGACTCCCGGTTGGAAATGGCCATGGACGCCCTGCGCTGCCCCCCAGGCGACACCCTGGTCAAGGTTATCTCCGGCGGCGAGAAACGCCGGGTGGCCCTGTGCCGCCTGCTGCTCAAAAAGCCCGATATCCTGCTGCTGGACGAACCCACCAACCATCTCGACGCCGAAACCGTGGCCTGGCTGGAGCACCATCTGCACTCCTATCCGGGCACGATCATCGCCGTCACCCATGACCGCTATTTCCTCGACAATGTGGCCGGATGGATTCTGGAACTCGACCGGGGCAAGGGCATCCCCTGGCAGGGCAACTACTCCTCCTGGCTGGAGCAGAAGCAGGCTCGCCTGCAAAGCGAAGAAAAATCCGAGGCCGAGCGTTGCAAGACCCTGGAACGCGAACTGGAGTGGATACGCATGAGCCCGCGCGGCCGCCACGCCAAGAGCAAGGCCCGCATCAGTGCTTACGAATCCCTGGCAGCCCAGGAAAGCGAAAAGATAGGCAAGGACCTCGAAATCTTCATCCCGCCCGGACCGCGCCTTGGCAACAAGGTTGTCGAAGCCATCGGGGTGGGTAAGGCCTTTGGCGAGCGCCTGTTGGTAGAAGACATGAACTTCCTGATTCCTCCGGGAGCCATCGTGGGCATCATCGGCCCCAACGGTGCGGGCAAGACCACGCTCTTCCGCATGCTCATCGGCCAGGATGTGCCTGACAACGGTCAATTGGCCGTTGGCGACACCGTAGTGTTGGCCCATATCGAGCAAAACCGCGACGTGCTCAAGGACGATCAGACCGTGTGGGAGGCCGTGAGCGAGGGCAAGGATTCCTTCATGCTCGGTCGCCGCGAGGTGAACTCCCGGGCGTACGTGGCCCGTTTCGGCATGACCGGCCCGGACCAGCAGAAAAAGATCGGCGTGCTCTCCGGCGGCGAGCGCAACCGCATGCACCTGGCCCGCATGCTCAAGAGCGGGGCCAACGTACTGCTGCTGGACGAACCCACCAACGACCTGGACGTCAACACCATGCGCGCCCTGGAAGAAGGCCTGCTCAACTTCGCCGGGTGCGCCCTGGTCATCAGCCACGACCGCTGGTTCCTGGACCGAGTAGCCACTCACATCCTGGCCTTTGAGGGCGAAAGCAAGACCGTGTGGTTCGACGGCAACTATTCCGAGTACGAGGCCGACCGCAAAGCCCGACTCGGCAAGGAAGCCGATCAGCCCCACCGCATCAAGTACCGGAAGTTCGCCAGGGCCTAACAGCCTGCCGCCGCTTCTGCGTAGTTTTTGTTGTGCGTGAGTTTCACCCCCTGGCAGGCGAGAGCGTCTGCCAGGGGGTGTTTTTTGTTGCCGGAAGCCGCAGAGTGCGCCGTGTGCCGGAATGCAGGCGGGTGCCACCGGAGCTTTCCTGTCACGGCGACTGCAAGCGCCTCCTGAGACGGGCGCGAGAGGATGTATTTGCTATGCGTACGGGAATATTGGTACTAAAATCACAAAACGTGCCCGCGCCAGGCGATTTCCGGGCGCGGCTGAGGGCATGGTTCAACTCCCTTGAAAATCGTTCGCGCCAGGTACAATCCGGTCGAGGCTGAGGATTTGGTTTTCCTCCCTTGAGCAGCGTTTGCAGCGGGGGAGAGCCTGGCGAGGCCGGATGGCATGGATGTAAGTGCGCCACTTCGCCGTTGCAATACTGTGCGGGGTGAGGGGCAGGCCTGTTGGACGTATGGAGGTTCAGAATGTCGGCAGCTTGTGGGCTAAACGGATGAGCGGGGCCGGAAGCGACTCCCAGGAAATCCTGGCCGCCTCGGCCCTTTCGGCCATACGCCTGATGGGCGCGCATTACGGCCTGTGGTTTGCAGAAACCGCCCGAAAGTATGGCCTGGAAAAGGCCCTGGCTGCGGAAGGCGAGGCCGGGGACGTTGCAAGTGGAATCGCTCTCAAACGCCTGGGGTTTCAGGGGAATCCCTTTGCTTCCTTGGACACTACGCAGCTTGAAGCGTTGCTTGATACGTTGGGAAAAGTCTGGCTGGCCATGGACGGCGTCTGGTTCCAGGCAGTGGAGAAGCTCGACGGCATGGAGGGCGCCAAGCAGGTCAACGATGCCTGCTGGAACCTCTTCGCGCCGCTGGAGGCCCTGCGCGCCAAGGCCGTGCTCGGCCTGCCGGAGCGCGGCGGGCTGGACGCTCTGGAAGCCGCTTTGGCTCACAGGCTGCACAGCCGTATAAGCGAGGTGGCTTTTTCTCGCGAAGCGGAGGACGGGCGAGAAGGGGAGGGCGCGCTGATCCTTGGCGTGCTCAAGTGCCGGGTGCAGGCCGCCCGGCGGCGCAAGGGCCTGGAAGACTATCCCTGCAAGTCCGCAGGCATGGTCGAATACGGGCAGTTCGCCCGCTTCATCGACCCGCGCATCTCCACCGTCTGCCTGGCCTGTCCGCCCGACGCCCTGCCCGAGGGAACCTTCTGCTCCTGGCGCTTCCGTCTGGAGGACCCTGCATGCTGAGTCAAATACTCGAATTCACCCAGGCCATCTTTGAGGAATTGGACCCGGCGGCCTTTCAGAAGCGCTTTCTGGAGGCTCTTCTGCGCATCCAGAACGTGGATCGCGGCTCGCTGTGGGTAAAGCGCAACGGCGTCATCGCCTGCATCGAGGCTGCCGGAGAGCAGAGCGACGCCGTCCTTGGCCTGGAGATTCCCGCGGGCCAGTCCAGCGTTGTGGGCTGGGTCATGGACAACGCCGCCATGACCGTGGCCGAGCCCATGAAAGACCCCCGCCACTTCAAGGAGATGGAAGCCGGGCTGGCCTCCAAGAGCACCCTGATTCTCTGCTACCCGCTGCTGCTCTCCGACGGCACGGTCTATGGCGCTGTGGAGCTTATCGATACCCACGCCAGGGGCAGCCGCCTCAACCTGCGCAAGGATTACCTGGAGCTGCTGCAACATCTGGTGGCTGTTGGCTCCGTGGCTCTGGGCCAAGCCCTGGCCTTCGAGCGCAAGGCCAGGGAATGCCGGGGACTCCGGCGCACTCTTGAGCGTTTTCGCGAGCAGCAGTCTCCCATCGTCGGGCACAGCGAACCAGTGCGCGAGGCCCTGAAAAAGGCCCATTCCTACGCCCGGACGGATTTCCCCGTGCTCATCACCGGCGAATCGGGCACAGGCAAGGAGCTGTTCGCCCTGGCTATTCATCAGGCCGGTTCCCGACGGGATATGCCTTTTTTCGTGCAGAACTGTTCGGCTATCCCGGAGACGCTCCTGGAAAGCGAGCTGTTCGGCTATAAAAAAGGGGCCTTTACCGGCGCGGACAAGGACAAGACCGGCCTCTTCGAGAATGCCCACGGCGGAACGGTCTTCCTGGATGAAATCGGGGACATGGCCCCTTCGCTGCAAGCCAAGATTCTGCGCCTTATCCAGAACAGCGAGGTCAAGCCCCTGGGTGGTTCGGTTACGCGCACCGTGGATGTGCGCATTATCTCCGCTACCAATAAGGATCTGCCCCAGGCAATGGCTGAGGGCGAATTTCGCGAAGACCTCTTCTATCGCCTGAATGTTCTGCCCCTGCACCTGCCTGCCCTGCGCGAGCGGCGCGAGGACATCGCCGAACTGCTGGAATATTTCATCCGGCGCGATTGCCTGCGTCTGGGCATCCCGGCCAGACGGCTGGCCGCACCGGCGCGCAGGAGGCTCTCCGGTCTGGCCTGGAAAGGCAACATCCGTGAGATGGAAAATCTGGTGAAATATTTGCTCACCGTGGTCGAAGGCGACATCATCGAGGAGAGCGATCTGCCCGGCCATCTGCTGAAAGAGCCGGTGGAAGCCTTCGGGGTCGGAGACGCTACGCCCGGCGATGGCGAGGCCTTGTCCAGCCGTGGGGATATGCCCTGCGCGGCCACGTCCCGGTCTGCGGACGCGTCCTGGGCGGATCTGCGCTGGGAGGATGTAGAGAAAACGTACACCCTGGAACTGCTGGAAAAACATAAATGGAACATCTCCAAGGCCGCCAAACAGGCCGGACTCAACCGCTCCACCTTTGATTCCCGCCTCAAGAAACTGGGCATCTCCAAGGGCTGACGCCTTTGAGATCAAGAAGACTGCGCAGGCAGAGCGGAGAGGTGGGGACCGGAGAGGTGGGGATGCCTCCGGCGGCCAAAGGGCCAATGGCCCTTTGGAATCCCTTCTCCTGCGGGTGGCTATCAACCTTTTCAGTGGGTTTGAGATGTATGGCCTGGTACTGTGGAAGAGTTGTCTGATTGTTCAAAATGGTGTCATTTTGTCTGGGCCGTGCTATGGTGAGCGGGAATCGTGTGGGATGACCGTATACAAGGAGCACACTTATGAGAGTAATGCGGTATCGCATCGTTCCGGTGGTTTTCGGCTTTCTGGTGGCTATCGCGTTTGTTTTTGGTGGTTCGAGTGCCTGGGCTTTTAAGCGGAAGTCTACGGTAAGTGGTCCTGGCGGCAAATCCGCCACTCAGGAAGTGGACGCCAACCGTACGCCCACGGGGTATAACCGCTCATCCACCACCACCGGCCCCAATGACAAGAGCGTGAACACCCAGAGTCAAGGCACCTGGAACGCCAGCACCAAAACCTGGACAAAACAGAAATCCGCCACCGGTCCCAAGGGGCAGACCAAGTCGTATCAAAAGGCAACCACGGTCACCAAGTAAGCCGCAGGCCACCCCCGGTCCCTCCCAACAGTGTACTCGTCAAAGCGAAGCTATAAGGGGGGGGCGGGGGGCCATTGGCCCCCCGGCCGCCGGAGGCTTCTCTTCTCTTCTCTTCTCTTTTCGCTTCGTTACCCAACATTTTCCTTGGCCAGATCGTCGAATATCGTCAGCGCGGCGGTGCCGCCCTGGCCCACTGCGGTGATGATCTGGCGGATGCCGCCGATGACGTCTCCGGCCGCGTATACATGGGGGACATTGGTGCGCATCTGGGCGTCCACCACGATGTTGCCTTCCTCGGTCAGTTCGCAGCCCAGCCTCGCGGCCACTTCGGAGTTGGGGGTCTCGCCGATGGCGATGAACACGCCGTCTGTGGGCACGTCCTGGGTCTTGCCGGTGGTGTTGTCGCGCAGGCGGGCGGCGGTCACTTTCTTGTCGCCCAGGATGGACTCCACGGTGCAGTCCATGAACAGGGTGACCCCGGCATTGCGTACGCCGTCCTGCAGGTGCTTTTCGGCCCGGAACTCGGCCCGCCGGTGCACCACCCCCACATCCACGCCCAGGTTTTTCAGGTACAGGGCGTCGGTGAGGGCGGTGTTGCCGCCGCCAACCACAAGAACTTTCCTGTCTTTGTAGAGGTAGCCGTCGCAGGTGGCGCAGTAGTTCACGCCGTGGCCGAAGAACTGCTCCTCGCCGGGCGCGCCGAGTTTTTTCCATGTTGCGCCGGTGGCCAGCAGCAAGGCCCTGGCCGTGATTTTCAGATTTGTGGTGGTAACTGTGACCCCGGCAGGCCCGGCAGTAACCGATCTGGGGGCTTCCTGAATAATTTCGCAATATTGCCGGGCTTGGGCACCAGTGACCTGCATCAGGGTGACGCCGGGGATGGAGGCGAAGCCGGGATAGTTTTCCACAATCGGGGTGACGGACACCTGCCCGCCGATGTTTTCGCGCTCGACGATTACGGTTTTGAGGCCTGCCCGGCCCGCGTAGATGCCTGCGGCCAGGCCTGCCGGTCCGGCGCCGAGGATGGCCACGTCTACGTCCAGGGTTTCGCCGGGTTTGTGCTGTGGCTGGCTGAGCAGGGCGTCGGCGTCCTTGAGGGAAATGAGCTCGGCCAGAAACTGGGCTTCAGGCTCCTGGCCCAGTACGGAAAGGGTGTCGTTGAACACCGTGTGGGGCACGCTGCCCACGTTGAAGCGTTCGGCCAGTTCCTGCATCTGGCTGCTCTCCACGCACCAGGCCGAAATCAGGTCCGGTCGTTCCATGGCTGCCCGGAAGGCGTTCACCACCTGAGGCGGGCAATAGGGGCATGTGGGGGTGACAAAAACCTTGATGGTGCGCCGCTCTTCAAGGGTTGCCAGAAGCTTCTTGCCCGTGGCGGACAGCCCGGACTGGCCCAGGGAGACCATGAGCACGGCCTCGATGAAGGAACGGCCCTCCTCTCCGATGGGCGCGCCCAGAAAGCGGATGTCGTAGGTCTGCGGCTCGATGAGTACGGTAGGCGATTGGGTGACGCTCCATTTCAGGGCCTCGTCTCCACCCAGTTTGTGGGGATGGAAGAGGATTTTATCGGAAAGATGGGCGAAATCGTCCAGGAATTTCAGGATGAAATCGTTGTAGGCGTCGTTGACGCCGTCCCGGGTGAACAAATGAATATTCACCGGGTTGACCAGGGAGGCGAACAGGGTGGTCAGCTGCTTGCGGCTGTCTGCGGGCAGAAACCATTTGTGCTGGGCGGCCTTGGCATTGGCTTTGGTCATGGGGGGAGCCTCGTGGGGTTTATTTCCAAAAAGTTTTTTCAGGAAGTTCATGAAGTACACCCTTATACTGAGATGGCCTCAGGGTCCATGTTCCAGAGCCTTTTCTTTTCTGCTCCCTGCATGTATCCGATGGGTCACGCAGCTTCAAGGAGCAGACCATGGACAGCAATCGCCAAGGCATTGAAACTCTCGCCCTGCATGCCGGCCAGAAGCCCGACAGCCAGACCAACTCCAGGGCAGTGCCCATCTACCAGACCACGTCCTACACCTTCCGCGACAGCGAACACGCGGCCAACCTGTTCGCCTTGAAGGAATTCGGCTACATCTATTCGCGCATCATGAACCCCACCAACGAGGTTCTGGAAAATCGCCTTGCGGCCATGCACGGCGGCTCGGCAGGGCTGGTGACGGCCTCCGGCATGTCGGCCATTTTTTACGCCGTCACGGCCATAACCTCGGCGGGGCAGAACTTCGTCTCCGGCACTAATCTCTACGGCGGCACGGTGACTCTTTTCGCCCACACCCTGAAACGCTTCGGCATCGAAGTGCGCTTTGTGGATTCCAGCGATCCGGAAAACTTCGCCAAGGCCATCGACGCCAACACCCGCCTGCTGTTCACAGAATCCATCGGCAACCCGCGCTGCAACGTAGACGACCTGGAGGGCATCGCCAAGGTGGCCCATGCCCACGGTATCCCCCTGATTGTGGACAATACCGTGTCGCCACCGCCCATGTTCAATCCCTTTGATTTCGGCGCGGATATCTGCGTGTATTCCCTCACCAAGATCATCGCCGGCCATGGCAATTCCATTGGCGGAGCCATAGTGGAGAAGGGCGGCTTCGACTGGTCCAGCCACGGCAAATATCCTGAAATCACAGAGCCTGATCCCACCTACCACGGTGTCAATTTCTGGGAGAGCTTTTGCGGGCTGGACGAAAGCCAGCTCAAATGCATGGCCTATCTGCTGAAGGTGCGCACCGGACTCTTGCGCGACACCGGAGCCTGCCTATCGCCCTTTAACACTTTCCTGATCCTCCAGGGTGTGGAAACCCTGCCTCTGCGGGTGCGGGCCCACTGCGAGAACGCCCTTGCCGTGGCTAAATTCCTGAACGCGCATCCGGCAGTGGCCTGGGTGAACTACGCGGCCTTGCCCGGCCACAAGGACCACGGTCGGGCAGCGAAGTACTTTCCCCTCGGGCCTGGCGCGGTGTTCGGGTTCGGCGTGAAGGGAGGGCTTGAGGCGGGGCGTAAGTTCATCGACGCCGTGAAGCTCTGTTCGCACCTGGCCAATATTCTCGACGCCAAAACCCTGGTGATCCACCCGGCCTCCACCACCCACTCCCAGCTCTCGCCCCAGGAACAACTGGATTCCGGCACTCCGCCGGACATGGTGCGTATCTCCGTGGGGCTGGAGACGGTCAAGGACATCATTGCCGATCTTGACCAGGCTTTGGCCGCGAGTCAGCGGTGAGCAACGCGTTCAGCGGCCGTCCCAAACGCAGCCTTGGGCAGAACTTCCTGACTGACCCCAATGTGGCCCGCAAGATCGTTGCCGCCGTGGGTATCGAGGCGGGTGGCGTGGTGTTGGAGATCGGGCCGGGCCGGGGCGCGTTGACGGGCCACCTCATGGAAAGCGCCGCGCGCCGGGTGCTGGCTGTGGAAATGGACCGCAACCTGTCGCCGGAACTCAAGGGGCGCTACCCGGAGCTCGCCATTGTCAACGCCGACGCCCTGCGGATCGACTGGGCGCGCCTGGACGCCCTGCCGGGCATCCGCATCGTGGGCAATCTGCCCTATAATGTGGCCTCGCCCATCATGTGGGATCTTGTCTGGAAGGCTCACAGCTATGGCCGGGCGGTGTTCATGGTGCAAAACGAGGTGGCGGACCGCATCGTGGCCAAGCCCCGCAGCCGCGCCTATGGCGGGCTTACGGCGTGGTTGCAGAGCTTCGCCAGGGTGGAGAAACTCTTCAAGGTGGGCCCGGCGGTCTTTACCCCCCGGCCCAAGATTGATTCGGCTGTTGTGGCCTTTACACCCTTGCCCGCGGAGGCGCGCCCGGCCGAGCCGGAGAGGTTCTCCCGTTTCATAAAACGGATATTCAGCCAACGCCGCAAACAGCTTGGCGGCATGTTGGGCGCCTCCATGGGGGATGCGGCGCGGAAATATCTGGAAGACGAAGGTCTGACTCCGGCTGCCCGGCCGGAAGAGCTTACTCCATCGCAAATTCGATCGTTGATGGAGTTCGTGGCGGAAGTCCGTCAGGACGATGGGGGGCAAACTGGGAAAAACCTCGGAGGCCTTAAAAACAGGGCCTTCCCGCTGGACAAAGGGTTTTGATTCCTATAAGCCTGAGCCGGGCTGAGTACTGGGTGCCTATCCGGCTAACCCCCGGCTGGCCTCAGTCTAGCTCAAATTCGGATGAACGTTAACGCCAAGCCTCGGGACGCACGCGGGCGGACCGAAAAAGAACTGAGGAGGAGAGGACAGATGACGAAGGCTGATCTGGTAGTCAAGATTTCCGAAAAGGCCGGCATCACCAAAGCCAACGCCGAACGCGCCCTGAACGCATTCCTGGATGCCGTTGAGTCCACCCTGGTATCCGACGGCAAACTGACCCTGACGGGTTTCGGCACCTTCATGGTGGAAGAACGTCAGGCTCGCACCGGACGCAATCCCCGCACCGGAGCTGAGATCAAGATTCCCGCTTCCAAAGTTGTGAAATTCCGCCCCGGTAAGCTCCTGAAGGATGCCGTAAAATAGCATTCACGTTTCTCCGGGGCATGCGTCAGCTTTCTGGAGTGGAGGCGGTTGCTGGCCCCGTGCTGGTGCTTCCTTTGAGCACCGGGGGTTTTTGGTTTGTCCATGAAGTTCCCGCAAGGGCGTCCTAGTGCTTGCACTGGGGTACTTTCATGATGCTGCGGCGTAAGGTGTTGGCGTCCGGGCTTTGCAATTGCCCGTGTGTCCTTTGGCCTTGACGGATCAAGAAGGCTTTCGTTTTTCGTCCGCCCGGCTTTTGGTCGGGCGGACATTTTTGTCCCCGCATTGCCCCGTCTGCATTTGCGACCTAGAAAATGCTTGCCACCGCCGTGGGAAGCGGGTATCCAAATTCGCTTTCGTATTGGAAAATTTTGAGGGCGTCCGGCGTAAGCGTCGGACCGGAGAGGGGGTGATTGTTTTGCCCGGTGTTTACCTAGAGGATTCAGACAACTTCGACATCGCCCTTCGCCGCTTTAAAAAGCAGGTGGAGAAAGCGGGTATCCTCTCCGAGCTGAAGAAGCGTCAGCACTATGAGAAGCCTAGCGTCATGCGTAAGAAGAAGAAGGCTGCGGCCCGTAAGCGGCTTCTGAAGAAAATGCGCAAGATCAACATGATGTAATGACTTTTACCCAACAGATAGAAAAAGACTTTCTGGTCGCTTATAAGGCCAAGGAAGATGTTCGGGTGGCCGTCTTGAGAATGCTCAAGACGGCCGCCAAGAACAAGCAGGTAGACTTGCGCCGCGAGCTCACCGATGCTGAGATGCTCGAAGTGGTCGCCAAGCAGGTCAAGCAGCGTCAGGAATCCATCGAGATGTTCCGCACCGCAGGCCGGGATGCCCAGGCCGACCAGGAACAGGCCGAGATGGTCATCCTCCAGGCCTATCTTCCCACCCAGCTCACTGCCGAGGAAACCGCCGCTGCGGTGGACGTCGCCGCCACCCAGACGGGAGCCCTCGGCATGAAAGACATGGGTAAGGTGATTCAGGCGGTCATGGGTGCCCACAAAGGCCGTGTAGACGGCAAACTGGTCAGCGAACTGGTCAAAGCCCGTCTTTCCTCCTAGCCTTTGCGCGTCCCTGCAATGGAATCCCGCGCCCTTTTCCAACTGGAATTTCCGAAAGTTCTGGCCCATCTGGCCAAACTTGCCGTTTCCGAACCCGGCGCGGCCGCGTGTCTGGCTCTTAGCCCCTTCACCGATCAGGCTGAACTTTTTCGCCAGCAGGAACTGCTGCGCGAGGCCATGGCCTATGTCGACAGGACTCCCTTCGGCGTAAGCGCCTTTCCGCCCATCGACGGGGTGTTCAGCTACCTGGCTTCTGCCCATCGCCACCTGGACGCCGACGGCCTCTGGGCCGTGCGCGAGGTGCTCGACGCCGCCAGGGAACTGCGCGAACGTTTTGCCGAGGCCCCCGAGAACTGGCCCCTGCTCAGTCGCATGGTCCTTGCCGCAAATCCGCCCGCCCGCCTGCATCCGGCCCTGAAACGCTGCCTGGGACGCGACGGCGGATTGCGCGACGAATCGTCGCCCGAGCTTTTCAGCGTGCGCCAGGAGATCCGGCGTATTCACCAGCGCTGCACCGGCCACGTGAAGGATTTCGTGGCCAAAGAGGGTCTGGCCCCCTACCTGCAAGACGACTACATGACCATCTCCTCGGATCGCTACGTCCTGCCTCTCAAAACAAATTTCAAGGGACGCATCCCAGGCATCATCCACGATTACTCCCAGACCGGCGAGACCTGCTACATTGAGCCCCTGTTTCTGGTGGAGGTGAACAACCGCCTGCAGGAACTCAAGAAGGAAGAGCGCGAAGAGGAGCTCAAGGTTCTGGTGTTCCTCACGGAAATGGCCCGGGCAGAAGAGCCGGAACTGCGCGCCGCCTATGTCATGGCCGTGGAGATGGACGTGCTGCTGGCCAAGTGCGCCCTGTGCGGCCTCATGGCTGGGCAGGTGCCCGACGTGGGGGGCGAAGGATCGGTGGAACTTTTTTCGGCTAGGCATCCGCTGCTGGCCCTGGCCGAGGGCTCCCCTGGCCAGCCTGCGAAATCCGCCCGGCCTGTGGATATCCTGCTCAAGCCCGGCCAGCGGGTGCTCATCATCAGCGGTGCCAACGCCGCAGGCAAGACCGTGTGCCTGAAAACCCTGGGTCTCTCGGCCCTCATGGCCCTTTCCGGCCTGCCGGTGGCCGCCGGCGAGGGGAGCCGCCTGCCCTTCTGGAGCAAAGTGTACGTGTTCATGGGCGACGAGCAGAGCCTGGAAGACCACCTCTCCACCTTCACCGCCCAGATCAGCCACTTGAGCCGTGCCTGGCCAAGCCTCGACAGCGACGCCCTGGTGCTGCTCGACGAATTCGGCGCGGGCACCGATCCGGCCCAGGGCGCAGCCTTAGCCCAGGCCGTGGTGGACAAGCTGCTGGACAAGGGCGCTTTCGCCGCCGCCGCCACGCATTTCCCCGCACTTAAAGCCTACGGCCTCACCAAGGAGGGCGTGCGCTCAGCCAGCATGCTCTTTGATCCCCGCTCCAAGAAACCCTTGTACGTGCTGGCCTACGACCAGGTGGGAGCCTCCGTGGCCCTCGACGTGGCCCGCGACTGCGGCCTGCCCGAAGAGATTCTGGAGCAGGCCCAGAAGTACCTGCTGCTGGGCGGCGAGGATTCCGCCAAACTTTTCGACCGCCTGAACGAACTGGCCCTGGAGCGCGAGCAGGAACTGGCCGATCTGGCCCAGCAGAAGGGCAAGTTGGAGGAGCGGCGGCTCAAGCTGACCGAGACCTTCGAGAAGGACCGCAAGAAACTTCTTGACGAATTGCGCCTCAAAGCCCGCGATGTGCTGCGTCAGGCCGAGGCCGAAAAAATGGGCCGCAAGCAGGCCCTGAAGGAATTGGCCGATATTCGGCGCACCGCCGAAAAGCTCGGCGCGTCCAAAACCGCCTCCGGCCCGGCCCAGGCCCAGACCCTGGTCTGGGAGGATCTGGCCCCCGGCGACGCCGTGACCCCGCGCGGCTGGGAGCGGGCCGGAACCGTGCGCGAAAAAGACGACAAGCGCCGTTCCCTCAAGGTGGATATGGGCGGTGTCAGCCTGTGGGTCGCTTTCGAGGATATTGCTGCGGCTGATCGCGCCCAGGCCGCTGCAGGTAAGTCAGGCGTCCAGGCCAAGGCCGCTTCGCACTCTCAGGCCGTAGTCAATGCGCCCCAGGCCTCCTCCGGCCCCTGTCTGGTGCTTGATCTGCGGGGCATGCGCGCCGACGAGGCCGTTAGCGAGCTGGCCGCCTTTCTCGACAAGGCCCTCTTGCGGGGCATCGGGCAGGTGGAGGTTGTCCACGGGCGGGGCACCGGCGCCCTGCGGCGCGAAGTACACGCTTTTCTCAAGGACTTTCCCACGGTGGCCACCTTTGTCCTGGCCCCGGAAGACCGGGGCGGCGACGGCATGACCATCGTGGATTTGAAATAAATTTAATTTCTGGCCTTGCTCTTGGCCGGGATGGTATTAGTTTGAAGGCAACCTTTACCTGTCGGGTGCATGAAACACGATCCCAGGGCCATCCAGGACCTCAAGTCCAGGCTGAACATTGCCGATATAGTCAAGCGGTACGTCTCCCTCAAAAATGCGGGGGGACGTCTCGTTGGACTTTGCCCGTTCCACAACGAGAAGACCGCCTCTTTTGGCGTCAATCCCGAGAAGGGCTTCTTCCATTGTTTCGGGTGTCAGGCTTCCGGGGATGTGATCGATTTCTATTGTCGCATCAACGGGCTGGACTTTCGCGAAGGTTTGGAGCAATTGGCTCTGGAGACAGGCATTACCCTGGCCGAATTCCGGCCCAACCCCCAGGAGGAGCACGCCCGCAAGCTGCGTCAGGCAGCCGGTGAAATGCACGCCTACGCGCGTGATTATTTCCGTGATTGCCTGCGGGCCGAAGCCGGAGCACCGGCCAGGGATTATCTGTACCGGCGCGGCGTCAGCGCCGAAATGGTGGAGCGCTTCCAGTTGGGCTATTCGCCGCCGGACTGGCAGGGCCTGGAAGACTGCCTTAAGCGCCGTGGGTACCGCACCCAGGACGCCGTGGCAGCCGGGCTGTTGTCCCAGGGCGATGGCCGGGTGTGGGACCGTTTTCGCGGTCGCCTGATGTTCCCCATCCATGAGGTGTCGGGCAAGGTGGTGGCTTTTGGCGGTCGGGTGATGGGCGAGGGCGAGCCCAAATATTTGAACAGCGCCGATTCGCCGGTCTACAAAAAAGGGGAACACCTCTACGGGCTCAATCAGGCCCGTCCGTATTTTTCCAAGAGCAAGGAAGTTTTGCTCACCGAGGGCTACCTGGATGTTATCGCCCTGCACCAGCACGGTTTTCCAGAAACCTGCGGTGTGCTGGGCACGGCCCTGACCGGCCCCCAGGTGAAACGGCTGACCGGTTTCTGCCAGCATGTAACCCTGGTGTTCGACGGCGATCCCGCAGGCGAAAAGGCCGCCCTGCGCAGCGCCCAGATGCTTCTGGCTCAGGGCGCGTCTTGCCGGGTGGTGCTGTTGCCCCAGGGCGAGGACGCCGACAGCCTGCTCAAGGCGGGCGGCCCGGAGGCCTTTCGGAATTGCCTTGATAATGCCCGCGAGGGTTTGGATTTTTGCCTGGCGACAGTACGGCGCATTCGCTCTTCGAAAGAGGTGGTGGATTGGGCCTTGGCCTTTTTGGACGAGATGCATGCCGACGGCCTTAAGGCCGCGCTGCTGACAAAACTGGCCCACGGATTGAGCCTGGCTGAGCATGAGCTGCGCCAGTTGGTCGCCGGACGCCAAGGCCGTCAGGTGGCAGGGCGGCAGGCCGGTTCTGCGGGTTCCGCCGGTCAGGAAGGTCAGGCCGGTGCGGGGCAGGCGGTCGGGCAGCGCTCAAGCGGGGCGGGAAGGCCCCCCAAGGCGGCCTCCGGCCCGGCCAAGAAGGACGCTGAAGTTTTGGAATTCGCCATCCGGGCACCGGGCTATATTCCGGCGCTGGAAGGCCTGAACGTCTTCACTGTGCTGGCCACTGATCGGGCCAGGGCATTTTGGAAGCTTTTGGCCCAGTTCGGGCAGTACGACGTGCTGCCGTATCTGGATGAGCGCCAGAAAAGTTTTTGGGGAAAATGCGCCAGCAAGCAGGCCCTGACTGATCAGGAGGCCGCGAACTGGTTTGAGGATATCACGGCGCATGTGGCGCGCTCCGGCTACGAGGGGCGCAAGCGGGGCCTCATCGAGGCCATGCGCGATGCCCGCGATAGGGGGGACGGTCAGGAAGAACAACGCCTGGCATCCGCCCTCAACGATCTTTTGTGGAGGCATTCGTGAGCAATATCAAGGACATCCAGCAAATCAAAACCCTCATCGCCAAGGGCAAGGAAAAGGGCTTCCTCACTTTCGAGGAAGTCAATAAGGCCCTGCCCACCGAGCTGTCCACTAATCCTGAGCAGATCGAGGAAGTCATCTCCATTTTCGATTCCATGGATATCGCCATCGTGGATTCGGAAAAAGAGATGCGCAAGATCGAGGTCATCCCCGCCGAAGGCGAGGAACCTGCCGAACCCGAGCTGGAACTCACCGAGACCGAAGACGCGCTGGATTACTCCTCGCGTTCCACGGACCCGGTGCGCATGTATCTGCGCGAGATGGGCGCGGTGCCGCTTCTGGACCGCGACGGCGAAGTGACCATCGCCAAGAAGATCGAAAACGGCGAAATGGATGTGCTGTACGCCCTGGTCGAGGTGCCTGTGGCCCTGGAGGAACTCATCCAGGTGGGCGAAGACCTCAAGATCGGCCGCATCAAGCTGAAGGACGTGGTCAAGACCATCGAAGAGGACGACCCTTCCGAAGACGAAATGAACCAGCGCTCGCGGGTTATTTTCCTGCTCGACGAGCTTAAGGCCATCTTCAAGAAGCGCCGCAAAGTCTACACCAAGCTCGATTCCTGCGCCTGCCTGGAGCGCCGCGTGGCCGGCATGCAGCGCGAAATCATGTCCTTCAAGGACGAGGTGGTCAACCGCCTGCGCGACATCAAACTGGAAAAGACCCTCATCGACCGCGTCATTGAAACCGTGGAAGATTACGTCCGCCAGATGCACAACTGCCAGCGCGACCTCTCGGCCTATATCCTCTCCACCGGCAAGACCCAGACGGAAATCCAACTGCTCTTCAACCAGATGGAGACCCGCGAGATCAACCCCATGGTGGCCGCAGAAGCCCTCTCCATGACCACGGACGAAATCTTCTCCTTCAAGGAAATGATTCTGGCCAAGATGGAGATTCTCTACCGCCTGCAGGATAAATGCTGCCACCACGTCTCCGACCTGGAGGAAGTGCTTTGGCGCATCAAGCGCGGCAACAACGCCGCCCAGCGCGCCAAGCAGGAACTCATCCGGGCCAACCTGCGCCTGGTGGTCTCCATCGCCAAAAAGTACACCAACCGCGGCCTGCAGTTCCTCGACCTCATCCAGGAAGGCAACATCGGCTTGATGAAGGCCGTGGACAAGTTTGAATACCAGCGCGGCTACAAGTTCTCCACCTACGCCACCTGGTGGATCCGCCAAGCCATCACTCGGGCCATCGCCGACCAGGCACGCACCATACGCATCCCGGTGCACATGATCGAGACCATCAACAAGTTGATCCGTACCTCCCGCTATCTGGTGCAGGAACTCGGCCGCGATCCCACCCCCGAGGAAATCGCCGAGCGCATGGATTACCCGTTGGAGAAGGTCAAAAAGGTCCTGAAGATCGCCAAGGAGCCCATCTCCCTGGAAACCCCCATCGGCGATGAGGAAGACTCCAGCCTGGGCGATTTCATCGAAGACAAAAAGGCCCTGGCGCCCGCTGAAGAAGTGGTCAACACCAAGCTGATGGAACAGATCGCCAGGGTGCTGTCCGATCTGACGCCCAGAGAAGAACAGGTGCTGCGCAAACGTTTCGGCATCGGCGAAAAGAGCGACCACACCCTGGAAGAAGTTGGCAAGCTGTTCAACGTCACCAGGGAACGTATCCGGCAGATCGAGGCCAAGGCCTTGAGGAAGTTAAGGCATCCGGTGAGGAGCCAGCATTTGCGGAGTTATTACGAGAGCTAGGGAATATTGAAGAGAAAGGCTAAAGGCGGAGGCGGGATATGCCTCCGGCGGCCAAAGGGGCAATGCCCCTTTGGAATCCCTTATAGTTAATAGCGAGAAGGCGGCCACGGGGCCGCCTTCTTACGTGACAAGGCAATACATCAACTTCGCAACATGTACGCGGGCCTGCTTATCCAGTCCACGCATCTTTCGCTCATTCAGCCAATGTAACCGCTTCGAGCCTGCCTGCGACACAACAACTATGCGCTCCAAGCTTACCACGGGCCAGTACTTACGGAGGATTCGCATGAAGAAAATTCTGCTCCCGTTCTGCTGTGTGTTGGTCTTTTCCGCTACTGTGGCTTTGGCCCAGGGCAAGGGGAATCACCCCTATTTTGACCGCATGGATGTCAACAAAGACGGCTTTCTCACCAAGGAGGAGGTGCAGAAACAGTTTCCCCGATTCACCGACGAGATGTTCAAACAGGCGGACACCAACGGTGATGGCAAACTGACCCTTGAAGAATGGCAAACCTTCGCCAGGGCTCGGCGCGCGGCGAAAAGTGCTTCGTAATCGAGTACCAAGGCCCACGCGAGATGTTTTTCAGCCCGTACGCCACAGAGATGCAGTCGCGCCAATCCTCGCAGGATTCAGTCGTTGACATTCCTACCCCAAACGTATGAAACATGACCTCCATCCCCAAAGGAGATCTTGATGGCCAGTGTGCATACTGTATGCGTTGCGGACAGGAAGGGCGTGAAGAAGCATCCTGTGGAGAGCATTGTTCTTGTGGTGGGTTACGGCGTGGCGGGCGACGCCCATGGCGGGAGCGGGCGGCAGGTGAGTCTGTTGGCCCTGGAGGACATGGAGATCATGCGGGCAAAGCTGTCCACGCTTCAGCCTGGAGATTTCGCCGAGAACATCCTGGTTGACGGCCTCTCCGCTTTGGACCTGCCTGTGGGCGGGCGGGTGCGGGTAGGGGGGACGGCCCTTCTGGAGATCACCCAGATCGGCAAGGAGTGCCACAGGGGATGTGAAATCCGCAAGGCGGTGGGGGAGTGCATCATGCCCAAGCGGGGTCTGTTCGCCAAAGTGGTTGAGCCCGGCACTATCCGCTCCGGCGACGCCGTGGTTAGCCTCGCCCCAGCAAACTTCTCCCCTGAAATATAAGGGATTCCAAAGGGCGAATAGCCCTTTGGCCGCCGGAGGCTTCCTCGTTTCGCCTTTACCCGCCGGAGGTTTCCTCGTTTCGCCTTTACCCGCCGGAGGCCTCTGCCGTTTCCTCCTCCTCGCACTTATCCAAGTGTGAGGCTTTCCATGCTGACCTGTCCGAAATCGAGCACAGCCATCTTGCCGTGGGGGCCGCCGAGTTTTGGTTGTTGGCCAAGCGCCAGGCGCACGGCCTCTACGGTCACGAGCCCGGCGGCGGCGAGAATTGTGGGAATCAGACAGCCCAGGATATCTTCGGCAGCCGAGCCTGTGGCCGGGGTCTTATCACTCAGGCCGAACATGCTGGCCATGCCCGGCGCACCGGGAAGCACCGTGGCCGCCATGGCTGTCCAGCCCGCCACGGCGGCGGTGATCAAGGGCACTCCGGCCTCGGCTGCTCCCTGCTCGGCGGCCAGGCGGCAGGCGAGGCCTCCCAGCGCGTCGATGGCGATATCCGCGCCCCGGTAGAACGCCGCAAACGCGCCGGGCGCGATGTACTGCTCGCGCACGGTGCATTCCACCGCCGGGTTGACGGCGCGAACGCGCTCCAGGGCGGCCGATGCCTTGGACATGCCCAGGGTGCTTTCCGTGGCCAGCAACTGGCGGTTGAGATTCGACGGCTCGAAATGGTCGTGGTCCGCAGCCAGGATGATGCCAAACCCAAGACGGGCGAGGCCTTCCAGAATCGGTCCGCCCAGCCCGCCCAGCCCTACCATGGCCACGCGGGTTTCCAGCAGCCGCTTCTGTGCGGCGCAGTCGAGGGTTTTGAAGTTGCGCAGATAGCGCTCCGGGATGATCTCGCGCTCCAGGGCCGCGATTTCCGTGTGGCGAAGTGTTTGGCCTGACCGCTGTGCGGCGGCGTGCACCGCACTGTGCCTGAGGATGCGCGCCGGTGAGCCGTCGGGCAGTCGGGCAGGTTCAGCCAGTTCCTTAAAGAGGGAGGCGAGATGGTCCGCGTTGGGGTTCATGCGTTGTTTCTACATTAAGAGCGAGCGCTTGCGCAACGGACTTGGCAGGCCGGAGCATCAGCCTCCGACCTGCACGAGTTCATGAGGAGCCGGAGCCTTGCGGCCCGGCTCCTTTGATGTGGCGTGAGGACGGAACGCGCGTAAACCCGTTGGTTACTTCACCTTTTTCATGGCGGAGCTTAAGGCCTTTGGAGAACCGCCGATACCCGACTCCAGGTATATGTAGACCATGGACGTGGAGGTGACCTGCTTGCAGAAGCCGAAGCCGTCGTCGTGTTCGGCTACGTATCCTTCTTTGCCAGTGGGATCGAGGACGCCAGAAAATGTCGTGGATTTGGCTTCGCCTTTCAGCGATTTCCAGGATTTTGTCCCCGTGAAAGCCGCACCGTTCTGCTCGGAGATGACGATGGTCACGCGGCCCGGAGGTTCGGCAATGAACCCGTGGCCTTTGATATGACCGACGATAGCGGACTCCCAGGTTCCGAGAAGATTGGGGTATTGCTCGCCGTTCTTTTTGGCTTGGGCGACAACGGCGAAAGCAAAACACAAGGCCAGAGCGAGGCTCAGGATGCGCAGGTGCCGAAACATGGTGATCTCCTGTGTTGAAGGTATGTCTTCATTGCCTTTGAAATTTCCGTATCAGCTGATGGCGGATTGTCAACGTTTCCCCTGGGTGTTTTGCTGGTACCCCGTCAAACCAGCCACCATAATGAAACCAGCGATATCGCATCATGCTCCCCCCCACCACGTGTGCCTCCCCTCCCGCCCCAGCGCCCGCAATACCCTACCATTTTGCTCCACATTACCTGTTAAATCCTGCAAAAACGTAACCTTTGTCTCCTGTCCATTCCTCCACCCCTCCTCCCATCCATCCCTTGCGCCCGCCGTCCCAGTCCCTGCCGTAAACCCGCCTTCCCCTCAGCCATTCCAAAAAACCGACAAACCTGCTCCCGCCATCCCCCTCTTCGAAAAAAAGTTTCTTATTTGTAAAAGCCTCCGGGACCGCGAAAAACGGGGAATTCCGTTGACGCACCTTGTCTAAGGGAGTAGTCTTAACGACTTTTCCACTTGACGAATCGGGTTTTAATACCCATTCTTCTCTTCCCGCTTTTTCTGCCTCGGCCACCCATGTCGAGGGGCGTTGCGGCCCGTTACCTTGAGAGGGGGAGGCGGGCCGAGGCGGCCGAACCAAAGGCCCCTACGATCTCCCTTGCGAAAAACGATCAGAAAGAGGTGACAGTCTTGGCCTTCGCTCCGATCAACAAAAATTACCACGATTTCTTTGTCGTCCGGGACAAGGACGCCTGCATCAATTGTCAGGTGTGCGTGCGGCAATGTTCCTACGGTGTGCACTACTGGGACGAAGCCCGGCAGTGCGTGCGCCACGATAACACCAAGTGTATCGGCTGCCACCGTTGCGAAGCCTATTGCCCCACCCAGGCGTTGCTTATCCAGGAGAAACCCTCCAATTTTAAAGCCAACGCGCTGTGGCGGCCGGTGTTCATCAAGAACATCTACAAACAGGCCGATACGGGCGGCGTGCTCCTCTCCGGCATGGGCAGCCCCGTGGACATCCCTGTCTACTGGGACAACCTGCTCCTTGACGCCAGCCAGGTCACCAACCCCTCCATCGACCCGTTGCGCGAACCCATGGAGCTCAAGACCTTCCTTGGCGCCAAGCCCAACCGCCTGGAGTTCGAGGAAACCGCTGATGGCCCCAAGCTCAAGACGGCGCTCACGCCCAACCTTGAGCTCAATACCCCCATCATGTTCTCGGCCATGAGCTTCGGGTCCATCAACTTCAATCTTCACGTGGCCATGGCGCGCGCCGCCACGGAACTCGGCACGTACTACAATACCGGCGAGGGCGGCCTGCACCACTCCCTGTACAAGTACGGCAAGAACACCATCGTCCAGGTGGCTTCGGGGCGCTTCGGCGTTCACCGCGACTACCTCAACGCTGGCGCGGCCATCGAGATCAAGATCGGCCAGGGTGCCAAGCCCGGCATCGGCGGGCATCTGCCCGGCGAGAAGATCAACGCCATGGTCTCCGAGACCCGCATGGTGCCGCTGGGTTCCGACGCCATCTCCCCGGCGCCGCACCACGACATCTATTCCATTGAAGATCTGCTCCAGCTCATCTTCGCCCTCAAGGAAGCCAGCGACTACCGCGTGCCGGTTTCCGTGAAGATCGCCGCCGTGCACAACGTGGCGGCCATCGCCTCGGGCGTGGTGCGGGCAGGCGCGGACATCGTGGCCATCGACGGCATGCGCGGCGGTACGGGCGCGGCTCCGGCCATGATCCGCGACAACGTGGGCATCCCCATCGAGCTGGCCCTGGCCGCCGTGGACCAGCGTCTGCGCGACGAGGGCATCCGCAACCAGGCCTCCATTGTGGCTGCGGGCGGCACGCGCTGCTCCTCCGACGTGGTCAAGGCCATCGCCCTGGGCGCGGACGCGGTGTACATCGCCACCGGCGCGCTGCTGGCCGTGGGCTGCACCCTGTGCGCCCGTTGCTACACCGGCAAGTGCCCCTGGGGCATCGCCACCAACGACCCCTATCTGGCCAAACGCCAGAATCCCGATATCGCCGCCCAGAAAATGGCCAACCTGCTCAAGGCCTGGTCGCACGAGATCGAGGAAATGCTCGGCGGCATGGGGCTCAACTCCATCGAATCCCTGCGCGGCAACCGCGACAAGTTGCGGGCCGTGGGCTTGAGCCAGGTGGAGCTTGATATCCTGGGCGTCAAGCCGGCCGGAAGGTAAGCACTATGAAAAAGATCTACTCCAAAAAGGACGTCTGCATCGGCTGCCACCTGTGCGATGTGGCCTGCCTGACCGCACACTCCAAGAGCAAGGACACCATCCTGGCCCACAACGTGGAGAAGCAGGCCGACGGCCTGACTGCCCGGCGCAACGTGGTTCAGGAAGGCTCCGTGTGCGTGGCCCTCTCCTGCCGCCACTGCGAAGAGCCCATGTGCGTGGCCGCCTGCATCTCCGGCGCGCTCACCAAGAATACCGAAACCGGTCGCTGCGAATACAACGAAGAGCAGTGCGTGGGGTGCTGGTCGTGCCTGATGGCCTGCCCCTTCGGCTCCATCCGCCGCCATCCCGTCAAGGAAAAGATCGTCAAGTGCGACTTGTGCGCGGGCCGCGAACAGCCCGCCTGCGTGGAAGCCTGCCCCAACGCGGCCCTGATCTTCGAAGATCGCGGCAAAGACTAAGCGGAGTACGGTGCGATGAAATACCTGATCGTGGGCAACGGCGTGGCCAGCGTGGGGGCCATCGAAGGCATCCGCAGGATCGACCCTGATGGGGAGATCACGGTCGTGTCCGAAGAGCATTCCCCCACCTACGGCCGCCCGCTGATATCCTATCTGCTGGCCGGGAAGATTGGTCCTGAGCGCATGCCGCTTCGGCCCTTGACCTTCTACGAAAAAAACAACGTCAAGATGATCCTGGGCGCGAAAGTGCTGAAGGTGGACGCCAAGGCCAAGACCATCACCACCACCGACGGCTTCGACTACGCTTACGACAAGCTGTTGCTGGCCACCGGCGGCGTGCCCTTCGTGCCGCCCCTGCCGGGCAAGGACGGCTCCGGCGTGTACAGCTTCACCACCTTGGCCAACGCCGAGACCCTGGTGAACGTGGCCAAGACCTGCAAGGACGTGGTGGTTATCGGCGGCGGCCTCATCGGCCTCAAAGCTGCCGAGGCTCTGCACGACAGAGGCGTCCGGGCTGCCATCGTGGAGCTTGCTCCCCGGGTGCTTTCCGCCGCCTTTGACGACAAGGCAGGCAATCTGGTCTCCAAGCGTTTGAACGAAGTGGGCATCGGCGTGCATTGCGGCACCCAGGCCACCGAGATCAAGCGCGACGCCAAGGGCGATATCACCGGCGTGATGCTCAAGGACGGCACTTTCCTGGAGTGCCAGGCCGTGGTCATCGCCATCGGTGTGGTGCCTGCCTCGCAGCTGGCCAAGGACGCGGGCGTCACCGTGGACCGGGGCGTGGTCGTGGACGAGCGCCTGCAGTCCAGCGATCCGTCCATCTTCGCCGCCGGCGACGTGGCCCAGGCCAAGGATATGCTGCTGGAAGCCAACCGCGTGGTGCCCATCTGGCCCAACGCTTTCAACCAGGGCTTCTACGCAGGCAAGAACATGGCTGGCCTGGACGCCCCCTACGGCGGCGGCCTGGCCATGAACGCCATCGCCTTTTACGGCCTGCCCACCGTTTCCGTGGGCACCATCAATCCGGCCCCGGACGAGTCCGGTATCGAGGTGTCCGACTTCCTGGATGAAGAAAAGGGCGTCTACCGCAAGCTGGTGTTCAAGGACGACCGGCTGGTGGGCTACGTGCTGCTGGGCGAGATCGACTCCGCAGGGCTCTATACCGGGTTCATCCGCTTCAAGTTCCCGCTCGACGCCGAGACCCGCGCCAAGTTGATCAAGGGACAGCCCTCCATCCTCCAGTGGCCCCAGGGTTTCTTCGACGAGCAATTCAACCCCGTCGGGGCCCAAGAGATCGTGTAAGGAGACTAAAGGCAATGAAGGCTCCCTTCAGATATTACGACTTCGAGAAAGACATCTCCGGCTGCGGCGTCTTTGGTGTGATCAACACCAAGCGCGAGCTGATACCCGGCTCCATGCCCATCCAGGCCATGTGCACCATGCATGACCGGGGCAACGGCCTGGGCGGCGGCTTTGCAGCTTACGGCATCTATCCTGAAATGGCCGACAAGTACGCCTTTCACCTGATGAGCGAGACCCAGCGGGGTCTTGATCAGGCCGAAGAACTCATCAAGAAGTTCTTCACGGTTCACGAGTCCCAGCCGATTCCCACCAAGCCGACCCTGGCCATCAAGAATCCGCCTCTGGTCTGGCGCTTCTTTCTGAGCGCCAAGATGGGCGTCGATCGGCCCATGTGGCGCGACAACGACGAGAAGGATTACGTGGTCAACGTAATCATGCACATCAACAAGAAGACCGACGCGTTTGTCTTCTCCTCGGGCAAGAACATGGGCGCCTTCAAGGGCGTGGGTTTCCCCGAGGATATCGCCGAGTTCTTCCGCCTGGACGAATACAGCGCCTATATCTGGACCGGGCACAACCGCTTTCCCACCAACACACCCGGCTGGTGGGGCGGGGCGCATCCGTTCACCCTGCTGGACTGGTCCATTGTCCACAACGGCGAAATATCCTCCTACGGCATCAATCGCCGCTATCTGTGCGAGCACGATTACGAGTGCACGCTCATGACTGATACCGAGGTGGTGGCCTATGAGCTGGATATGCTGGTGCGCAAGCACGGCCTGTCCCTGCGCATGGCCAGCTATGTGTTCGCTCCGCCCTTCTGGGACGAGATCGCCCGCATGCCCGAAGAGCAACGCAAGGCCTTCTCCGCCCTGCGCATGGTTTACGGCGGCGCGCTGCTCAACGGCCCCTTCGCCATCCTGGTGTCTGACGGCACCTGCCTGATGGGACTCAACGACCGTATCAAGCTGCGTCCCCTGCTGGTGGCCGAGCAGGGCTCCAATGTGTTCATGTCCAGCGAAGAATCCTCCATCCGCGACGTCTGCCGCCAGCTCGACAAGGTCTGGGCGCCCAAAGCCGGCGAACCCGTCATCGTGAAGCTGGAAGCGTAGGAAGCGTAGGAAGAGGAAGAATAGGAAGAGAACCGGGGGGAAACCTTTTGTAAACAAAAGGTTCTCCCCCCGGACCCCCCTTCCAAAAAACTTTAATAAGCTTCGCGTCGTTCGAGTGCTACGCAGTCGAGCGAGCGAAGCATAACGAGGGGGTCTGGGGGGAATCATTCCCCCCAGCGGGGTCCAGGGGCAGCGCCCCTGGCCGCCAGAGGCCTCCTCATCCTAAGAAGGACGCCGACATGCAGCTGGATGCCGACAACGTCTACTACAGAGAGCTGAACAAGAAGATCCGCGACCTGGTGGCCGCAGGCGAGACGGAGTTCGAGCTCCTTAACGTGCGCGGCCAGCGCTACATCGCAGACGCCCTGGTGGGCGATCTGAAGTTTCTGGTGCGCGGCGTGCCCGGCCAGGATATGGGCGCGTTCATGCGCGGCCCCTACATCCGCGTGGAGGGCAACGCCCAGGACGGCGTGGGCAACACCATGGATGACGGCACCATCGTCATCAACGGCATTGCTGGCGACGTGATCGGCTATGCCATGCGCGGCGGCAAGGTGCTCATCAAGGGCGACGTGGGCTACCGCGTGGGCATTCACATGAAGGCCTACAAGGAAAAGTTCCCGGTGCTGGTCATCGGCGGCAAGGCTGGCGACTTCCTGGGCGAGTACATGGCTGGCGGCGCCATCATCCTGCTGGGAATGTTCTCGGACAAGCCGGAAGCCCCCATCACCGGACGCAGCCTGGGTACGGGCATGCACGGCGGGGTCATCTATGTTCGCGGCGAAGTCCCGGTCGAGCAGCTTGGCCCCAATCTGAAGACTGAACCGGTGGACGACGAGGATATGAAGCTTATCACCGCGAACCTTGAGATTTTCTGCAAGGAATTCGGGGTTGACTTGCAAACGATTTTGGCGGAACCCTTCCAGCGCATGAAGCCGTTCTCGCATCGCCCGTACGGCAATTTGTACGTCGCTTGCTAGCACCTGACTTTTTGAAGAACAGAATCTTGTTTTTCAAGAAATATTTAGTATTTTCTAACGGTTAGCATAACACACTGGAGGAATCATGTTTTGGACCAGCGTGGCGCATGCCATGGGGCAAGCCAATCAGGCCGCCGAAGGCGGCACCCAGAATCAGTTGATGTCGTTTTTGCCCCTCGTACTGATGTTCGTTGTTTTTTATTTTCTGCTCATCCGTCCCCAGCAGAAGAAGCAGAAACAGCTGCGCGATTTGATCAATAATCTCAAGCGTGGCGACCGGGTCATCAGCGGCGGCGGCATATATGGCCGTGTCGAGTCTCTCGATAACGACAAAGTCAATGTGGAAATCGCCCCCAATGTGGTGATCACCGTTGCCCGCGCCTATATCGCTGGCCTGGCTGATCCCAAGGCCGAACCCAAGGCCGCCCCTAAAAAGAACGGCAAAAAAGACGACAAAAAGGAAGACACGCCGGAAGCAAAGAAGTAACCGGCTGGTACGTTCTTTTTGATCATTTTTTAGGGGAAACCTCGCGTTTCCCCTTTCGTGCATGAAGGAGTCGGCATGTCTTCGAGCTTGCGTTGGCGCTTGGCCTTGGTCGCTTTTGTGGCCGTTCTTGGCCTTACGTTTTTTCTGCCTTCCTTGGATCAGGTGCGTGAGTCCCCCCTGGGTGCGTTTTTGCCGAGCAACCAGGTCAGCCTGGGGTTGGACCTCAAGGGCGGCATCCACCTGACTCTGGGGGTGGAAGTGGACAAGGCCCTGGCCAACTCTCTGTCCCAGATGGGCCAGGATCTCAAATCCGTTGCCCAGGAAAAAGAGATGACCATCATCCGGCTGAATCTGCTGGAGGGCAAACGGCTGGAATTTGTTCTGGCCCGGCCGGAGAAAAAGGCCGATTTCGATGAACTGCTTGCCAAGCAGTTCCCGGTTCTGGCCATTGAACGCACGGACATCGTGGACGACGGCAAGATCAAATACACAGTGGCTTTCACTCCGGCGCACAAGAAACAGCTGAGTGAAATGACCGTGGAACAGGCCGTGAAGACCATCCGTAACCGCATCGACCAGTTCGGTGTGGCCGAGCCCGATATCCGCAAAGCCGGCGACCGCATTCAGGTGCAGTTGCCCGGCCTGAAAGACCCGGAACGGGCCATGGATATTATCGGCAAGACTGCCCATCTTGAATTCAAGATCGTTGACGACGAGATCGATCCGGCCAAGGTGCAAAAAGGCATGCTGCCCCCTGGCCGTGAAATCGTGATGTTGCGTACCGTCAATCCCGATAAGACTTTCACCGACAGACCCATTGTGGTGAAATCCGACGCGGTGCTGACCGGCGAGCATATCTCCGATGCACGGGTCGGGTATGAGCAGAACAATACCGCCTATGTCGGCCTGACCTTCTCCCAGAGCGGCGCCAAGATCTTTGAGCGGGTAACGGGCGAGAACATCAAGAAGCGCATGGCCATCATCCTTGACGGCACCTGCTCGTCTGCGCCGGTCATTCAGTCGAAGATCGCTGGTGGCAAGGCCCAGATCACTGGCCGCTTCACGCCCAACGAGGCCCGCGACCTGGCCGTGGTGCTGCGTGCAGGCTCGCTGCCCGCGCCGGTCACGGTCATGGAGCAGCGCACCGTCGGTCCCACCCTTGGGCAGGAGTCCATCGACAAGGGCGTCATGAGCACTCTTGTGGCGGGCATCGCCATTGCGGTGTTCATGGTCATCTATTACGGCTTCTCGGGGGTTGTGGCCAATATCGCCCTGGTTATGAACCTGGTGCTCATCATGGCGGGCCTGGCCTCCTTCGGAGCCACGCTCACCTTGCCGGGCATTGCGGGCATCATCCTGACCATGGCCATGTCCGTGGACGCCAACGTCATCATCTTCGAGCGTATTCGCGAGGAACTCCGCCTGGGGCTGACCCCCAAGGCTTCCATCAAGGAAGGTTTCTCACGAGGTTCGTTGACCATTATGGACGCCAACGTCACCACCATCATCGCCGCCGTGGTGCTGTACGAGTTCGGCACCGGCCCCATCAAGGGCTTCGCCGTCACCCTGATTCTGGGCATCGTGGCCTCCATGTTCACCGCCATCTTCGTCTCCCATGTCCTCATGGACCTGTGGATGAGCGGCAAATCCTCCGAGGCCAAGCTGTCCATCTAGCTGCAATCGCTTTTAATCTACAAAAAAAGGCGCGGAAGACCGCGCCTTTTTTAGTTTGAAATGCGCGCCCGTCCCCTCAATACGCCGCATCCTCCCACATATCCTGTTCGAATTTGACCACCATGTTGCGGCCATCTTTCTTGGCGCGGTAGAGGGCCACGTCGGCGTATTTGATGGCCTTGTAGAACAGGTCTGCGTCAGTGGGGAACTCTGCCACACCCAGGCTTATGGTTTTGTTTACCGGACGGCTGTCGGGCAATATGAAAGTATGGGCCTCCACGGCCTGACGGATCTTTTCCGCCACTCTCTGAGAGTAGCCGGGTTGCACTTCATGGAGAAGAATCAGGAACTCCTCTCCGCCGAAGCGTACCACAAGGTCGGCTTTACGCACGCTCTGGCTGATCAGCACGGCAAGGTCCTTGAGTACCAGATCGCCGGCCAAGTGGCCGTATTGGTCGTTCAACTGTTTAAAAAAATCCACATCGGCCATGAGAAAGCCGACCATTCTCTTGTCGCGCAAGGCAACAGCCTCGTACTTCTTGATGTATTCGTCCAGAAAACGGCGGTTATGCACCCCGGTAAGGGCGTCGAGCAAGGCGCTTTCCTTGGAAATTTGCAACAACTGCAACGTGCTGAGCACCGGGGCGCACTCGCTCAAGTATTTTTGGATGATGGACATTGATATCCGGCTCGTATTCCAGTGCTCCTTGGGTATGATAAAGGAGATTACTCCACCCACCCGGCCGCCCATGACCATGGGAAGACAGCAGCGGAAGAGCGATTTGTGGTCGATATGGAAGATGGGGCACAGGGAGGGGTTGTTCTGGGAGCAGACTTCATCCACCACACGCTTGGCTCGGCACAGGTCGGGGGTGTGAAAAAACTCTTTGCAGATGCAGGCTGGATCGCGAAGCTTGTCGACGGCCACCTCCATGCGGTCATCCTGGTGGGAGACCTCGTAGATTGCGTAGCGGTCCAGAACGAAGTCCCTGTTGAAAATGGTGTCGAGCATGCCGTAGACCTCATCTTTGCTGATGACGCCTTGTAAATCGTGAGTAAAGGCTGTCAGGCCGGCCATATGCTCCAGAGTGGCGGTAATGTGACTGAGGGAGGGCACGTGTTCCGCTGTTTCTTTGGAATGGAGCACTCCGGCGATCACCTGGTTGACACGCGTGGCAAATGCTCCCCAAATGCGCATCATGGTGTTGACGGCGTTGCGCATTTCGACCAGTTCGTCGCCATGGCGGAGCGCATATACCGGGCAGTGTCTGCAACTCTTATATTTCTGTAGGAATGTGCAGGTATTGCGCAGTACGGGAGAAATAGCTTCAGAGCCTGTTTCCATGTAGCAGATCAACGATGGATTGGCGTATACAGGGCAGTCCTTGTTGTTGCAGCGCAGCACTTCCAGACAATGGATGGGTTCAGTCTCAAAGCGTTCCGCAAAATTGCCATCGCTTGTAGCTACAAGGATACGGTTGAAACGGGTGAGAAACAATTTTACGCGTTTTACATTCATATAGAGAACAAACCACAGGGCCATGGCCCCGCAGCAGAAGGCCAGACCGAAAATGACGGCCTCGCTGATTGTGGATTTCACCAACGGTGTGGAATCGTAGGCTAGAAGCAGGCCGCCGATGGGCTGCCCTTGAAAATCGTCGAGGGGGAGATAGCGAAAAAATGTGTTCTTGATATGTACAGGAAGATTATCCTGGTCGAGTTCTCGAAACATCGCTTTTTCGTCTTGTATGTGCTGGTTCTTACCCACCAGCCATCTCCCGTGAATTCGACCGGGCTGGCTGGCATGGATAATGGTGGCGAACCGTTTCTCCAGCAGCAGGATGACCCCGAATTGCGACGGGATATGGGTGTTCTGTAGGATGCTTTCGATGGGCGAGGCCGCCTCAACCGTGCCCAGATGAACCCCTTTGTCAGAAATGGGCACGATGGCCCGGATGACAGCCCCGCCCGGCCCTACCTCGACGCCTTTGAAAGGGGCCATATACTTGTTGGCCTTGACCACCATGGGGCGGGTATCCATGAGGTCCGCCCCGGTGTTTTCCAGGTCCCAGGTCCGCAGGAGCGATTTGGCCGGAGGCAGGTGGAAATGGTAGTAGAATGTGTCTAGGCCGGAGATAGTGCGAATATGTTCCATGTAGGGCAGTATGAACTGCTGAAGACGTCTTCTGTCTTGGGCGCGCATGGGCCCAATAACTTCTTCCATAGTGGAAAGTGGCACAACTTGGCTGAACATGAGATCAGTTTGCGCGTTAATTTTATCTTGTATCCACTGGTCAAAGACCGTGAGGCGGCTGTTTACGGATTCTGAAAGTATAAGATTTTGGTAGTGTATAAATACAACGACCAAAATTATGCTTCCCAAGGCAAGCATGGCACCGGTAACATACAAAAAACGGGCTTTGAGGCTCCAGTTGTCCGGGTGAAGCGAACGTAATAGGCGGGCTTTGAACGGTGAGTACTTGCGTTGACGAGAGCCGGAGTGCTCAAGCATCAGAGGCGACTTGCTTGGTGTTTCGCTCATGCCCTGCTCACGCGTCTTTCAAGAAGTTACAGGCTGAAGTTCTTAGCTTTTAAATATGGGCTGACCTTCTGTATGGCAAGTGTTTTATAGCTATTCCTACCGGAGGGGGTCAGTTGAGGCGGTAGTGGCAGCCCAGACTTTTGGTGTTGCGCATGGCGGCCAGGGTTATCAGGTAGGCTGCCTGGCAGCCGTGGAACAGATCGACAATGGGCTTTGAGAGCGGCGTTTCCCTGTAGAAGTCGTGGATGTGCAGGTTCAGGTCGCGCAGGTCTTCGAAGGCGCGTTTCAGTCGCGAATTGGTGCGGTTGATGCCCACATAGTTCCACATGGTGTGCTTGATGGTGATCCAGTCCTGGGTGATCAGGGCCGGGTCTTCGTTGCGTTCGGCGCCGGGAGCCACCCAGTCGGGCAAGGACTCCAGGAGTTTACGGGAAAGTGTTGATTTGCCGCCAAAGCGTCCGCCGATGTTCGTTCCTGCGCTCACCCCCCAGACCAGGCATTCCAGCAATGAGGTCGAGGCCATGCGGTTGGCTCCGTGCACTCCGGTACAGCTGCATTCACCCACTGCGTAGAGGCGGTCCAGAGTGGTGCGTCCATGGGCGTCCACCAGCACGCCGCCGCAGGAATAGTGGGCTGCGGGCACCACCGGAATGGGCTGTTTGGCGATATCGATGCCGATCTCGGCGCATTTGGCCGCGATGGTGGGGAAGCGCCGTGCCACGTTGTCTACATGGTTGGCGGCGTCAAGATAGACGCAGTCTTCGCCGGTGCGCAGCAGTTCTTCCATGATGGCCCGGGTGACGATGTCGCGGGGTGCCAGGTCGGCGCGTGTATCGTAGCGGGGCATGAACGCCTCGCCCCGGGCGTTGAGCAGCTTGGCGCCTTCGCCGCGCATGGCCTCGGTGATGAGGAAGCGGCGTTCGGCCCGGTGGTAGAGTGCCGTGGGGTGAAACTGCACGAACTCCAGGTTCATGTATTTCGCTCCGCAACGGTAGGCCATGGCCAGGGCCGAGCCGACGCTTGCGCGGGTGTTGGTGGTGTGCAGATATACCTGGCCGATGCCACCCGTGGCCAGCACGGTGTAATCGGCAGTGATGGTTTCCACCACGCCCGCCACCTCGTTCAATACGTAGGCTCCCAGGCACTGGTTGACCAGATGGTACTTGTATTCCAGCAGTGTGGCGTGGTGGTGTGAGGTGAGCACGTCCACGGCAGTGCGCCGGGTGAGCACCGTGATATTGGGATGGGCCTCCACGGCCTTGACCATGGCCACCATGATGGAGTGCCCTGTGGCGTCGGCGCAGTGCAGTATGCGCGGCAGGCTGTGGCCGCCTTCCTTGGTAAGATGATACCCGCCGTCTGCGGCCTTTTCGAAGGGCACGCCCAACTGGTCGATGAGCAGATCCTTGACCACCTGAGGCCCTTTGCGGGACAGAGAGCGGACCGCAGTGAGCGAATTGTGCCTCCAGCCGCAGGTGAGGATGTCGCGTTCCAGCAGCTTGGGGGAATCCTCCGGGCTGGTGTAAACGATGCCCCCCTGGGCCAGATCACTGTTGCCGTCGCTGAGCTTGTCTCCGGCGCACAGCAGGATGACTTCCCGGCCCTGGTTGGCCAGGGTGAGTGCGGCGGAGCAACCGGCCGCGCCGGAGCCGACGACCAGAACCTGGGTATTCATCCGATGGGTGTACATGGCTCTCTCCGGGTTTTTCCGACACATACCTCGGTGACGGGCAGAAGCTCGCGCAGTACGTCTGGGGCCATGCGGGCCAGTGCGCCGCGTCTTCCGGCGTTGATGTAAATCGCGTCCAGAACGAAAATGCTCTTTTCGGCCAGCACTGGCAACTGTTTGCGCGTGCCGAAGGGCGAGATGCCGCCCACTTGGTAGCCGGTGTGCCGGGTGGCCGCCTCCGGTGTGCAGGGCGTGACGCTGTGCGCGCCCATGGCCTTGGCCAGCGCCTTGAGGGAAACCTCCTGGTCGCCGTGCATCAGCACCAGCAGAGGCTTGCGGGCCTGATCCTCGAAGACCAGGGTCTTGATGACGGCCCCTTCGTCCACGCCAAGCTCCTTGGCGGCGCGGGCCGTGCCGCCATGGTCCACGTACTCGTACAGGCAGATTTCAAAGGCCGCTTTGCGGGCCTTGAGCAGCGTGGTGGCCGGAGTGGCCGGAATTTTTCCGCTCACTTGGCGCAGGCGGCCAGCATCCGCTCCAGGGCCAGCTTGGCCGGGGCTTTGAGGGCTTCATCGACTTCCACTGTGGGGCTTGTCTCCAGGTTGAGGAGCAATTCGCACAGCTTTTCCTGGTTCACCTTGGCCATGTTGGAGCAGCCGGAGATGGCCAGAGGCCGGATATCCTTGACGCCCTTGTATTGGTGGGCCAGGCGCACCACCAGATTGATCTCGGTGCCCACGTAGATCACCGAACCTTCCGGGGCCTCGGCCACATATTTGATGATGTAGGAGGTGGACCCGCAGCCGTCGGCCTGGGCCACCACATTGGGGTGGCATTCGGGATGGACGATCACCGAACACCCCGGACTGTCGCGCCGGGCCTGGAGGATCATAGCCGGTTTGAAGCGCGAGTGGATGACGCATTGCCCAGGCCACAAAAGCACCCGGCTCTTGCGGGCCTGGGGGATCTTCACGGATTGGCCGTGCTCGCGGATATCGAGCATATGTCTGTCTGACCGGGGAATTTCCAGCCAGTCGCAGGCGTTCATACCCAGCCGCGCGTCGGGCAAAAAGAGCACCCGCCCCTCGGGGCCGCCCTGGTCCAAGGCCCATTGCAGCATGGTTTTGGCGTTGGCCGAGGTGCACACCGAGCCGCCGCGCGCCCCCACCAGCCCTTTCACCGCTGCCGAAGAGTTCACGTAGGTTAGCGGGGTGACGGTAATGCCATTGCCCGCCAGTTGGTCGAGCACGTTTTCCAGCAGCCAGGCCGGGGCCATGTCGGACATGATGCAGCGGGAGTTCATCTCCGGGATGAACACCTTCTGCCCTGGTTTGGCCAGGATTGCGGCGGTTTCAGCCATGAAGAACACGCCGCAGAACAGGATGTATTCAGCGTCCAGATCGGGAATGCGGCGGGAGAGCTCCAGGGAGTCGCCGGTATGGTCCGCGTGGCGCACCACGGCGTCGGACATATAATGGTGGGCCAGAATCACCAGCCGCTTGCCCATTTTGGCGCGGACGTCTTCGATGGACTGGGAAATATCAGGTGCGGTCATGGCTTACTCCGTACTCGGTGCGAGTTGCATGCTGAAATCCGCAGTGGGGGCGGAATGGGTGATGCGGCCAACGGAAATAAAATCCGCGCCCAACCGGGCCAGGGCGGGCAGGGTGGTCAGGCTGACGTTGCCGCTGATTTCGCTCTCGATGCCAGCGGGAATCAGGGCCAGGGCCTGGGTGATGGTCTCGGGCGCCATGTTGTCGAGCATGATGCGCCGGGGGCGCTGGCTTACCGCCTGGAGTACCTCGTCAAGGGTGCGGCATTCGATCTCCAGCGGAGGCATGGAGGTGCCGGGGAAGGCCCGCTTCAGGGCCGCAACCGCCGGGAGGATGCCGCCAGCCCGGTCCAGGTGGTTGTCCTTGAGCATGAGCATCTCTTCAAGATCGCGCCGGTGGTTCAGCCCGCCGCCGATGAGCACGGCGTATTTTTCAGGGTAGCGCAGGCCGGGCAGGGTTTTGCGGGTGTCCAGCAGCCGGGTTTTGGTGTCGCCAAGCGCCGCCGCGTAGGTGGCGGTCATGTTGGCGATGCCCGAGAGGTGGCACAGAAAATTGAGGATGACCCGCTCGGCCTTGAGCAGTGCCGCGGCCGGGCCGGTGAGGTACGCCGCCACCGTGCCCGTGGGGATGCGGTCGCCGTCGCAGGTGCGGCAATCAACCGTGCAGCGCTCCAGAACGCCCATACGGTCAAGGACCATTGAGGTTATGGGCAACCCGGCCACCAGGGTGTCTTCCTTGGCCACAATGCGGGCAGCGAGCCTGTCCGAGGCGTCAAACACCGCCAGGGAAGTGAGGTCTTGTCCGTCCTCCTCAAGAGCCAGATCAACAGCGCGAAGGAGGAAGCCGCGGGTGGGCCGGTGAAGAAGGAGGTAAAGAGATCAGGTGTGGGCATGGGGTTTGCTCTTAATTAACAATGATTCGAAGAGCTAGCATGAAATTATGGGCGTGGGGAGGAAAAAAACGGGGGCGGGGGGCTTGTCCGGGATTTCACGTGGTTTTTGAGGGTTAGTGGAAAAAAAGCGGACGCCGACGAAACGAACGAAGCAGTCTAAAGCAGCCCAGCCAGGTAGGCTGGTATCAGGTGATAACCCTCACTGTACATGTCACTGTATATTTTTCATCTTGCTATACTTGTTGTGTGTTTACAATGTAAATCTGTTTAAATAAGGCTTTATATTACTTGTGATTTAGCTTGTCGATAAAGACTTTGTTTCTAGCGTGGGCTATGCCTAATAGGTTTTCATAGTTGGTAACTTCAAGAAAGAATCTCTCGTTTAACAATACAGCGTGGTATGATTTTGAGTCTGGCCTCTTTTTTAGACTGTGACCGGCAATCATGTAGTTTTTGAAGTAGTCGCTATGAACATCGCATAATACTAGGCCGTAAAACTGTGTTGTATCTGTAATATTTATTCGTGTTCCATTGTGTTTTGATAACTTTCCGTTCATCATCCGTTGGACATAGCTTCTTATTTGGGTAATTGGATCATTATTTTCGGAGAGTGGCAGGCTTGTTTTTTTTAGTTCCACGATGAATACGTTGTGCTCTTCGCCGATTGGATCAGAATATGCCGCGCAAATGTCATACCGTTTATCCTCGGCATTAAATTCTGCTTCAGATACTGCATGCTCAGGTAAGTCAGAAGTCAAAAAATCATAAACAGCATACCGATCGTCAATTATCCACAAATTGTGTTTAAAGTAGTCGACTTCAGAATCAACGCTATTGCTTTTTGTAGGAAAAAGTATGTCGTGCAGGATTTTCTCTGGTTGGTATTTCCCGTCACTTCTTTTGGATAAAAGCTTCTCATATATGTTTAAAACAAAATCACGGTATTTGACGTAGGAGACTAGTGGGGCATGGTTAATTTTCATGCCCTCCTCAAGCTTCATTAGGGAGTCTTTTTGAAATTCATCAAAGTTAGGAATTTCATTAGATTCATACTTTTTAGTTATTATTTTAACATAATTGAAGCTTTCAACTTGCTTTTCGGAAAATTTTTTGACGTAAGCGTTTTTAACAGTCTCGGAATCATCGCCCAACTTTAACTTGTTACGTACATCTGCATCATCCCTTAAGAAAGAAAGATGGGGGAGTTCATCAAATGTTTTTTCAATAAATTCGTCAAGAACCCCTTCAAGGTGTTTGATGCTGTTTCCGCAGTAGACCCTGGATGACGAAAGAACATGCTCGTAAATGCTGCCAAGATCAACGGAGCCTTCAACTAATCCCTTTGTTTTAGGGATGTTAAACTCGTTCCGTTGCGCATTGAGTTTTTCGTTTAAAAGGTCAGATATGACAACTGTATTTAGATAATATCTGTCGTCATCATTTCCGATCTTGCCTTTTGGTAAAAAACTTATGGGGAGCTCCTTGACGCTTCTTCCGTTTGCGGAGAGGATAATCTTATGAGTTGAGCGATGTGGTGATCTGTTTTTTAGGTGATATATGTCAAAAGTGCTTGATTCTATAAGAATAGGCTTGTCACGACTAACATCTTTTACGCTATCATCAAGAAAGTATTCTTCACCGTCGATAATTTTGATCCTTATGTTTTTGATAGAGAGCAATGATGGCAGAAAGTGCTGTGTTATTTCGTTGATTATGGTTGTACTACCAATTTTATACCAATGTGCCCTGGCAGGGTCAATGCTAGTTAGGGTAATAGAAGTTTTTACTTCTGTTTCCGGAGTTTCAACTGCTTGTATGTTTACAGTTTCATAAAAATTATTTTCAGTTATGTGTGTATCAATCGAATAGTACTTATGATTATCGTAAAATATGCTTTTAATCTTAACCTTAAAAAATGGGACGAAAAATGCAAGCCGCCCGATCCCTTTGCAGTTGTATTGATCCTTTTTGTGGGTGCTGAAGAGTTTTCCGAAAGATAGTATGTTGTCTCTGGTAAATCCACTCCCATTGTCAGATATAACAATCTCTATTATACTTTTAGGGTCCATGTCCCCGTTGTTTCGGACAAACTCAACCACTATCTCGCCCGACGTCCTATTTGCTTGCTGAATTGAGTGGATGGAATTGTGAATAGCTTCAAAGACAGGCAATAAAGGTTTTTTCTCAACTTCTGGCTCAGCCATTTGTTCGACAGCATTTTTAAAATCAATCAGTTGGTATTCAAGGGTCATTGCAAAAGTCCTCTATGTCAGTTTTAAAATTAAATTGTGGCATGATGTGCAGTGGCTATGTGTATTCCGATACAATTAAATACAATACTATCAAGTTGAAGGAGGTTCGTCAATTACAAGCTAACCTTTCTGACAGAACAATCTAGCTTTATTGAGGATGTCATCAATATTTCATACCCCCTCACCTCCTCTTCAACCCCTTCAACCGCGCCACCAATTTCGGCTCAACTCCCTGGTCGTTGGGCTGATAAAACGTCACGCCTTCAAGTTCCTGCGGCAGATATTCCTGATCCACCCAGTTGCCGGGGTAGGCGTGGGGGTATTTGTAGCCTTCGCCGAAGCCCCATTGTTTTTGCAGTTTGCTGGACGGGTTGCGCAGGTGCACGGGCACGGGCTTCATGCCCCGCGTGGCAAGCTCCTTTCTGGCGGCCAGGTAGGCGGCGTAGGCGGTGTTGCTCTTGGGCGCAAGCGCCAGATAGACCGTGGTTTCGGCCAGGGGGATGAACCCTTCGGGCATGCCCACCATCTCCACGGCCTGCTGGCAGGCCACGGCCAGGGGCAGCGCTTGCGGATCGGCCAGGCCGACATCCTCCGACGAGGACAGGATCAGCCTGCGGCAGATGAATCGCGGGTCTTCGCCGCTCTCCAGCATGCAGGCCAGATAATACAGGGCCGCGTCCGGGTCCGAGCCGCGAATGGATTTGATGAAGGCGGAAATCAACTCGTAATGGCTGTCCGCATCCCGGTCGCCGCGATGCACGTGCTCGGGCAGGCTGTGCTTCAACTCAGCGATTTCGCGCTTCTCCGGGGGCAGATTGGCGGTGAACTCCAGCAGGTTCAGGAAGGTGCGCGCGTCGCCGCCGGACATGAAGATCAGCAGATCCTGGCAGTCCGGTGAAAGGTCCAGGTTAAGGGTGGCCATGCCGCGCTTGGCCACCTGGAGCATCTCCGCGTGGGAGAGCTGGCGCAGGCGCATGACGTGCAGCCGCGACAGCAGCTGTTTGGTCAGGGCGAAGGAGGGGTTCTCTGTGGTGGTGCCCAGCAGAGTGATGTCACCGTGCTCCAAGAGGGGCAGAAAGAAATCCTGCTGCGCCTTGGAGAAGCGGTGGAGTTCATCCAGAATGAGTATCTGCTTGCCCTCGATGAGGGTGCGCAGGGTGGCCAGCCCGGCCTCCGGGGCGCTGACCCGCACGTAGGGCAGACCTTTGGACTCGGCCAGCAGGATGGCCAGGGTGGACTTGCCGCAGCCCGGCGGGCCGTAGAAGAGGATGCTCGGCAGCCGGGCGGCCTTTTGCATGGTGTGCAGCCGTTCGATGACGTGGCTTTGGCCGGTGAAATCCTCGAAGGTCGTGGGGCGGATGGCGTGGGCTAAGGGGGGCATGATGCTCTTATGGGGTATCGGTTTCTGGGCTGACGGCCTGTGGAGCCTGTTCGGGCATTGCGGCCTGAACTGTGTGTGCGGCCTGATGTGCGGATGCGTCCGCGCCATTCTGTTGCCCCTGTCCGGCCCACCAGGCCAGACCAAGGCACAGGAGCGCTGCCGTCTCCCAGCGCAGCGGGCGCGGGCCAAGCGTCACGGCGGTGAACCCGGCAGCTTGCAGGCGGGCCGCTTCGTCATCGGTTAAGCCGCCCTCGGGACCGAGGACGAAAATATGCCGGATTCCAGGGGGTTCGTTTCCGGCGGCCTTGTCCATGGGGGATTGGGCGTCAATGGTGCCATCCGCTGCGACCGCGCCTTTCACAGACGCGCATTGCACGGACCTGCCGTCATCGGGCGAGCCGCTGCCTGCCGTCAGGTCGGCAACGGTAAGGCCCCGGCCAACCTCCGGGGATTCCCAGAGGAGCCAGCGCCGGTCGAAATTCTTGGTGCGCTCAATCAGCCCGTCCAGGCCGCCTGTGGCCATGCCCAGCTCCGGCAGCCAGGGGTTGCCGCACTGCTTGGCCCCGGCGATGAGCTGGGCGCGCCAGTTGTCCTTGGCCTCGGCGGGCATTGCGCCCTGGCTGCGGGCGCTCTCCCAGAAGAGGAGGCCCGCGCAATCAAGCTCCACGGATTTTTCCAGCAGCCAGCCGCGCCGGGCGGACTTGTTCCAGCCCAGCGCCAGCCAGGTTTCCACGCGCCTGGGTGGAGAGTCGACTTCCGAATCCATGACCAGCCCCACGCCGCCCTTGACGGCGGCCACGGTGAACAGGCCCTGGCGGCCCTGGCCGTCAAAGCAGCGCACAACCGCTCCGGGGGCGAGGCGCAGCACCTTGGCAAGATGGTGCGCCTCGTCGCCTTCAAGCCGGGCGTTCACGCCCCAGGCTTCCGGGGCCAGATAAAAGGAATCGAGCCGGGCCACGCCTTACGCGAGCTTCTTGCGGGCCGTGCCGCCGGTGAAGAAGGGCAGGTCCGTGCGCTTGGCGGGCAGTTCCACCCTGGCGGCCTTGACCACGAAATCCGTGCCTGCGGCGGCCTCTGCGGTGACGTAGGCCAGGGCGATGGAGTGGCCGAGCGTGGGCGAGAACGAGCCGCTGGTCACTTCGCCGACCTCGGTGCCGTCGGGCAGGCAGACCTTGTCGTAATGTCTGGCGCTGCGGCGGCCTTCGATGGTCAGGGGGATGAGCTTCTGACGCACGGTGAACGCCTGGGCTTTGCCCACGTAATCGGCTGCCGAGGTGAGCATGCCCGGATATCCGGCTTCGGCCGGGGTGCGGTTGGTGTCCAGGTCCTGGCCGTAGAGGGGGTAGCCCATCTCCAGGCGCAGGGTGTCGCGCGCGCCAAGGCCTGCGGGCAAAACGTCGGCGTCGGCGATCAGGGCGTCCCACAGGGCTTGGGCCTTGGTTGCGGGCAGGTAGAATTCATAGCCCAGCTCGCCGGTATAGCCGGTACGGCTGACGATCATCTCCGCGCCGTCGAAGGCGGTCTTCATAAAGGAGAAGTAGCCCAGTTTGGTCCAGTCGCCGGGCAGCAGCCGGGAGAGCACGTCGAAGGATTTCGGCCCTTGCAGGTCAATTTTGGCCGTGGCGTCGGAGATGTCGGTAAAGTTGAGGGTCTTGGGCAGGCGGGCGGCGATGGCGGCGAAGTCGCCAGCCGCGCACGCGCCGTTGACCACCAGCATGTATTCGTCCTTGCCGACGCAATAAACGATGAGGTCGTCCAGAATGCCGCCCTCGGCGTTGAGCAGGAAGCCGTAGCGGCATTTGCCCTGCGCCAGGGTTTCCAGATTCTGGGTGACGGCCTTGCCCAGCGCCTCTTGTGCGCCGGGGCCTTTGAGGCTGAACTCGCCCATGTGGCAGATATCGAAAACGCAGGCTTTGGTGCGGCAGTGCTGGTGTTCGGCCAGGATGCCGGAATACTGCACGGGCATTTCCCATCCCGCGAAGGGGACCATTTTGGCGCCGTGCGCTTTATGCCAGGCATTCAAGGGGGTGATGTGAAGAGTTTCCACGCGGACTCCAGCGTTAGGGTTGATTGGTCTGCGACGCGCCCTGGGGTCGGGGCGAATTGGCGCGGGATTTGCGGATTCGTGAGAATTCGTCCAACAGGGCCACCAAACGGCCGTAGGTTTTTTTGAGGGACAGGCCGTATTCCGAAAGTTCTTCGTCCTTGCGGTTGACGAAATTCTTGATGAGGTAGCGGTCCGAGAGGGCGCGTTCGCCTATGGCCAGCAGGCGTTCCACCAACTCATCGAAATAGTTTACCATCTCAAACTTCAGGTCCGAGAGGATGTCGGTGAAGGTGGTGAGCATGGCCAAGTAGGAAAGTTTCTGGCCCTTGTACTGGCGGTCGAGCAGGTCTTCAAGCACCTTCACTTTGCGGGCCTGTTGGATGTAGCTGTATTTGCTCCATACTTCCTGGTGCAGGCCGCGCATGGGAGCGAATTTGTCGTAGTTGTCCGGCGAGAGCAGGTAGGTGTCGAGCACCTTGACAACGTTGGCGTAGAACTCGTCGGAATAGCTGATGATCCTGCGTTGGTGCTTGGTCAGCCAACTGTGAAGGAATTTCAGGCGATTGTCGTCGCTCTCGGTGCCTTCAACAATTTCATGGCGCTTGAACACCACCCGGCCGTTATATTCCCCGCGCACGATGTCGTTTAAGCGCAGGAACATGCTGTAGCTGTCCTTGATGATGTTCAACCCGGTCAAGGCCACCCCGGTAAGGGGATGAATGACCTCCTGGCGCCAGACGGAGAGGGCTCTGTCCTGGCGCACGTTGTCGGGGTTGTACTTGTGCTGCTGGTAGATGACCCGCAGGAGCACCACCCGGTGTTCCGGGTCAATGAAGTATCCGCCCTGGGTAAGGATTTTTACGGTTTCTTTGAAGTGCTCGTGCACGGAAACCAGGGCGAGTTTCTCCACTCTGGGGTAGAACTTGGCCTCGGGGTGGGAGGATAGGGTGGTGATGGTGCGGTCCGATTGCCCCAGCACCCGTACCATGAACTCATCGCCCAGACGGAAGAGGCGGCGGGCGAACAGCGCCGCCGAGGTGCGCCGCTCGGAAACGATGGGAAAGCCGTGCAGTTCCATGAGAAACTGGTACACGAAAGGACGGTTGCGCTCGTATTTCTTGTCGTCTCCCACGCTGAACTTGCCGATGCGCAGCCCGAAGCGCTTGAGTTCAGTATCGAGGTAGGAGGGGAAGGAACTGTACACCCCGGCCAGATGAAAGCGCTCGCGGGAGTTGAGCGCCAGAACATGGGCGCGCTCCATGTGCAGCAGGGTGTCCAGCAACTGGGGGTAGTTGTTCAGGGAGGCGATATCCGTATCAGCGAAGCGCTGGCGGAATTCCTCCTGGTCCTGCTTGGGGATGCGCATGGTCAGGGCGTGCAGATTGGCCGTGTGCATCCTTTCAGCCGCGTGGGGGTGGTCCTTGAGTTCCGCCTGGGTGATGTCTGCGGGCGAATGCATCACGTCGTACTGAAAGACTTCCTGGAAGGAGGACAACCGCCTGGGCAGGGCCACCATGGAGAAGCCGGGAAGATCCTTGTATTCGAAGAGGTCCATCTCGAAGGAGGGCAGCAGTTCGCGCGGCTCCACCAGAGGATAGTTGACGTTCTCGAAATAGGGTTTGATGAGGGCGTACTTGGCATGGGCCAAGTCTAAAAACGCCTTGAGTTCTCCAAGACTGCCGGCCTTCACGGCGCGGGTGTATTTGCCGGCTCCCAAGGGGCCTTTGGCGCGGCTGAACGCGTCTTGCCAGGTGAAGGCCATGAATGCTCCGATTCCTTGACTCTACTATGGTAGTCGCCTGGAATGGCCGGGAACCGGCTTTCCAAAGCGGGACTATTGGGCTAACACAGCAACCGGGTTGGATGGAACGGGCTGCTTCAGCCCATTTCACAACCATACAGAAAGACTTTTATCAAAAGAGCATTTCCTTCCCACTGTCAAGGCCCGCCGGGCCGGACCGGGGAATGGTCATGCGTAAATATTGTGGAGCCACCCCCCATGACCGCCAATTGCCAACGCCAGGAAAATAGTTCCAATGAGTGCCCCTGCACGTATGCCGGTTGTCCGCGCCACGGCAACTGCTGCCAGTGCGTCGCGTATCACCGGGACAAAGGGCAGATAACCGCCTGTTACTTTACCCCTGAAGAAGAGCGCACCTACGACCGCTCCCTGGCCTTTTTCATCAAGTGCCGGACACAGAACGCATGACCCCTCCCGACGTGTTCGACAAGGTTCTCCAACTGGTCTGCAATGTCTTCGAATCCTACTCGGCGGTGCTCTTTCTGCCGGGCGGCGGCGGGGCGTGCAGGCTGGCGGCCTCCTTCAGCCTGGGCGACGACGTCAGGCAGGGCATGAGTCTGATGCCCGGCCAAGGCCTGGCCGGGTGGATAGTGCGGGAGAAGAAGCCCCTGCTCATCAGCAACTTTGACCAGAAGCGCGGCGTGCTTGGCTATTACGCCAAAGGCACCGAAGCCGAGATCCGGGCTTTTTTGGGCGTGCCCCTGGAAGGCGTGGCCGGGGCGTTGTGCCTTGATTCCAAAAAAACCCTGAGTTTCGGAGACAAAGACCAGAAAATTCTGGCCGAATTCGCCCGGCTGGTCTCCAGCCTCTATCTGGAGCGCGACACCCTGGCCGAAAGGGAATTTGAGGCCAGAATCTGCCCCCATCTGCGTCAGCTTTCGCAGCTTCCCAGACTATTTCCCACCTGGAACGCCTACCTGGGCGAGTTGTTGGGCCTGTGCTCCCGGGCATCGGGCTTCGGGCATTGTTTTTTGGCCGTGCGCGACGACATGGGCGGGGTCTTCACCATCGAGGGTGCCAGTCAGGTGTTGTTTTCCCCCCAACATCCGCAGCCCGTCAACTTTCCGCTCGGCGGAGGCATGATCGGCTGGGTGTTCAAAAACGATGCCCCGGTGCTGTCCGAAGATACCGATACCACCGCTGTCAGGCTCTTCGGCGCCCAGGCCAGCGCTCCGGTGTTCAAGTGCGTGGTCTGCCAGCCCGTGCTGTTTTCACGGCGCACACGGGCTGTACTGGTGCTGGCCTGCCAGGACGCGCAGTCCGTAGGCGAGGTGCTCAAGGATTTCACCCGCACCGTGGCCGACCAATTAGCCCTGTTTCTGGAAAACCTGCATCTGAAGGCCAAACTTACGCGGCCCAAGGCGTAGACTTTTTTCCCGGCTGACCTTACACCTTCGCATGCATTCTTCCGGCACAACCAGCAACCTCATACGGGTTGAAATATGATCTTCAGCAGACTTCTCGGCCTTCTCGGCAAAGATTTGGCCATGGACCTGGGTACGGCCAATACCCTGTTGTATACCCCCCACGAAGGCATCGTGTTGAACGAGCCCTCGGTGGTGGCTATCGACGCCCGCAGTGGGCAACTGGTGGCCGTGGGCAAGGAAGCCAAGGAATTTCTGGGGCGCACCCCCGAACGCATCCGGGCTATCCGTCCCATGAAGGATGGCGTCATCGCCGACTTCGAAGTCACCAAGGAAATGATCGCCTATTTCATTCGCAAGGTCATCACCGGTTTCCGCCTGGCCAAACCCAAGATCGTCATCTGCGTGCCCACCGGCATCACCCAGGTGGAGAAGCGCGCGGTCATCGAGAGCGCCCATCAGGCCGGAGCCCGCGAGGTGCGCCTGGTGGAGGAGCCCATGGCCGCAGCCATCGGCGCGGGCCTGCCCATCGAAGAGCCCGTGGGCAATATGGTTGTGGATATCGGCGGCGGCACCACCGAGGTGGCCGTGATCTCCCTGTCGGCCATTGCCTATTCCGAATCCGTGCGCGTGGCGGGCGACGAACTCAACGAAGCCATCCAGCGCTACATGCAAGACCAGTTTCAGCTGCTCATCGGCGAAAACATGTCCGAGCAGATAAAAATCCGCATCGGCTCCGCCTTTCCCCTGCCCGAGCCCCTGACCATGGAGGTCGCGGGCAAGAACATGGTTACAGGCACTCCTGGAATCGTGGAAGTCAATGACGGCCACATCCGCGAGGCCATCAAAGACCCGGTGTCCATCATTGTGGGCGCGGTGCGCAAGGCTCTGGAGAAAACCCCTCCCGAGCTGGTGGCCGATATCGCCTCGCGCGGCCTGCTGCTGGCTGGGGGCGGCTCGCTGCTTCGGGGCCTGGACAAGCTCATCGCCGAGGAAACCCGCCTGCACGTCATGCTCGACGATGATCCCCTGACCACCGTGGTGCGCGGCACCGGCCGGACCATCGAATACCGCAAGCATTACCAACAGGTGTACATCAACTAAGCCTATGGACGCGAACACCCTTGCCAGCCTGCTGGAAGCGGCCAGACAGGCCGTGCTGGATGCGGGCGAAATCATCAAGGACCACTGGGACAAGCCCCGCGACATACAGCGCAAAGGGCGCATCGATCTTGTGACGGCCACCGATCTGGCCGTGGAAAAAGCCCTTTTGACCAGCCTCTCCGTCATACTGCCCGAGTCCACTTTTCTGGCCGAGGAATCGGCCGCCAGCCTGACGCCGGGCCGCCTCACCTGGATTATCGACCCTCTGGACGGCACCACCAACTTCGCTCATGGATTGCCTTTCGTGGCCACCTCGGTGGCCTTGTGGTGCGACGGCCGTACAGTGCTCGGCATCGTCAATCTTCCTATTCTGGGAGAATGCTTCTGGGCCACCGAGGGCGGCGGAGCCTTCCTCAACGGCAGGCGCATCGGCGTCTCCGGCGTGGACAGCCTGGAAGACTCCCTGGTGGCCACCGGGTTCCCCTACACCGTGCGCGAGCATATGCGTCCGCTCATGGCCGATTTCGAGGCGGTGCTTCGCCATACACAGGGCATACGCCGCCCCGGAGCAGCCGCCCTCGACCTGGCTTACACCGCAGCCGGACGCTTTGACGCATTTTACGAGATCGGCCTCAAACCCTGGGATACCGCCGCAGGCTGGCTGTTGGTCACCGAGGCCGGGGGCCGGGTCACGCAGTTCGATCCTTCCGAGCCCTTTCGTCTCGACGCCCACGGTATCCTGGCCAGCAACGGCCTGCTGCACGACGCCGTAGCCCGCTTGCTGGGAAACTAGCCCTCGCCCTTCCCGCCGCGCTTTCCCGGCTGGAGCGCGCCGTGCTCCAGAGCCCGGATGACCATGGGGGTGAAAAGCTCCCTGAAATCCGTGGCCAGGGCCGTCAGTTCATCCGCATCGGCAAACAGCCAGTCGGCTCCGTCCCAGCCCCGAAGAGTGCTCAACGTGCCCGGCAGCAGGTACTTGTAGAGCGATACCCGTTCGTAATCCGTGCCCGGCCCAGGCGGCAATTCGCCGTGGGGCAGCAGGGAGCCGCCGGAGGAGGGCAGACCCTGGCGGGTGACCCTGATGGCCGCGTCTTCGCGCGATTCGCCAGGCAACACATGGCCCACGGCGGGAATGTCCCAGCGGCCGGGATAGAGCGTCTGGCGCGCATCCCTGCGGCGCAGGCCAACCTTGCCCTTGCTGTCGAAGGGCAGCACCATGGCCGAGCGGTGCGGAAGCGATTGACGGTGCACTTCCTCGGCGAGTATGACTCCCAGCGGACGGCCCTGGCCGTCAAGCACTTCTACGGCCTCGGCCAGCACTGGGGCGGATTGATTTTCTTTGCTCATGTGTACGTTCCTGAAAGCCTTGTAAGAGAACCGATCGTGTTTGCCCGCCTGTCTGCGAGTCACGGTACAGGCGCAAATCGCGATGTAATGGCCGGAGAATGGTGAAACAGACGCTCCCCCTCGCCGTAAGCGCTCCCCAGACCCTTTCCTTGAAGGATATCCCTAGTCTGGTGGCTTTGGAAACCCAGTGTTTCAGTGTGCCCTGGTCTGCCAAACAGTACGAAACCGTCATGGGCAACGAGCCCTTCAAGGTTTTCGGCGTGCGTTGCGGGCCAAGCCTTTTGGGCTATCTCACCTTGTTCGCCGCCGCCTGGGAGATGGAAATTCTCAACCTTGCCGTGCATCCCGACTACCGCCGCCAGGGCTATGCCCGGAGCCTGCTCGGTCATGTCTTGCAACTCTGCGATAAAATGGGCATAAAGCGTGGGTATCTGGAGGTGCGGCGGTCTAATGTCGCGGCCCAGAGCCTTTACCAGGCCTTCGGCTTCCAGGAAGTTGGCGTGCGCAAGCGTTACTACCCGGATAATCAGGAAGACGCCATCATCATGCGCCTTGATTTCGAAGCCGACCCGGTTCCGGCTGACACGCCCGGCTCTGTTCCCGGCGGCGCATAGCCGACAGGCCAGCCCGAACCCCGGTACTCCCTGCCTTTAACATCTCTTGGGAAAGGAGCGTTCCATGCCCATGCGTTTTTTGGACGAAATGGACCCTGCCGGTAAGCGCCTGCTTGTCCGGGTGGATTACAACGTGCCGCAAAACAACGGGGTCATCACCGATGACACCCGCATCCGGGCCAGCCTGCCGACCCTGAAGCTGGCCCTGGACAAGGGCGCGTCCCTGGTGCTGTGTTCCCATCTGGGCAAGGCCAAGGGCAAACCCGATGCCAAATTTTCGCTTGCCCCGGCGGCCAAGCGGCTGGCGGAACTCCTTGGCCGTCCTGTGGCCATGGCTCCCGACTGCCTGGGCCCGGAAACCGAGGCCATGGCGGCAGCCCTCAAGCCAGGTGAAATCCTGATGCTCGAAAACCTGCGCTTCCACCCGGGCGAAGAGGCCGGTGATCCTGAATTCGCCAAGGCCGTGGCCAAGCTGGGCGAAATGTACGTCAACGACGCCTTTGGCACGGCTCACCGGCCCCACGCCTCGGTGACGGGCTTCCCGGCCATCATGAAATCTTGCTGCGGCGGCCTTCTGCTCAAGAAGGAGTGGGAGTTCCTGGGCAAGGCTCTTGAAAATCCGGTGCGTCCCTTCGTGGCTGTTACCGGCGGGGCAAAGGTGTCCTCCAAACTGGCCGTGCTCAAGCATCTGCTGGGCAAGGTGGACAGCCTGATCATCGGCGGAGCCATGGCCAACACCTTCCTCAAAGCCCAGGGGTTGCCCACGGGCAAATCCCTGGTGGAGGACAACCTTCTGGACGAGGCCCGCTCCATCCTGGCCCTGGGCAAGGAAAAGGGCGTGACCATCGCTCTGCCCAAGGATTTCATCATTTCACTGGATGCGGGCAAGCCCTTGGCCGAGATGACTACTTCGGGCGTGTGCGCCGCCGACGCCGTGCCTGCCGATGCCGTGTCCCTGGATGTCGGCCCGGCTACCAACGCCTTCTTCGCCCAGGTGCTGGCTTCGGCCAAGACCGTGGTCTGGAACGGCCCCATGGGCGCTTTCGAGAATCCGGCCTTTGCCGAGGGCACGTTGTCCGTGGCCAGGGTTCTGGCCGGTCTGGATGCTGTGACCGTCATCGGCGGCGGCGACACCGACGCGGCGGTGCATGCTTCGGGCCTGGCCTCAAAGATGACTTTTATCTCCACCGGTGGCGGCGCGTCGCTGGAATTCATGGAAGGTAAAGAACTACCGGCGTTTAAAGCCCTGAGGGAGTGCGGCAAATGAAAAAGCTCATGGCGGCCAACTGGAAGATGTACAAGACCAGCAAAGAAGCCAAGCAGACTGCGGAGGATCTGGTCGGTGCCCTGAAAGGACGAGTGCCCGCCGGACGCGAGGTGCTCATCTTTCCGCCGTTCACGGCCCTGCGCGGTGTTCGCAAAGCCATCAAGAAGGTCCCTGGCTTCGCTCTGGGCGGCCAGAACTTCTATCCCTCGACCCAGGGGGCCTTTACGGGGGAAATCGCGCCGGAGATGCTTCTTGACGCGGGATGTGCTTATGCCCTTGCCGGGCATTCAGAGCGCCGCAATATCTTTGGTGAATCAGACGAATTTGTGGGCAAAAAGGTGGCTTTCGGCTTGGCTAACGGACTGTCCATGATTCTATGCGTGGGGGAACAACTCGAGGAGCGCAAGGCGGGCCATTTGGAAGCCGTGGTGCGCCGCCAGATGGATGCGGGTCTGGCGGGCGTGACTCAAGATATCTCCCCGGATCGTCTGGTTATCGCCTATGAGCCCGTGTGGGCCATTGGATCCGGCCTTACGGCCGGATCCAAGGAAATTCTTGAGGCCCATGCCCTGATCCGCAAAATTATCCAGGAAAAACTGGGGGATAGTGGCTCTGAGGTGTGCATTCAATACGGCGGTTCGGTGAAACCGGAGAACGCCGCTGAAATAATGGCGCTTGACAATGTTGACGGAGTCTTGGTAGGTGGTGCGGCCTTGAACGCGGACAGCTTCTCGCGCATTGTGACCGCCTGACGGTCTGGTTTGTAGAAAACGGAGTTACACGTTTTGAGTAACATAATCGCTACTGTTCACATTATCGCCTGCGTGCTTGTCGTTGTGCTGGTGCTTTTGCAGTCCGGCAAGGAAGGCATGGGGGTGATTTTCGGCGGCGGCAGCGGCTCTGTTTTCGGCAGCGCCGGCGCCGGCGGCCTGCTGGTGAAACTGACCGCGTTGTTTGGAGCGCTGTTTCTGGTGACATCGCTGTATTACAATTACATCTCCAGTGCGGAACGCCGGGCTGCCAAGTCCGTGATGGACGGCGCGCCCGTCATCGAGCAGAAAGCCACACCGGCGGAAAACAAGAAGCCCGCTTCGCTTTTTGAAGAAAGCAAGGTTCCGGCTCCGACCGAGCAACCAAAGCAATAAATTGATCTCGCCGAAGTGGTGGAACTGGTAGACACACCATCTTGAGGGGGTGGCGGGCGAAAGCCCATAGGGGTTCGAGTCCCCTCTTCGGCACCACCGCATAGTCCAGGGAAGGCCAAACAAAGCCATAAACCCTGAGAATCATTAAGAAGCCGGGCGAGAGATCGTCCGGCTTCTTCTTTTTAGGTCCGTTGACATCCGACTTTTTTGGGGACACATGTGGGGACATGTTGGGGGAAGCAGTCTTTACCGCCTTAATAATGGTGAGTCAGATGTCCCCAAAAATATGTATCCCCAAAATGGTGCCACCATGCCGAAAAAAGTCCCCCCACTGACCGATGCTCAAATAAGAAATGCCAAGCCTGGCGCGGCTTCCCTCAGATTGTACGATGGGGGCGGCCTCTTTCTGGAGGTGCTAACTACCGGTGGGAAATCTTGGAGATTCAAGTACCGTTTTGGGGACACCGAGCGCCGGATGGTCTTTGGGCTGTGGCCAGACGTGAGCCTGAAACAGGCCCGGCAGTTGCGCGACGAGGCTCGCTCCATGGTCGCCGCTGGCGTGGACCCTGGAGAAAAACGTAAGCATGATAAGGCTATATGCGATATCCAAGCAGCCAGTGCCGCTAACACCTTCGAGTCGGTGGCCCGCCGCTGGATTGAAAACCAGTCCCGGCGGTGGAGCCCAGGCCATACGGAGAAGGCTCTTAAGCGCCTGGAAAAGCATCTCTTTCCGAGTTTTGGGGATACATTGATCGACGATGTATCCCCATCAGCACTGTTGGGAGCATTTCAAGCCCTAGAGGCGGAGGGCAAGCACGAAACCGCCCACAGACTCCGTGGCCTCGCGGACAATGTTTTCTGCTACGCCATCGCCGCGCAGTTGACGAACGCGAACCCTGCGGCGGCCATCGCCAAGGCCTTAGCCCCCGCGATCACTGTTCATCGAGCGGCCATCGTGGAACCAGTAGGAGTTGGGCGCTTGCTTCGGTCTGTCTGGGGCTACATGGGGTCGCAGCTCGTTCGCGGTTGCCTCCAGATCACAGCTTTGACCGGCGCTCGCCCTGGCGAAGCCCGTAAGATGGAGTGGAGCGAAATCAGTTTGGATGGTCCTCATGGCAATCTCTGGATTATCCCAGGAGCCAAGACCAAGCTACGCCGTGACCACCTCATCCCGCTGGCCCCTCAGGCCGTGGCGATCCTTGACGGGCTCCGGGATTTGACCGGGAATCGGAAGTTCGTGTTCCCCAACTCCAGAGGGGGAGAGCGCCCCATCTCAGACATGGCCATGAACATGGCACTTCGGAAGATGGGCTTTGGGGCAGAACAGCATTGCGCTCACGGATTCCGCTCTACGTTCTCCACCATGAGCCGGGAAGCCGGGTGGGCGCACCATGTTATCGAGGCAGCGCTTGCCCATCTCCAGGGGAATTCTGTCAGCCAGGCCTATGACCGAGCACAATATCTGTCGGATCGGCGCAAACTTCTTGAATGGTGGGCGGGTTACCTGGACGCCTTGAGGGCCGGGGCAAAGGTGATACCTATGAAAGCGAGAACGACACCTTGAATGTATGCCCCGTTGTTACTGTTGGCTTCCCTCTTCTATGTCACCTATTTCGGTCTCTTTTTGCCGAAATCTGAAGCACTTCCCGCACCTCCCCCAGTTCTCGCACAGCATCTGCCTCTACCGCCCATTCTCGGCCACGCGTTTGCCACTCAGCCAGGACTCCCAAGGTAGTGAGCCGATACTTTTGCCCGGTCGTCGTGTCCGTCAGCCCCTCCGTCTGGCCACGCGTGTAGTGCTCTAGGCCGCTCTCCTTCAGCGCCGTCACGAACTCTTCCTGGCTGCGGCAGCTTTGGAGCAGGCCACGAGCCCGAGCGGCAGTGAGAGTCTTTTGAGAAGGGGTTTTGCTGCGTTTCTCGCGCTTCTTTTCGTTGCTGCGGCGCTGGGACTTCTCGCGGACGAATTCCTTCTTCTTGGTGCGGTCGAACTGGAATAGACCGATCTCGGGGTATCGTTCGCGTGTGTACTCCCATAAAGTGTCGCGAACCTTCAAGAATTCCGGCTTGCGCAGGGAAATGGCCTGCTCACTGGCAATCTTGTTGCCGGACAGCAACACGTGCGTGTGGAAGTGCGGCGCGTCCTCATCCGGTCCGTGCACCTGCATGAAGCCCAGCGCATCGGGCGCGCGCTCTGAAAGCCATTTCTCGCCTAGGTCGTAGAGCATCGCCACCACCTGGTTCTCCACCGTAGCCATGTGTTCGGGATCGTCACCGGCTGCCGCAAACAGTTTGTCCACCTCAACCGGTGAGGGCGAAAGGATTTCGTGGTAGCAGACCACGCCATTTCTACGGCGGCTATGGAATTCCTTAAAATTACGCAGGAATTCCGCCAACACCTCGTGATAACGCTCAGGATCGGCCAGGAGATTAAATCCGCGCGGCTCAGGCAGCCGCGCAGCTTCGGGACCATGGTAGCGGCGGAAGTAATCAATGAGACGACCGAAGACCGGTCCTTTCTTGGAGAGGCATTTTATGATCATGGCCGTTTCATAACGCTTTCCAACAATTCCACCAGCCGCTTTACCTCGGCCCACACCTGTGCCAACTCCCGGTCGTAGTTCACGGGGCGTCCGAAGAAGTTCTTGCGCGTCTTCATGGTCTGGGCCAGCTTCACGGCCTGATTGATGTTGCCCCCGATGCGCCGCACCTCAACCACGAGAGCCCGAATATCCCCCTGACTGCCCTGACGACCGCCGTCCGGGATATTCCGTCCTCCGGGGTCATGGTGTTGAACAGCGTGCAATATTGACCCCCTCTTGAGGAAAACCGCGCCGAATTTTGACCCCCGTCTGCGAACTCCTATCTTGCCTTTGAACATGAGGCAGGAGGGAAGAAAAGGAGATGCTAACGGTGGAAACGATCA